>CAZDFY010000007.1:0-54853 GCA_964504785.1 uncultured Sediminispirochaeta sp. | reverse complement strand
TTTGCTTCTGTTTGGTACTTTTCTTTCGTGCAGTGTGCAGTGTGCAGTGTGCAGTGTGCAGTGTGCAGTAAAACATTTAAAATTGGTATTGACAAATAAAGTCCAATATGTGATCCTTCTGCATGGAAGCTCACTGTACCACTAACTTCTACTTCAAAGAGACACAGAATCCATTCATTTACAAGAGCACGCACATTCGGGCGCGCCGGCCGGGTGTGCCGAAAAGTGTGCACGCGTATGTGCATACGCAGCAGCGGGAAGGTCATTGCGGCTTTCCCGCCGCCAGGTGCCTGCATGCGGTCGATGCCGCCTCTGCAGGCCTGCGATCGATGGCCCCGAACCGGGGTGGGCATGGTGCCCTCTGCGGTTCGGGGCTTTTACGTTTTAAAGCGCCGATATACACGCTCGATTCGAGCGGGGAGGAGTAAAAGTGCATCAATCCATTCCAAGGGCCATCAGTTATGACGATGTGCTGCTGCAGCCGGGCTATTCTGAGATTCTGCCGTCCCAGGCGGACATACAAACCGAGCTCTGCCGCGGAATAGAGCTGAAAATTCCGGTTCTTTCGGCAGCCATGGACACTATTACCGAACGGGATATGGCAATTGCCCTGGGTGATTCCGGGGGAGCCGGGGTAATTCACCGCAACATGAGCCCGGCGCAGCAGGCCGCGCAGGTGGAAGAGACCAAGCAGTCGGGACCAGCCGCGCAGGTCGAGAGCGCCCCCCGGGGGCAACGCATAAAGCAGGCGGAAGTAGTCGAGGGGGCCACACAAGCCCACGGCCCGTCACCCGGCCGCCTCTCCGGCACTTCCAGCAAAGGAAGCGACGGCCTCCGGTCCGCTTCACACCGCATCGTCGGTGCGGCGGTCGCCCCGGCGGACTTTGAGAGACGGCTGCCCCTTCTGCAGGAGAGCGGGGTGGACTTTCTGGTGATCGACACCGCCCACGGTGATTCGAAAAGTGTGGTCGACACCGTGAGAGCCGTCAAAAAGAGCTGCTCACTACCGGTGATCGCCGGCAATGTGGCAACCGCCGGCGGCACCCGCCGACTAATCGAAGCCGGCGCCGATGCAGTCAAAGTCGGAGTAGGGCCGGGGTCTATCTGCACCACTCGCATTGTAGCGGGAATCGGTGTTCCCCAGCTTTCGGCGGTATTGCAGTGCGCCGAGGCTGCCAAGCCCTACGGTATCCCGATTATCGCCGACGGCGGTATCCGCTACTCCGGGGACATCGTCAAAGCCCTGGCCGCCGGCGCCTCCACAGTCATGTTGGGCAACCTCTTGTCCGGCTATCAGGAGGCCCCCGGGGAAGTTTTCGAGCAGGACGGACAACTTTTCAAACTCTATCGCGGCATGGGCTCCGAAGGCGCCCTAAAGGCCGGCGGCGCCGATCGCTACCAGGACAGTTCCAACCAGACCGCCGCGCCGGTACCGGAGGGAGTAGAGGGGGTAGTACCGGTCAAAGGACCGGTGGCCGATTTCATCTACCAGCTGATGCAGGGACTGCGCAAGGGCATGGGCTACTGCGGCTGCCCGACCGTCGGCGATCTGCAGGACTACGCCCGTTTCGTCCGACTCACCACAGCCGGCGTTCGCGAAAGCCACGTCCACAGCCTCTCCGGCATGAAAGCAGCGGTGAACTATGCCCACACATTCAACCACTGAAACGACCATGGGGATCACGGACATCAAAGGCATTGCCCCTTCCGCCGCCAACAGCGGAGCTGAAGACTCAAAACTCAGCCCCCATCCCCCAGTCCGCCGGCTCTACGTCGAAAAAAAGCCCGAGCTCGACCACGAAAACCCAAAGCTTCAGGACACCCTCCGCAGGCGCCTGGGCATTACCGCCCTCTCCTCGGTCCGCATCCTCCAGCGCTACGACTTCTACGACCCAGGCCCGGAAGCCTTCCCTCAGGTCCGAGACCAGGTCTTCTCCGACCCCGCCTCCGAGCGGGTGTACTCAAGTCACGAGTTGCCCGAGGCCGACGCCCATCTTGCCCTCGAATATCTACCCGGACAATACGATGCCCGGGCCGAAGCCGCTTCCCAGGCGATAAGTCTCATCCTCGACCAGCCCTACGCCCTAGTAAAGACTGCGAGGGTGTATTTATTTTATGGGGTTGGGATAACACGCAGTCACCTTGAGGCTATCCAAAGATATCTGCTAAATCCTGTAGAGTCCCGAATAGCTTCAGATGCACTCTTTGACACTTTAGAGGGCCACGCCCCGGAACCGCCGGGGCCCTCATACCTGTCCGGGTTCCGGCAGCTATCTACGGATACACTCCAGCAGCTGCAGGGTACACTGGGTTTGGCCATGCAGCCGGGGGACCTGCAGCTGGTGTGCCGTTACTTCCGCGAGGAAGAGCAGCGAGACCCGACCATCGCCGAACTACGGGTACTGGACACCTACTGGTCGGACCACTGCCGGCACACCACCTTTACCACCACAATCGACTCGGTAGAAATCGAAGCGCCGGAGCGGCAACGCCATCTGCAGCAGAGTTACGAAATGTTCCGCCGGGCCCAGGCAGACTCCGGTCGGTCCGGCCGGGAGACCACCCTGATGGACCTTGCCCTGGCGGGCATGCGGGAGCTGCGGCGGCGGGGTAAGCTAGGCGATCTGGAAGAGTCGGAGGAGGTCAATGCCGCCAGTTTTCAGGTGCAGGTCGACACACCGGAGGGCGAACAGGACTGGCTGCTGATGTTCAAAAACGAGACCCACAACCACCCCACCGAAATAGAACCCTTCGGCGGGGCGGCCACCTGTCTGGGCGGGGCTATCCGAGACCCCCTCTCCGGCCGGGGATATGTGTATCAAGCCATGCGGCTTACCGGCAGCGGCGACCCTCGGAAGCCCCTGGGGGATACCCGGCCGGGCAAGCTGCCCCAGCGCATCATTACCACCGAGGCTGCCCGGGGCTACAGCTCCTACGGCAACCAGGTGGGGGTGGCTACGGGCTATGTGAGGGAGTGCTACCATCCCGGCTTTGAGGCTAAGCGGATGGAGGTGGGTGCGGTTATTGGGGCTGCCCCGCGAGGGCAGGTGCGCCGTGAAACGCCGGCCCCCGGCGACGTAGTACTGCTGGTCGGAGGGGCCACCGGGCGGGACGGTATCGGCGGGGCTACCGGATCATCCAAGGGCCACACCACCGATTCGGTACAGACCGCCGCGGCGGAGGTTCAGAAGGGAAACCCGCCGGAGGAGCGGGCGCTGCAGCGCTATTTTCGCCGCCCGGAGGTTGCCCAGCGCATCAAACGATGCAACGACTTCGGTGCCGGCGGTGTTGCGGTGGCGGTGGGTGAACTTGCCCCCGGCCTCGAGATCAATCTGGATGCCCTGCCGAAAAAGTATGTTGGTTTGGAGGGAGTTGAACTTGCCCTCTCGGAGTCGCAGGAGCGGATGGCGCTGGTGGTCGAGCCGGCGGACCGGGAGTTTATGAGTGCGGCTGCTGCCGCCGACAATCTTCGGGCCACTGAGATTGCCCGGGTCACCGGGGGCGAGCGCCTGCGTATGCAGTGGCGTGGTACGAAGATTGTGGATATCAGCCGCCGCTTTTTGGACAGCAACGGCGCCGCCCGTCGGGTGTCCATAAAAATTGCCCCACCCCCCGGGCCTCTGGACCCGCCGGGCGGAGCCGAGGTGGTACCTATCGGCGGGTCCGGCGGATCCCTTGCTGGTATGAACCTTGTGGGGCAGCAGGGCTTGGTTGAGCAATTTGATTCCACCATCGGGGCGCGGAGCGTGCTGCTGCCCTTCGGCGGTGCCCGCCAACTGACCCCCGCCGAGGCGATGGCGGCGAAGCTGCCGGTTGAAGGGGGACGTACTTCAACGGTCAGTTTTATGGCCGCCGGCTACAATCCCGATATAGCCTCCTGGGACCCCTACCGCGGCGGGTTGAATGCAGTGGTCGAGGCGGTCTGTCGGATCACCGCCGCTGGGGCCGACCCGGCGCGGGTGAGGCTGTCCCTGCAGGAGTACTTTGAGCGACTGGAACACGACCCATACAGGTGGGGCAAGCCCTTTGCCGCCCTCCTGGGAGCCTACCGGGCCCAGATTGAACTGGAGGCTCCGGCGATTGGCGGTAAGGACAGTATGTCCGGGAGCTTTGAAGAGCTCAGCGTCCCCCCTACGCTTGCGGCCTTCGCGGTGGCCCCCGGAACACTTGAGCAGGTTACCTCACCGGAATTCAAGGCCCCCGGCCACGATATAGTCCTGCTGCAGGTAGATACCGAGGAGGAACAGATTGTGGACCTGCCCGCCCTCCGGCGTTGCCTCGGGTATCTGCATCGTCAAATTGTCGCGGGCCTAATAAAGGCGGCCCGTAGTCTGCGGCAGGGTGGGGTGCAGACAGCCCTGCGGGAGATGGCCTTCGGCAATTTTATCGGAGCCTCAACTGACGCCGCGCCCTCGGCGGAAACCCGTTATGGGGCTTTTGTGCTGGAGGTAGAGTCGGCGGGAGACCTGCCGGAGCCGCCGGCGGGGAGCCGAATCAAGCTGCTCGGCCGAACGAGTGCCGAACCATATCTGAATGGTCGGCTCCTAAACGAGCTGCTGGAGGAGTGGCAGTCGCCCCTGGCAGATGTGTTTCCGGTGAGCGCCACACCGGGGGCCCCTTCGCCCGTCGACCCGGCTCTTACGAAGATTGGTGGTGGAGATTGGGTGAAGGAACGCCCCGGCCGCAGCTGCAGGGGCCGCACCGCCGGGGGCAAGGCCGTTCCGCGGGTGCTGGTGCCGGTATTTCCGGGGACCAACTGCGAGGATGAGTCGGCGGCACGTTTCAGGGACGCCGGCGCTGAAACGGAGGTGATGGTGTTTCGCAACAAGGGGCTGGAGCAGGTGGAGGAGTCGATTTCGGAACTGGCAACGCAAATTGGACAGGCGCAGATTCTGATGCTTCCCGGCGGCTTCAGCGCCGGTGATGAGCCGGCGGGGGCGGGCAAATATGTAGCGGCGGTACTGAGGAGTCCGGCGGTGATGGAGGCGGTGAACGATCTGCTTCACCGGCGCGACGGGCTGGTGCTGGGGATATGCAACGGGTTTCAGGCGCTGGTCCGGACGGGGTTGCTGCCCTATGGAGAGTATCGCAGCCCCTCGGCGGATATGCCGACGCTGGCGCAAAACGCCGTGGGCCGTCATGTGTCCCGTTACGTGGCAACGCTGACTGTTTCGCTACGCTCACCCTGGCTAAGCGCAGTGTCCCTGGGGGATGTCCATTTCGTGCCGGTGAGCCACGGCGAGGGACGCTATTTTTCCCCAAAAAAAGAGTTGGAAGGTTTGTTTGAGAAGGGTCAGGTGGTTTTTCAGTACTGTGATGCGGCGGGGGAGCCCACGGCGGAGTTTCCCGACAATCCAAATGGTTCGGCGGCGGCGATTGAGGGGATTTGCAGTCCCGACGGGCGGGTGCTGGGCAAGATGGGGCACTCCGAGCGGATAGGAGACGGGGTGGCAATAAATGTTCCCGGGCGGAAGGACCAGGGTTTGTTCCGGGCTGGGGTGGAGTACTTTTTATGAGAGTTTTATGAGAGGTGAAGGATGGAAGTGACGATTGTGATGGGTAGTTCCTCGGATTCGAAGGTGATGAAGGGGGCGGTGGAGGCGCTGGATGCCTGCGGCGTGGAGTGGGAGGCGAGGATTTTGTCGGCCCACCGGATGCCCGAGGAGCTGAAGGCCTATATTGAGGGTCAGGTTGCTGCCGGGACGAGGGTGTTTATTGCCGGGGCGGGGCTGGCGGCCCATCTGCCGGGGGTTATTGCCTCGTATACGGTGCGGCCGGTGATTGGGGTGCCGATTCGGGCGGCTTTTGACGGGCTGGATGCCCTGCTGTCGATTGTACAGATGCCGAAGGGGGTTCCCGTGGCCACGGTGGGGGTGAACAACAGCTACAACGCCGGATTGCTGGCGGTACAGATGCTGGCGATGGGCGGCTCAGCGGGTGGTTTAGTGGGTGGCTCAGCGGGCGGTTCGAAGGGCGATCGACAGGCCCGGGGGGACACCTTTGCGCCGGAGCAAGGGCTGGAGCAAGCGCCTGAGCCAGGGCTGGAGTCAGGGCTGGAGTCAGGGCCGGAGCCAAAAACAAAGCGGGAGCTGGAGCAGAAAACGAAGACGATGAACTTGGAGAGGCAATTGCAGAAGCTGCGCCAGGAGCGTGCGGAGAAATTGATGAAGGAACCACAAAACCGGGAGGTGTTTGAATGAATAATATGTTGTATGAGGGGAAGGCAAAACAGTTGTTTGAAACCGGAGATGAGCAGAGGGTGTTGATTCATTATAAGGATGATGCTACGGCTTTTAACGGTGAAAAAAAGGGGAGTATTGCCGGTAAGGGCGAGATGAACAATGCTATTACTGCGCTGATTTTCCAGCTGCTGGAGAAGAACGGGGTGAATACGCACTTTATCGAAAAAACGGGAGCCAGGGACCAGCTCTGTCGAAGAACCCGGATTATTCCGCTTGAGGTTATTATTCGCAATGTGGTGGCGGGCAGCATGTCGAAGCGCTTCGCTGTTGAGGAGGGGACGCCCCTTCGCGAACCGGTCTACGAACTGACCTATAAAAATGATGACCTTGGCGACCCGCCGATGAACGATTACCATGCGGTTGCCCTTGGTCTGGCTTCGTGGGAGGACCTGGAGGTGATTTACAGGTATGCCAAGCGGATCAACGGAGTGTTGGAGCCCTTTTTTCTGCAACAGGGGGTTCGGCTTATTGACTTCAAACTTGAGTTTGGCTGGGCACGTCCGCGGTTCGGGGTGTCGGCAGGGACCGGTTCGGGGGACAAAGGGACTGGCCCGAAGCTTGGGGCTGGTACAGGGGCCGAAGTCGGCGAGGTCGGAACGCCGGTCGAGGAGATTGTTCTGGCCGATGAGATTTCGCCGGACACCTGCAGATTCTGGGATGCTGAGACGAAGGAAAAACTCGATAAGGACCGGTTTCGCCGGGACCTCGGCAAGGTGGAAGATGCGTATCATGAGATTCTCGGTCGTCTGGAGAAGGTCTGCCATGGATGAGGATAAGCTCCATGAAGAGTGCGGTGTCTGCGGTGTGTGGCTTTCGAAGATTGATCAGTTAACGGTTTCGCAGATTCTGTACTACAGTCTTCTGGCGCTGCAGCACCGGGGACAGGAAAGCGCCGGAATTGTATGTAATGGAAAAGAAGAAAGCCGGTCTGCCAACCCTGTTCCTTCCCGGAGGGGAGAGGCGGCTTTTCAGCTTGAGAAGGGAATGGGGCTTGTCTCGGAGGTGTTTTCAACGGAAAAAATTGAGGGGCTGGGGGGGACTGCCGGCCTCGGTCATACCCGCTATTCCACCGCCGGCGGCAGTACGCCGGTGAACGCCCAGCCCCTGACCGGTCATTCTAAGCAGGGACAGTTGGCGGTGGTCCATAACGGGACCCTGACCAACGCCGAGATTATCCGCGAGCTGCTGGAGGAATCGGGGAGTGTCTTTCGGACCGAGAGCGATTCCGAGGTAATTCTAAATTTGGTTGCCCGTTCGGCGGTAAAGAAGGGGGCCGCCGAGGCGGTGTGGGACGCCACCCAGGCGATACAAGGGTCTTTTTCTTTTATTGTGATGACCTCCGACACGCTGATCGGTGCCCGCGACCGGAACGGGATCCGCCCCTTGTGTATAGGGACCCTCAAAGAGGGGTACGTGATGGCCTCCGAGAGTTGTGCCCTTGAGGCGGTGGGGGCGGAGTTTCTCCGGGATGTAGAGCCTGGTGAAATTGTGGTCATTAATTCGGAGGGTGTACATTCTCTGCGGGGAAGCGAGAAGACCCGTACCCAGACGTGCTCTTTTGAATATATCTATTTCGCCCGTCCGGATTCTATAGTCGACGGTAAATCGGTGTATGAGATGCGGCGGGAATCCGGGAAAATACTGGCCGGAGAAGCGGCGGTTGAGGCTGACTTTGTCGCGGCGGTCCCCGATTCGGGGGTGCCGGCGGCAATAGGGTATTCTGAACAGTCGGGTGTTCCCTACGGTATCGCGTTGATCAAGAACAGATACGCAGGACGCTCATTTATAGAGCCTTCGGAGGGAGATCGGAGAAGGACGGTGCAGGTAAAGCTGAATCCCCTGGCCGGGGCTGTACGGGGAAAAAGGGTGGTGTTGATAGACGATTCGATTGTACGGGGTACTACCATGCAGATGCTGGTTGCCCGGCTGAGGAAGGTGGGGGCGGCGGAGGTCCATGTCAGAATCGCCTCGCCGCCGGTGGCCTTTCCCTGTTATTTTGGTATTGATACTCCCTACCGGGAGGACCTCATTTCAAGTCACCGTGATGAAGAAAGGGTGCGAGAATATATCGATTCGGATTCTCTTGCTTTTCTTTCGCTGGAGGGGCTTTCCAGGGCCCTGGGAGGCCGGGATTCCTTTTGTACAGGCTGCTTTGCCGGAGTGTATCCTGTGGGGGCCCCAATTGGAGCAAGTCTAGAGGTATTTAAGCAGAAGACGGTGCAGTATGAGGTATAGGGATGCCGGCGTGGATACCCGGAAGGGTGCCGATGTGGTAGAGCGTATTAAGGCTGTGGCCGCCGCCACCGAAAAAACAGGGGGCGGAGCAAATGGGAACGGAGTCCTCTCGGGCCTTGGGGGGTTTGGGGCCCTTTACCAGCTGGGAGATTACCGGCGGCCGGTGCTGGTATCCGGGACCGACGGGGTAGGGACGAAGCTGCATGTAGCGGTACAGGCGAAGCAGCTTAACAACCTAGGCATAGATTGTGTTGCCATGTGTGTGAACGATATTTTGTGTCACGGAGCCCGGCCGCTCTTTTTTCTCGATTACCTGGCCTACGCGGATATGGCTGCTGAGGGCCTTGCAGAGGTGGTTGAGGGGGTTGCCGAAGGATGCCGGCGCAGCGGGTGCTCCCTGGTCGGGGGTGAAACCGCTCAGATGCCGGGGACTTATCACCGTGGCGACTTCGATATTGCCGGGTTTGCCCTCGGGGTCGTGGAACAGGAACATCTTGTCGATGGATCGAAAATTGAAAAAGGGGATGTGCTGCTTGGTCTCTCTTCCTCGGGTGTCCACAGTAACGGCTTTTCCCTTGTAAGGGCCTTGATTAGCTCCCGTGGAATTGACCTTTTTATGGATTTTCATGGTCGTCCCCTGATTGAAGAGCTTCTTACTCCCACCCGTATCTATACCGATGCGGTGTTGTCGCTGTGCGAAAAGGGCTTGATCCGCGGTATGGCCCACATTACGGGGGGAGGATTGTATGAAAATGTGCCCCGTATGTTTGCCGGCCCTCATGGCGAAGTGGGTGCGGTGCTCCGGAGGGGTTCCTGGAGGGTTCCTCCTATTTTTAAGTTTATTGAAGAACTTGGGGTGGACCATGAAGAGATGATGCATACCTTTAATATGGGAATCGGTTTTGTTGTGGCGGTAGCCCCGGAACAACAGGATAGGGTTGTACGAAGCTTGGTGGCTGAGGGAATTGCAGTGTACGAGATCGGTCGTGTAAGCGGGGGGAGCGGTGTATGCTTCGAGTAGGGGTGTGTATTTCAGGGCAGGGAAGTCTTGTACCGCCGCTGTTACATGCAGCACAGGAGGGGACACAGGAAGGGAAGCAGAAAGAGACAGAGAAGGGGGCTTTTAAAGTGAATTGTGTAATTGCCGACAGGCCCTATGCTCCAGGACTCAGCAGCGAATGGGCTTCCTCCGTTGAAACGATGTGTATTGACCGCCGGTTTCACCAGGGTAAACCGGAGGATTTGTCCGATACCCTTTTGAATATCCTTCGACCACGGGCCGATGTTATTGTGTTGGCGGGTTTTCTCTCTATCCTTCAAGGGAGTATACTGGAGGAGTACAAGGGGCGTATTTTGAATATTCACCCGTCATTACTGCCGAAGTTCGGCGGTAAGGGCATGTACGGTATACATGTGCACAGAGCGGTGGTGTCCTCCGGAGAACAGGAGAGCGGCTGTACCGTCCACCATGTTACTCCCGGTATCGATACCGGCCCTGTTATTCTTCAACAAAAAGTGAGCCTTTCAACTGATGAGACTCCGGAAAGTTTACGGCACAAAATACACCAGATAGAAGCTCCGACACTTATATCCGCTTTGCATAAGATAGGAGGGTACGGATGAAAATAATGGTTGTAGGTGAAGGTGGTCGTGAACATGGGTTGTGCTGGAAGCTTGCCCAAAGTGCCCGGGTAAGGGAGATCCTCTGTGTTCCAGGAAACGGGGGCACTGCGGGCACACCAAAGTGTACCAATTACCAGACCGAAGATCTGAAGGGGCAGGTTCGTCTTGCGATTGAGAAAAAGGTGGACCTTGTTTTGATAGGGCCCGAACAACCCCTGGTTGAGGGTATGGCGGATATGCTGAGGGAGGCGGGGATTCCTGTTGTCGGGCCTGAAAAGGCCGCCGCAGTTTTAGAGGGGAGTAAGGCTTTTGCAAAGGATTTTATGGGCCGGTACGGAGTTAAAACAGCGGAATATCGAACTTTTCATAAGGACCAGCTTGAAGAGGCCCTGGAGTATCTGAAAACACTTACCTACCCGATTGTTTTAAAGGCTGACGGGCTGGCCGCCGGAAAAGGGGTCACTATTCCTAAGTCGGAGGGTGAAGCCCGGAGAGAACTTCGGTCCTTGTTTGTTGACGATTCACTTGGAGAGAGTGGTCACAGAGTAGTAATCGAAAGTTTTATAAGGGGAAGAGAAGTCTCGGTGATCGTGTTATTCGACGGGCAGCATGTGTTGTCCCTTATATCCGCCATGGACCACAAGCGTATAGGTGAAGAAGATACCGGACCGAACACTGGTGGAATGGGGGCTATTGCTCCTAATCCGTTTTACACGCCGAGGTATAAGAAAAAGTTTGAGGAAACTATCTTGTTTCCAACTATAGAGGGAATAAAAAGTGAAGGATGGGATTATCGCGGTGCTCTGTATTTCGGGCTGATGCTGACCGAGGATGAGGTGTTTCTTCTTGAGTACAATGTCCGATTCGGGGATCCCGAAACCCAGGCAATTATCCCGATGGTAAAGGAAGACTTTGCCCAGCTTCTCTATGATCTTGCTCGTGGCCAATTGGATGGGACTCCTTTGAGTTTTTATGATGGTGTTGCCTGTAATGTAGTGGTGGCTTCCGAGGGATATCCTGGACCATATAAAAGCGGCTTTCCAATTCAAATCGATCTTCCCATTACAGCTTCAGTGTTTATCTCCGGAGCAGAAGAATCGCTTGAGGAGAATGAAAAACGCCGTCTGTACACAAGTGGGGGGAGAGTTCTCTCGGTAACCGGTATGGGAAAAGACCTCTTCGCCGCCTGTCGGGAGGCATATATGGCCCTCGAGAGGATCTATTTTGAAGGCCGTTATTATCGGCGGGACATTGGAAAAAAGCTGTTCCATTAGGCTTGATTTTTCTTCATCGGTGAATATATGATCTCTCTATGAATATACTGATAACCGGAATTACCGGTAATTTTGGACATGCGGTATACAAGGCCATAAAGGGGAGAACTGATTTACAGATCTATGCCGGGGCAAGGAATCCTGAGCGGGTGAATTTTTTGTTGGAAGATCCGGATATCAAAGTAAGACGTTTTGATTTTCTTGATAATTCAACCTATGAGTCTGCTCTGGAACACATAGATGCAGTAGTTTTAGTTCGGCCTCCCTCCATTTCAAAGGTAAATCAGGGGATGTTTCCATTTATTGATGCCTGTAGTGAACGGGGTGTGCAACACCTGGTGTTTCTTTCGCTGCAGGGGGTAGAAAAAAAACACACTACACCCCATTATAAAATTGAGAATTATATAAAAAAAATTGGTATTCCCTACACCTTTCTGCGGCCGAGCTTTTTTATGGAAAATCTTATAACAGCCCACCGCGAAGAAATACGTTATGAATCGAGGCTGATGGTCCCTGCAGGAGAGGGGCGGGTCAATTTTATTGCGGTGGAGGATATTGCCCAGGCGGCCGCGCGCTGCATCGGTAATGCCGAGCATTACAATAAGGCCTATGAACTTACCGGAGAAGAGGATTACACCTATTACGATGTAGCCGGTATTTTATCAGAGGAATTGGGCCGGACTATTAGTTATGAAAAACCGGGGTTTTTCCAATTTTTGGTGTACCGTCTAAAAAAGGGCGAGCAGCTTGCTTATATTTTGGTGATGATGTTTATTTACCGTGCGGTCAGGGCCGGTAACGCCGCCGAAGAGACTGATGTTCTGGTAAAAAAGTTCGGGGTAAAACCCACTGAATTACGAGATTTCATTAGGGAACGCAGCTCCTATTTTCAATCAGAATCTCTATAAATAGTGTAAGAGTACAACAGTGGAAGTGTTATAGCTATATGGACGAAGAGAACGGGAAGGCAGAGCGTATAAATCCAACAAATGGTGTTCGATTCGGAGAAGGAATCCCGGTCATTCTTCTGATTGTAACGGTTGTAGTCAGTAACATTCTCTCCAGATCTATTCTTTCTCCCCTGCTTGTACGGGTGGAACACGATTTTTCAGTAAGCCACGGACCTGCAGCCCAACTATTCCTTTTCGTGAGTATCGGATACAGCCTCGCTTTGCTGTGTTCCGGTTTTATTTCTTCTAAAATTACCCATCGAGGGACGATTCTTGTGTCCAGTATGCTGATGTCGGCTGCCTTGGCGGTAATGGCCGCTGCTCCGACGATGAACGTTATGCGGGCGGGAGTTTTTCTTATGGGTGCCGGTTCTGGTTTATACCCGCCTTCGGGAATTGTAGCAATAACCGATTTTATTGATACCCGGGATTGGCAGAAAGCTCTTTCACTACATGAGGTCGGCCCTCATTTGGGTATGGTCTTAGCACCGTGGTACGCAAATGTAATGTTGAACTATACGGGATGGCGCGGGACGGTGGGGTTCCTTGCCGGAATAGTATTACTAGTTGGGTTCCTTTTCTTTCTTTGTAATAAAGCGGGAAAGTCGAAGGGCGAGGCCCCCACCTTTAAGGTCCTCCTTCCCCTGTTTAAAGAGCGGAACTTCTGGATTTTAATGCTCTTCTTTGGTTTAGGCCTTGCCGGCATCCAGGGAATATACCTTTTGACACCGACATTTCTGGTAAGCGAAGCGGGATTTTCACTGAAAAGTGCAAACAATGTATTCGGTATTTCAAGGTTCTTGCCGATCCTTGCCCTGCTGTCTGCAGGATTAGTGATGGACCGCATCGGTGTTCGCCGTACTGTTATGATAACTATCTGCGGGGCAGGCCTTACGATATTTTTGATGGGAGTGCTGCAGGGACCTGCCTTAGTGGTGGTGGTCTTCTTACAGCCGACCATCGGGGCCCTCTATTTTCCGGCGGGGCTTGCAGTTTTAGCGAAAGTTGGTCCTCCCCGCTCCCGTAATGTTGCGGTTTCGATGCTTCTGCCGCTTTCTGCAGTCCTGGGTACGGGAATTATCCCCTCTTTTCTGGGCTATATGGGGGATGTTGCCGGTTTCACCCTCGGTTTTCTGATTGTAGGCGGGGTGACCATGGCGGCTGGTTTACTTTCAGTTTTCTTGCGGACCTAAACTTTGGAGGACCTAAAAGAAACTTCAGAAATAATTAGTTATGCCCGCAGAAAGGATGTACCCCTTTCTTTCACTATTCGCATAAAATTCTCAACTGAACGGTCGTATCCGGATTCAATGTCGTCGGGAAAGTAACACGCCGGCAGTTCGCCCATTCGCCGGTGATAGGTAAGACACTCACAACAGAGGCCCTTGCGGCTGCAAGGATAAGTGCAGTTACAGTTTTTCGCGTTTTTTTCCTGTGAACAAGTTTTCATTGGTAATATCCCTTCAATTATGATTTTTCTCTATGTTTTAGCAGCATCCCGAGCAGCAGCCCGGGCAGCAGCCCGAGCAACCTATTGTGCAAGGCTTTTGTGGGCTGCTTTCAATGCTTCTATAATTGAAATATTTTGGGGACAAGCCTCTTCGCAGGCCCCGCATTCGGTGCATTGATCGGCGCGCTCCTCCCCATCGAGTACATAATTGTACACTTTTATAGGTTGCTGCAGGTCGTTGTACATGTGCAGATCGTTGTACAGTCGAAGCACCCTGGGAATATTTACCCCGCTTGGACAGGGGGTGCAGTAACCGCAACCGGTACAGTTTACCTGGCGGAGCCCATCATACATACCCCGCAGCTGTTCAAATAGAATATGGGTCTCATTTGAAAAGGCCCGGGGATTAGATTCCTTCGCACTTGCCAGATTTTGTCTGAGCTGTTCCATGGTGCTCATACCGCTTAACACAAGGGAAACCTCCGGGTGGTCCCAGATCCATTTCAGCGCCAGATCAACATGACCGTTACGTCGCTTTGAGGCCCCGAGCTGGTCCCATACAGGTTTTACTTGATCCGGCGGCTCGGCGGCAATTTGTCCTCCCTTGAGGGGCTCCATCACTAGTACGGCTAAACCGCGGTTATGCGCATCCCTCAGGCCCTGTCGGCCCGCCTGGTATGCAACATCCATGAAGTTATATTGAATTTGGCAAAACTCCCAGCCTTCATATTCATCGAGTATCTGCTTAAACACCGGATAATCATCGTGGAAGGAAAATCCTATGTGTCCAATAAGTCCCTGGGATTGGGCCTTTTCCAGGGCCTGTAGTATTTTCAGGTCCTTTGTTTTTTTCCAACGCTCTGCATCCAGGGCATGGATAAGATAAAAGTCGATATAATCCGTGTCCAATCTTTTTAACTGTATATCAAAAAACTTGTGAAAGTCGGATTGCTGTTCTACCTTCCAGATCGGCAGTTTAGTTGCCAGTTTTACCCTCTGACGGTATCCGTTTTGCAGGGCCCTTCCTAAAAAGGCTTCTCCCGCTTCCCGATGATAGGGAAAGGCAGTATCTATATAGTTTACTCCCTCGTTTACGGCGGTGTGTACCATTTCAGTTGCAGCTTCTTCATCGATGTGCCCTGGGTCGTTATCCACAGTAGGCATCCGCATAGCTCCAAAACCGAGGGCAGATACCTGCCAATCCAATTTTCCGAATTTTCTATATTGCATGTGCTTATTATAAAAAAAAAGAGTGATGCTGTGAACCTGTTTGTTACCGCACTTATATAGTACTATACTATTTATAGAATTTGAAAACGGAGGCTGTTATGCGTCGTATCGACTATTTTTCTACTCTTTTTCCCCAGGGTATTCCTCCTTTGTGGTGTCCTTTGATATCGCATTACCGGGGAAAGGGGGAATTCGATACTGAGAGGATGACTGCCCATATCAATCATATCGCCCCTTATGTACAGGCCTTTCTTGCCCCGGGCTCTACTGGTGACGGGTGGGAAATGACACCGGAGGAACGGCTCGAACTTATTGAACTTTTGCTTCCGCAGGCGGAGGAAATCAGCGGACATGTGCTGGTGGGGGTGCTCGAAACCGAAAGAAAAGCGGCTGCGGAGTCGGTAAAATCAGTCGCCCAGCGTTACTCCATAGAAAATACCCCGGCCTTTGCGGGGGTAACGGTTACCGCCCCTCGGGGGGAGGACTTGTCTCAGGAAGATATTACCGAAGATTTGTCGGCGGTATTGGACCATAGGGTTCCAACCACCCTTTACCAGTTGCCGCAAATTACGAAAAATGAGATTGACCCGTCCACAGCTGCCTATCTGGCGAAGAAGTATCCTAATTTTTATCTGTTTAAAGATACAAGCGGTGAGGACAAAGTTGCTCGGTCCGGTTTAATGCCGGAGGATTTGTTCATGGTTCGCGGTGCGGAAGTGGATTATGCACAATGGTTGAAGGGCCTAGGCGGACCGTATCATGGCTTTCTATTAAGTACTGCTAATTGTTTTGCCCCGCAGTTGGATAAAATAATTGAGTTAAGCGTATTATCGGCGACCCAGGGGGCAGGGGGAGCTCATTCGATTGAGGCTTCAGAGGCAGCCAAGGAAGCCTATTCGATATCCGATACGCTTTCTACAGTGGTGGAAAGCGCTTTTGCTGCAGTAAGCAGCCTCCCCTTCGGGAATCCCTTTGCCAATTCAAACAAGAGTATCGATCATGTGATGGCTTACGGAAGTGGGTATGATAAACGTACTCCGCCCCTCACTTATTCGGGTCATAGAATTCCTGAGGAGATTGTGGTGACTATCGCTGAATTGTTGAAGCGTCATGATCTTTTTCCAAAGAAAGGGTATCTGGAGTGAAATGGGCTCACATCAGCCTTGAAGTTGATTAACAGGATGTATGCAAAGGTTCAGTAGGAGCCGACGGGTTCTTTTATCTCCAAACCCATATCCTTCAGGGCCGCTTGGCGTGTTTGTATCTCGTTTTGACGATAGTTCAGGTAATCAGTGCGGGTTACAATACCGACGATCCGGCCCGCTTTTACGATAGGCAAATGCCCGATATTGTTACCGAATAGAAGCTCTTCCACCTGGCGGATGGTTACGCTGGGGGAGGCGGTGATCAGTTTTTTGCTCATATACGCTTTTACCGGTGCATGCATTTGATTCGCTCGCCGGCCCTTCATTATGTCTCTTAATGTGAGAAACCCGACTAAATGTGTGTCGGTATCCACTACAGGCAGGCCGGTATGGTTAATGTGTTCCATATACAGAGATGCCTCCAACAGGCTAGTTGCAACATCGATTACCTCTGCGGGGCTGCTCATTATTTCACCGGCGGTAACCGCCGGTTTAAGGGCTTTATTAAGATAGTTCAGCAAATTACCATATACCGTTTTCCCCAATTCATTTTTTACAGTAGCAGAGGCGGCTTTTTCATGTCCTCCGCCTCCAAAGTCTTTTAGAATTTCATTCAGATGAATATTATCTTTCTGATTACGGGCGATGATGAGGGTCTTTTTTCTCTTTGTAAAATGAAATATTCCAAAATATACATCCTGGTTTTCAACATCAAACACCTTTTCAACTACCGCCCCGATACCCTCCGCTTCCGTTTCAACCTCCCAATAGCTGGTGATAACCTGATGGCCATGGATTGTACGGTATTCAAGGTGATTCAAAAGCTCGTGAAACAGGGTAACCTGGTATTTTCCGGCCAAAGGCTTAAGAAATGTTTTGACCAGTTTTAAAGATGCCCCTGCATCTAGTAAAAATCCGGCTACTGTAAAGTCGCTTTCCACCACATTTTCATGAGTAAAATTTCCGGTGTCCGCATAGATTCCTGTAAGAGCAATTGTTGCATCATCCGGACTAATCCGGATGCCCTGGCGCATTATTTCTAAGCCCAGCTGTGTGGTGTTGGAGCCTGAAGCGAAATCGTGGATTATCGCTTCCGGAAAGCTTACCTCATCATTGGGGTGATGGTCGAAAATTTCAACCTCGATATTGTCGTTTTCAATAAACTCAAAGTATTCCTTTACTCTGCTGTAAGTTCGGGTGTCAACAATTACCATCTTTTCAATATGCTCACCCTCAAGGTCCTTTGGATTTAGAAACTGGAGTTGGTTTTGATAGAGGTTCTGTAATTTTTTTGCAACGGGATGTACCAGCCGGCTTTTTACCGTGACATGATCGGGGAAAAGATACTTGGCAAGTACGATGGACCCCAAACAGTCAAGGTCCATGTTAGTGTGACCGACGATAAGCTTCATACGGTGCTCCTTGTTGTGCACATACGACGCATTAAGTTACTAACAGTCTAATTTAATTTTTTGAGAAAACAAGAGGGGTGCTTTTAAAATCAGTTTCTAAAATCAGTATTTCTGGGCATATTATGTGGGATGAGTATTGGTGCCATCCGGAAACTAAGCACTATTCTCGCGGAATTAAGTGCTGTTTATGCCGTGCCGATAACAAGCATTCCAAGAAGGTAGAGTATGAGTATCGCCGAACTTTCAAAGCCTATATTGGCAACCCCCTGTTTTTGGCGGTGCAATAGGCCGGTAAGGAGAATAGCTGTAAGAAGAATAGTTAGGGTAATGAGGAAGCTTTCTTGTTGAGAGAGTGAGTGATATACCGAGCCTTCGGTATAAGCGATATCGGCGGCGCCGGCAAAAAGGGTATCAAAGATATTACCTCCGATAATGCCTCCTACAGCTAAGGTTGGTGCGCCGTGTTTTACAGCTGCGACGGCCGTCACTAGTTCAGGAATCGATGTCCCTGCTGCAACCAGCAGTGCCCCTACAAAACTCTGGGAGAGGCCGGTATGCTCTATTAGCGCCTGGGAAGAATCCGTGAGAATGAAACCGGCGGCGATAATTGCTAGTGCACTAATAAGAAAAGTAGCAATAACAGGTACAATTGATTTGTTTTGCAGGGTGTTTTGATCAGGTTTGTCCTTTATCGTAGCTGCGGTCATGCGGGGATGCCACATAGGTCTGTCGTGCTGATGATGGAGCAGCCGGATGCCGAATACATACACGATACACATAAGGGGGGTAGCAACATGGACGTGAAATATTTGGATTTCCGGTCCTATGCTCGCGAGTAACACAATCGACAGCATAATAATTAATAGAGCCCCCTGGGTCATGTTTTCTACGGAGGCTGCTGCATGTTCGAGGTTTGTTTTTGTATAACTGAGATCGGCGATAGAGAGGAATACTGTTTGAATAGCTATTCCGCCGAAGGCATTTGAGACGGCAAGTTGGGGTAAGCCCCGTCCGGCGGCTAATAAAGTAACGGTAAGCCCGGAAAGAGAGGTCACAGCTCCAAGAAGGACCGCCCCTACTACCGCCTCACCCAGGCCGGTCCGGTCTGCGATAATGTCGGCACTTCGGCTGAGTCTGATTCCGGCGAGGGTGATAATAAGAAGTGCAAATAAAAACAGTCCGCTTGTACCGATTATTTCAGAGGTGAGTGTATCAAGTAGTGATGTGAGTGTGTAGAAAACGTCCATACCTCTGAAATAGCATAAGGTAGAGCAGTTAAAGGGTCAACGCCTTCTCAGCGCCTCCATATTAAGAGAGGTGCTGAGTAAGGCTACCACAGATATTCGTTTACATTGTCCGCCAGGCTGCGCCCCTGGTTCATCGCTTTTACCACCAGTGAAGCCCCGCTTACCGCATCTCCGGCGGCAAATACTCCTTCGGCGGAGGTATGAAAGTGCTCATCGATATTTATGGTTCCCCGTTCATTGAGCTGCAGGTTAAAATCTTTCAAAAGCTTTGAGGGTTCAACCTGTACGAAACCGGCGGCAACCAGGACCATGTCAATATCGAGGGTGAATTCGCTATCGGGTATTTCCTGTTGCTGCCATCGACCGGCGGAATCCTTACTCCAATTGATCTCGCAAAAGATACCCTTTTCAATACTGACTCCCCGCCCGTAGAGCTTTTTTGTTTTAATTTGCCACCGACGCTCGCAGCCTTCATAGTGGCTTGAAGCGGTACGATAGATCTTCGGATAGTAGGGCCATTCGGGGTTCCAGCTTTTGTCCCATTCAGTTGGCTTGGGCAGTATTTCAAACTGATACACCTTCTTTGCCCCTTGACGGTTTGCCGTTCCCACGCAGTCGGCCCCGGTGTCTCCGCCTCCGAGTACCAACACTGTTTTATCCTTTGCGGTCACCATTTCTCGGTCAGAGAGTTCGCCGTAGAGGTTTTTTGTAGCCCCGCTCAGGTAGTCGAGAGCAAAATAGACTCCCTCCGATTCGCTTCCCGGGACGGGGATGGGCCTGGGGACCCTGCATCCTAAAGCAAGCACAACCGCATCATGTTTTCTTCTGAGATACCGGGCTGAAATATCTTCACCGACCACTACGTTCATCTCGAATTCGATACCCTCTTGCCTATAAATTTCCAGCCTGCGGTCGATAATTGTTTTCTCCAGCTTAAACTCGGGTATGCCGTAGCGGAGGATACCTCCTGGGGCATTGTCCTTTTCGTATACTGTTACCTGGTGGCCCATCCGTCGTAGTTGCTGGGCCGCCGCTAAGCCGGCGGGCCCTGAGCCGACTACCGCTACCTTCTTTCCCGATTCCCTTCGCGGCGCTTGGGGAACCACCCACCCCTTTGAAAAGGCGGTCTCAATAATCGCAATCTCTATTTCTTTGATACTTACCGGCGCATCGTTAATGGAAAGAGTGCACGCACTTTCGCAGGGGGCAGGGCAGATTCGTCCTGTTATTTCGGGAAAATTACTGGTAAGTTCCAACCGGTCATAGGCCTCATCCCAAAGGCCGCGATATACCGCATCATTCCATTCAGGTATAAGATTGGCGAGGGGACATCCGAAGGAGTGGCAAAAAGGGGTCCCGCAATCCATGCAGCGGGCGGCTTGTTGGGTAAGTTCCTCTTGGGGAAGCCGTTTTATCACTTCACGGTAATCTTTCAGCCGTTCTTTTACTTCCCGATAACCGGAAACCTTCTTATTGTATTTTAGAAATCCTCGTAATTCACCCATTGTTCACTCCTTGAACTTGTTTTGCCTCGCCCTCCGCCTTCATAAGCGCTATTCTATAGTCGAGGGGCATAACCTTTACAAACAGAGGTACTATCTCCTCCCACATTTCCATAAGATGCCGAGCATGGCGGCTGCCGGTGTACTCAATGTGACGGTTGATATATTTTTTCAGGAATTCTTCGTCCTTCTCTTCGGTGATTTGCTCTACATCCACCATTTCAAGGTTACATCGGGTATCGAAAAGCTGGTTTTCATCAAGTACAAAGGCTACACCTCCGCTCATTCCGGCGGCAAAGTTAATTCCGGTCTGGCCCAGCACAATGACGGCCCCGCCGGTCATGTACTCACATCCATGGTCACCGACCCCCTCAACAACTGCCACGGCGCCGCTGTTGCGTACGGCGAACCTTTCTCCAGCGGTACCGTTGATAAAGGCCTCGCCACCGGTGGCTCCGAAGAGGTTTACATTCCCCGTAATTATATTCTTATGGGCCAGAAACTTAGATTCCGCCGGCGGATACACGATCAGTTTGCCCCCGGACAAACCCTTTCCAAAATAGTCATTTGCCTCACCTTCAAGGGTGAAGGTTATTCCGTGGGCCAGAAAAGCTCCAAAGCTCTGACCGGCGGAGCCCTTCATATCTACTTTTATGCAATCCTCGGGAAGGCCTGCCTCACCGTAGCGGCGGGAGACTTCGCTGCTCAGCATTGCTCCGATAGTACGGTTGTAGTTACGCACTTCAGCCTTTAGATGGACGGGTTTGTGATTTTCGATAGCACTCCGGGCCTCTTTAATAAAGCGGCTGTCGAGGGTCGTGCTGAAATCCGGTTTGATTTGTTCGATGCAGCGGATGGGGACGGATTCTTGGCGGTCCCGCTGATACAGTAACTTAGAAAAATCCAGGCCCTTGGCTTTGTAGTGATTGATAGCTTTGTTCATATTGAGCATATCAACCCGCCCGACCATTTCATCGAACTTTCGAAATCCAAGAGAGGCCATGATCTCACGGACCTCACGGGCTAAATACAGCATAAAGTTCATCAGATGTTCAGGTGTGCCTTTAAATCGTTTCCTCAGCTCCGGGTCTTGAGTAGCAACCCCTACCGGGCAACTGTTCAAATGGCACTGACGCATGAGAACGCAGCCTATACTCACTAAAGTGACCGTACCAAAACCAAACTCTTCGGCCCCTAATAGGGCGGCAATTACCAAGTCTCGTCCGGTTCGCAGTTGCCCGTCCACTTGTACTTTTATATTGCCCCGCAAGTTGTTATTTACTAAAGTTTGTTGAGTCTCCGATAAACCCAGCTCCCAGTAGGAACCGGCATGACGCAGTGAAGAGAGGGGAGAGGCCCCTGTACCGCCCTCGCCGCTGCTGATGAGGACCATATCGGCTTTTCCCTTAGCTACCCCGGCGGCGATGGTGCCAACGCCAACCTCCGATACCAGTTTCACCGAAACCCGGGCCTTCGGGTTGGCGTGTTTTAGATCGTAGATAAGCTGTGCTAAATCCTCTATTGAATAGATATCATGGTGGGGCGGGGGAGAGATGAGCATTACCCCCGGTGTAGAGTGCCGTACCCGGGCGATAATATCATTTACCTTATACCCAGGCAATTGCCCCCCTTCTCCCGGCTTTGCCCCCTGGGCCATTTTTATTTGCAACTCTTCGGCGTGTACCAGGTACTCGCCGGTTACGCCGAAACGCCCGGAGGCAATCTGTTTTACTTTACTTACCGCCGTATCACCGCTTTCAAGCGCTTCATACCGCTGATTGTCCTCACCCCCTTCTCCGGAGTTACTCATAGCCCCGAGACGGTTCATAGCTATTGCGATAGTGGTGTGCGCCTCTTCGCTGAGTGATCCGAAGGACATTGCCGCCGAGGCGAAGCGCTTCACAATTTCCTCCTCCGGCTCCACCTCTTCTAGGGGGACGGGATCTGCATCTTTGAATGTGAACAGCCCCCGTAAACTGCAGAGATTATGTTCAATATCGTTTATTTCGGCGGAATACTCCTTAAAGGCACTGTAACTGCCGGTGCGTACGGCTTCCTGTAGTTTTATGATGGCGAGAGGGGTAAAACGGTGTTTGGTGGTGTTTTTTCTGTACCGGTAGATTCCTCCCGAGTCAAGGTGATCAAGGCGTTTCTCATCGAAACGAAAGCCCGATGTATGTCGTTCAATAGTCTCTTTTTCTATTGTATCAATTCCAATTCCCTCAATTCGGGAAGCGGTGGAGGGAAAGTAAGAGCTCATGAACTCACTGTTGAGACCAAGTGCTTCATACATCTGGCTTCCGCGATAGCTGCGCAGGGTTGAGATTCCCATTTTCGACATTACCTTCAACAGTCCCTTTTTCACTGCATTAATATAGTTTTCGGTAGCCTCTTCAATGGTAATGTCTTCCGGTATATATCCGCGCTGTTTAAGATCCACGAGGGATTCAAAGACCAGGTACGGGTTAATACCACTGGCGCCGTAACCTACTAGAGTTGCAAAGTGATGGACTTCCCGGGCTTCTCCGGTTTCTATAATTATTCCGCTGAGATGCCGTTTTCCGCAGGCAACCAGGTGCTGTTGTACCGCCCCCATTGCCAGAAGGGCGGGAATCGGAATCTGATCGGCTGTTATGTTGCGGTCACTGAGGATAAGCAGCTCACAGCCTTCGTCTATTCCGGCTTCTACCTCACTG
This sequence comes from uncultured Sediminispirochaeta sp., assembly GCA_964504785.1. Lineage (GTDB taxonomy): Bacteria > Spirochaetota > Spirochaetia > DSM-16054 > Sediminispirochaetaceae > DSBN01. Next base: position 31,847 of record CAZDFY010000007.1, on the reverse strand, counting down.
CACACACGCTCAAGGGCGTTTTGAAGGTCTCCTTTTTCCTCTTCGGAGCGAGGAAAAAGTATTGAGACGGTTTTGACCTTGAAGTTAGGAATGTAGGTATTGCGTACATGGTTAAGGTCGTCGTTGGTAAGAATTGGGTGTGCAAGTTTCAGCTGCCGGCAGTGCTCGGGGGTTTCCTCCAATAGGTTGCGCTCGCGGCCGACAAAACTCATCAAAGACATAACCAGGCTTTCACGATACGCGTCGATGGGAGGATTTGTCACCTGTGCGAACATCTGCTTGAAATAATCATAGAGAAGCTGGGGGCGGTCGGAGAGCACCGCTAGGGCCGCATCATTTCCCATCGAACCTATAGGTTCCTGCCCTTTTAAGGCCATTGGAGTAATAATATCGACCATATCTTCTATGGAATAACCGAAGGCCCGTTGTCGGGTCGACAAAGTCTCTTTATCGAGGTGCGCCGGGCTGGGGAGGCCGAAAAGCCCCTTCAGCTCGATGCGGTTTTTTTCCAGCCAGTGTCGGTAAGGCTTTCCCCGTGAGACGGAGGCCTTGAGGGCATTGTCCTTTATCACTCGTTGTTTTTCCGTATCTACTACAAACATGCGACCGGGGGCGAGACGCCCTTTTTCAATGACATCCTCAGGAGGGATATCGATTACTCCTACCTCGGAGGCCAATACTACCTGGCCGCTTTTTGTAATAACGTAACGACCCGGGCGCAGACCGTTGCGGTCAAGGGTTGCACCAATGCGTGTCCCGTCGGTAAATACTATAGCCGCCGGACCGTCCCACGGCTCCATGATAGCGGCCTCATATTCGTAAAAGGCACGTTTATCCTCGGATATATGATAGCGTGACCCGAAGGCTTCGGGGACCATCATCATCATGGAATGGGATAGGTCTCGACCGCCCTGTACTAAAAGTTCATAGACGCTGTCGAATATGGCCGAGTCGCTGGCATCGGGATTTACAATCGGGGTTATTTTATGAATTTCTTCACCAAAATAGGGTGATGAAATACTGCTTTCCCGGGCCCTCATATTGTTCATGTTGCGCCGCAGCGTATTGATTTCTCCGTTGTGGGCAATATAGCGGAAGGGTTGGGACAGCGGCCACGAAGGGAATGTATTGGTACTGTAACGCTGATGTACCAAGGCAATTGCACTTTTAAACCGATGATCGGTTACATCAGGGTAAAAATCGGTAAACTGTGTGGAAACGAACATTCCCTTGTAGACAATTGTACGTGCCGACAGGGAGGGAATGTAAAAGCTGTTGATATCCAATCCGGCGTTCTCTGCACGGGCTTCCATAGTTTTGCGCAGAATATATAATCTACGTTCGAGTATTTCCCCTTGGGCCCCTTCAAAGCTGAAAAAGGCCTGTTTGATTGTCGGAAGGCTTTGAAGTGCTGTTTCTCCAAGGGCTTCCGTATTGATGGGTACGTCCCTCCAGCCGAGAAAGATACCTCCCTCTTCGCTTGTTGCTTCTTCTACTAGTGAAATGCTCTTTTTAAGCAGCTTTTTTTCAGGGGGAAGAAAAAACATCCCCGCCCCATAAGTGCCCGCCGTGGGAAGGGTAAAGTCTACCGTTGCTCTAAAGAACTCATCGGGTATCTGCAATAGAATACCGGCACCATCACCTGTTTTCATATCCCCGCCGACTGCCCCCCGGTGCTCAAGGTTGATCAGGGCGCTTATGCTGTTTTCAATGATTGAGTGTGTTTTTTCTCCATTCACATTGGCAATGAAACCCACTCCGCATGCATCGTGTTCAAAGGACGGATCGTATAGTCCGGTATGTATGTTCATCTCTACCTCCTCATGGGATTATTGAATAGTAAAAATGTTATGAGTACTTTATTCAAGTATTATAACGGGCATTTTTGCATATTTATTCAATAAAATTGTAAATTGTTAAATATTTATTCGATTTAAGAGGGAGTTTACAAAGTGAATTTTCGAAGGTACAATATCTGACCATCACAACAAGGACTTCTCTGTAATTTGATGAATTTGACTCAGCTCAAGCCGCTCATGAGGATTGCCCTTCCATTAATGGCGGGAAACCTTGTGCAAACTCTGTATAACCTTACCGATGCCTTCTTTCTCGGTAAGCTTGGTAAGGCGGAGCTATCGGCTCCGACTATCGCCTTTCCAATTATCTTCTTTCTGATTTTATTTGGAATTGGTTTATCAATGGCGGGAACCACCCTCATAGCCCAATCCCACGGAAAGGGAAGCCGGGAAAGGGTCGATTTCTACCTGGGCCAATCTACGACTATTCTTTTGGTAACAGCGGTTTTGATCGCCCTTGTGGGCATATTTCTTTCAGGTCCCCTCCTTATGCTGCTCCAAACCCCCGCTAATGTATTCGACTTTACCCGTGATTATATGTTGATCGTATTTGCCGGTCTGCCCTTTATGTTTGGATTTATTGTAATGCAAAGTGCAATGCAGGGTATCGGCCGTACGGTTGTTCCCCTTGTTATTCAGGTAATAACCGTCGCCCTTAATATTGGCCTGGATCCACTGTTTATCTATGGAATAGGAATTTTTCCCTCCTGGGGAGTCCAGGGGGCTGCAACCGCCACCGTAATTGCCCGGGCCATCGGCTCTTTCCTTGCGTTCTACATCCTCCTTCAAGGTAGATACGGGATGCAGTTAAAGCTTCAGAACATGCGGCCAAAGCTTCAATCGGTTCGTCTGTTTTTAAAGATCGGCTTACCCTCTTCTTTTGGACAGGCGGTTTCCGCCTTGGGTTTTACCGTGCTGCAGGGTTTGGTCAACTCCTTTGGAACTGCCGTGATTGCGGCCTTTGGGGTGGGAAACCGTCTTATCGGTATGTTCAATATGCCGGCCATGGGAATTTCCAGGGCTACCACCTCTCTGGTAGGGCAGCGTCTCGGAGCAAAAGACCCGGAGGGGGCCCGTCAGGTAGTTATAATCAGTATCTGTGTTATTCAGGCTTTTCTGCTTCCGGCAATGACGCTTACCTTTTTTTTCGGCAGCTCTTTCATCCGCTTTTTTGTAGATGATCCTCAGACTATGCACTATGGGGCTCAGCTTTTTCGGGTTGTAGCTCCGTCGGTCGTATTGTTCGGCTTTTTTCATGCTACTGTCGGGGCCTTTCAAGGTGCCGGGGATACAAAGCCGGTAATGTACCTCAATATTGCCAGATTGTGGGCTTTGCGTTTGCCCGTAGCCTACGGCCTTGCATACGTGGTGGGGATTGGTCCGGGGAGCATTTGGTGGGCGATGTTTGTAAGCAATATGGTTACTGCGGTAATTGGGCTATACTACTTTCATACTGACCGCTGGCTGAACGCGCTTGACCCTGATGATGTGTAGTTCTTGCCTGAGGAGCTGTACTTACTATCAACCCCTCATAGGGGTGGAGCACTAGAGGCCCCTCAAAGAGGTTCTCGGAGGTACGATCGTCATCGGTTGAGAAGAGTAAGTGCTGTGTTCCCCCGGGGGGGAGAAAGCCGGAGAGGCTGCGGCCAAGGGGGCGTTTCCTGGATGAGAAATTGAGCAGAACCAGTACGTTCTCGCCCTCTGAGGTAGAGCGGATATAGCCAAGCAGCTCTTTTTTTAGTTCTTTCTCAGGCAGCAGCTCTAGTGTGCCCCTGCGGAGAGCGACATAGTCTGCCCGGATCTTCAGCAGTTCCTTATAACAGGAGTAAAGGGAATCGCCGCGATCCCTCTGTTCAGCCGCGTTTACCCATACCGAGTTGTCATTGATCGGCATCCAGGCTTCTTCTGCGGGGACAGTAAAACCTGCATTGGCCGAGGCGTCCCACTGCATAGGGGTACGGCATCCGTCCCGCTGTACCGCCCCGTTGTTGAGACGGTTAATGAGCCTAATTTTTACCGGGGGAACAGTACCAATGTAACGGGCGACGGCGTCTCTGGTATCCTTAGGGGGGATGCGCCCCTGTCGCATACCGATTTCTTCCCCGTAATAGATAAACGGGACCCCCCGAAGGGTTAGTTGAAGTACAGTGTTTAACTTTGCCTTACGGATATCTTCACCCAACACGGAAAACCGACGAAACCGGTCGTGGTTGGAAAAAACGTAGGTAGGAATAAAGGGTTCGTGAAAAGTAGTTTCAAACTCTTCAATAAGCTTTCTGAAGGGGCCCGCCTTAAAGGGTATTGCCATACTCTTAAAGAGAAACACAAGATGAAGCCCGTCGGGTTTATTCCGGCCGCAATATGAGCGGAGTACATCGGGAGGGCCAAAGGTTTCCCCTATCAGCAGCCTCTCAGGGGATGAATATTCATCAACTAGGCTGCGCAGTTCCCGGGCGAAGGAAAAGTTGTCCGGATGATTCTGTGTTCTTTTATGGGAACGAAATAGAAAGCCTGAATTATTTTCATCGGGCAGCAGTTTCCAGGTAAAGGGGTTGTCCCGGAACAGCGGGTCTTCATATACCGATCCAATAATATCCAGGCGAAACCCGTCTATACCCCGATCGAGCCAGAAGCGCAAGACCTTGAACATTTCCTGCTTTACCTCCGGGTTTCGGTAGTTTAGGTCCGGTTGAAAGGGAAGAAAAGAAGCCCAATACCATTGACCGGTGTGCCGGTGATAATGCCATCCGGAGCCTCCGATCATACTACGCCAATTATTGGGGGGAGCTTTACCCTCAGGTTTCTTGCCGTCTTTCCACACATACCAATCACGCTTTGGACTGGTGCGGCTGGACTCCGATTCCAGAAACCACGGATGATGATTACTGGTATGATTCAACACCATATCAAGTACCAGCTTCATCCCCCGTTCATGCACCCCCTTTAGCAGCCGGTCGAATATTTCAAGGGAGCCGTACTCGGAGGACACATTGCAGTAATCTGAAATGTCGTAGCCTAGGTCTTGCTGAGGACTTGGATAAAAAGGGGAGATCCATAATGTTTCGATTCCAAGCTCCTGGAGATAATCGAGCCTGGAGATTATTCCCGTAAGGTCACCGACTCCATTGCCGGTTGTATCCTGAAATGAACGAGGATACACCTGATATACTGTTGTTTCTTTCCACCATGCGTTTCCCATAATCCCAGTATAAAGGGAAGAGGAAGGAGGTGAAAGCTTTCTCACTTTGAAAAATTTCAGAAATTTTCAAAAGCGAGAATTTTTGTGAAAGATCCTTTTCGAATTGCACGCAGGGGGACTTCTCTGTACAATTACCGGATGAACCGCAGGGCAAAAATACATCGGCTCAAGGCCTTGGCAGATACTGAAGAAGATGTACTGCTGATAGAACAGATTGAAGCGCAACGAAAAAGAATCCTCAAGGGAGAGCAGAAACTGCCCGCCGATCGGAAGACCGATAATACGGGGAATAAAAAGGGGGAGGAAGTGCGCTATTTACACATGAGCGGCCTTACCTTTCAAATGAAAATGTCCTCCGCCCCCGCCTCCCTTGATACGATAATTGATGTGTGGATAGATAATGCCCATATGGGTCTTTTTAATTTTACTGCTGCGCAAAATCGTACTATTCTGGACATAGGGGCCAATGAGGGGTTTTATACCCTGCGAATGAAACAGCAGAATCCAGCCGCACGGGTCCTCGCGGTTGAACCTGTGGGTGCCACCTATCAGCAGCTTACTGCTAATCTTTCTTTGAATAGCTGTGAACATGTGTATCCGGTTCACGGGGCGGCTTATTCAGACCACCGTCATATACAACTGCACACATACCCCCCGGTTTCTACGGTGGCCTCCGAAGATATTGAAGCCCTGGACCAGGGATGGATTGATTCTCATCAACTGCAAAAAGAGGTGGTAGAGGCCTTTAGGGTAGATGAATTGTGCCGCCGCTATGCCGAGGATGGCTTTACTGAGGTGGATCTATTAAAAATTGATGTCGAGGGGGCTGAGCTCGAGGTAGTAAAGGGAGCTCAGGAGCTCCTGAAAAGAACAGCCCGTATAGTGATAGAATGGCATTCGGATACACAGAGGGCCGCTGTGACAGAGTATTTGACCCGCCGGGGATATAGATTAACCTATGCTGAAGACCGGCGCTTTGGTGATCTGTATTTCGAGCTTCTATGAGCTTCTATAAAAATCTATGTTCAAATGCCGTATACGACAAGCCGTGTATATAGTATATTTAAAGTACCCGGCAAGGGTAAGGAGGTACCATGCCCCGTACAATTATTGATATTCCCTTTGAAACAGCTGAGCGATTTCCGGATAGAGTTTCCCATAAAACAAAATCTAAAGACAATGTTATTACCCATACCTATAGAGAGTTTGCAACGGAGATACAGGAGTGTGCCGCCGGTGTAAGGGCATACGGCCTGAAATCCGGAGATAAGGTTGGTTTTTTTGTAAATAATCGCTATGAATGGTCGGTTATTGATTTTGCCTTGACCGCTGTCGGTGCAATAAGCGTTCCCCGCGGTTCGGATACCTCCCCAGAGGAAGTACAGTTTATTTTTCAGCATTCCGATTCTACCTTTTTGATTATCGAACAGATTTCTCAATTGAAAGAGCTGCTGAACCTCTTTACTGAAGAGAATTGGAAGGCCTGTGAACGGATTGTAGTAATCGATGAGGCCCCCCTCGATGATCTGCCGAGTAAAGTGAAGAAGAAAGTTGTCTATTACTCTCAGATTATTGAAAAAGGAAGGGAGGGTATCCAGTCGGAACCGGAATGGTTTAATACTCTTCGGGAAAAAATTGAGCTCGATGATGTAATGACGATAGTCTACACCTCCGGCACCACCGGTAATCCAAAGGGGGTAGTTTTAACTCACCATAATTTTATGCAGAATGTTACGGCAAATACTCCCCGCTTAGAAATTGACCCGAACAAGGGTGAGAAAACAGTAGTAATGCTGCCTTCCTGGCATGTGTATGAACGGGCTTTTGAATACTGCGGCCTTTCTTCGGGAGTTACCATTATCTATTCTTCGGCTAAACGCTTTGCCGCCGACCTTCAGGAGGAAAAGCCCGAGATCATTATCTCCGTTCCCAGGGTATGGGAGTCGATTTATCAAAAACTGATTAAAGCCCTGAGTACGATGCCCGCGGCAAAACGCTATCTGATTTTTACCTTTATTAAGATCAATCAAATTTTTCTCTCTGCTACTATTTATTTAAAGGGCGGCTACATTTCGCTTAAAAAGCGCAGTACCCTTTCTAGAACTGCGGCATGGCTGTATAATCTACTCCTGGCGGGTATTATGTATCCCGGGCACCTTTTGGCACATAAGCTTTTTACGCCTTTTCGAGAAAAAGTGGGCGGACATCTACGGGGGGCTACCTCCGGGGCAGGGGCGCTGCCGAAATATCTGGATGAACTGTTTAATTCGATCGGCATCAATATTGTGAATGCCTACGGTATGACCGAATGTGCTCCGGGAATTTTGTCCCGTACCTTCGGCTGTAATACCTTCGGTTCTACGGGACACCCCTTTATAAATACTGAGATTCAAATAAGAGGGGAAGATGGGTCTCTTGCCGAGATCGGCGAGAAAGGGGTCCTCTTTGTTCGCGGCCCCCAGGTAATGCAGGGCTATTATAAGAATCCGGAGGCTACTTCCAGAGTGCTGGACGATGAGGGCTGGTTAAACACCGGTGACTTGGCGATCCAATCGGAAAACGGCGAGGTCATTATCGCCGGCCGGGCGAAGGATACGATTGTGCTTATGGGCGGCGAAAACGTAGAACCCGAGCGAATTGAAGATAAAATCAAAGAAAGCACCTATATCGACCACGCCGTATTAATTGGGCAGGACAGAAAGCAGCTTACCGCTTTAGTCGCAGTGAATCCTGATGAACTTATGCGCCTGGCCGAAGAGCTGAAGGTGACCGAATATGAGGTCCCAGTAGAAGGCTCTTACTCAATTGAAAATGATAAAATTAACGCCATCCTCATGCGTGAGGTAAACAGCCTGATAAGTAAGGAACACGGCTTTAAACCTTTTGAGTTTGTTTCTAATATTCTGCCGGTCAAAAATAACTTTACTATCGGGAGTGAACTTACCCAGACCCTCAAGGTGAAGAGGCAGTACATTCAGGATAAATACAAAAACCTCATTTCGGGCTTGCATGGTGAGACCCGCACGCAGTCCAAACAGGCAAAGCAGTCGAAGAAGTCGAAGAAGAAATCGGATAAAGCCGCTGAACCAAAAGCCGCTGAGCCTACATCTTCTGAACCTAAAACCGAGGGGGAAAGTGGAGAGAAAGAAAAATAAAGAGAACAACGACTGATTCCTGTTGAGGATGTTTTTTTCTTTATTTATCTGAAGGTTGGGTATACAATACGGCCATGAACGACCTCAAGGCCTATGTATATGCACTTTCTATCCCATTCAAACTTGATTTTACCCATTCCCAAGCCAGACGGCGGGCATCCGATTCTCTTGTTGTTGAAATTTCAGATGGAAACATATCCGGTTTCGGAGAAGCGGTTGCCAGGGAGTACGTGACCGGCACCACCACCGGTGCATTGGAAGAAATTGCCGATACTCTCGGCGGAATTTTAAAAGAGCTTCCCCCGGCTGAAGGAGGGGATTCCGGCTTTTCTCACACCCCCTCTCCGTTAACTAAATTTATGCTCTCCTCCAAATGGCCCCGGTCTGAGCTCCCCCTGTTATGTGCGGTGGAAGGTGCTTTGCTTGATTTGATGTGTCGGTATAATAACGTAGACCTCTACACTCTCTTACAGAGAACTCCCCGGCGCGAAGAGATTCAGTATGGCGGTACCCTGCCGATCCTCCCCGAACCGGCCGCCGAGAAAATGCTGACGGCCTACAAACAGGCGGCTATCTCTAATTTGAGGGTAAAATTGGCCAATGAAACATACTACAATCGTCGGGTCCTGGAAAAAGCACGCCGGATACTAGGGGACGATTATGATCTGCGGGTTGATGCGAATGCAGCATGGAGTGTTGAAGAGACCCTCGACCAGCTGGAAATCCTCCGAGAGTATGGAGTTTATCTGGTAGAGGAGCCCCTGGGGCTTGATCGTGAGGAAATGCGCCGCTTATGTGCATTTCCGCAAAGTGCGGATTTTTGTTTTGTAGCTGATGAGTCGGCGGTAACTTTTCAAGATATTGAGCAAATACAAAGTGATAATACCTTCGGCATGATAAATATAAGGCTTTCTAAGCACGGTGGTTTACTTCGCGCCCTCAAGATAGCGGAGCTTGCCGATACATATGGGCTCAAGTATCAGCTTGGGTGTCATGTTGGTGAAACCGGAATCCTCTCCGGGCTGGGTCGGGCAGCCGCTTCACTAATGAGCGCACCGGTGTACGCGGACGGATCTTACGATCGTCATTTACTGGCGGAAAATATTATTACCGAGGATTACACCTTCGGCTTTGGAGGTACCGCTTCAATAAGGCGGCATCAGGGCGTAGGATATACTGTTGATACATCAAAACTGGAGAAAGTAACCATTGACTACTGCACATGTTCTTGAGAAATGGGAAACCCTAAATCGTGAGTATTTGGAACAACTAAAGGGAAAGCTGGTCGCGGTGACCTTTTCCGCCGGGAAGGATTCTTCCGCCGCCCTCTATTTATTGAATAGGGTAAAGGAAAAATACAACTTCGATATTCTTGCATTTTTATATGCCTTTCCTCGGCATCGGTATACCCCGGAGTTTGAACAGCAGTTAAAAACATTCTGGGATTCCCGGGGTGTCTCCCTTACCTATCGTATTCCCGATGTTGATGATTCGGTGCTGGAGAACAAAGAGAATCCCTGCCGCCCCTGTCAAAACCTGAGGAAGAAAGCCCTGCCGGAGTTGTTTACTCTGGTCCGCCGACCGGTGGAGGATGTTGTGTTGGTCTCCGGGCATAGCTTGTGGGACTTGGCGGGCTACGCCCTCAATCGACTGGTAGGCGACGGTTTAGCAGATTCAACTACACAGGCTGAAGTATACTCAAAGGAACGATTTTTAGAGATATCCCAGCGTTTTTACATTTTTCTTACTATGCCTGAGGGATATTCCGTATATCGGCCGATGCTGGTTCTCAATGCCGACGAAATTGATTTACTATGTTGGGAAAATTCTCTTCCTGTTTTAGACGTAACCTGCCGATACTCATTGATGAGACCAAAGAAGGTGCTCGGTGGGTATTTCGAAAAATTCGGTTATCGTTTTTCATATCGGCAGGTGTTTGAATTCGCTCGAACTTATTTGAAAATTGCCGAACTCGATACTATACAATCGATGTCCCAGGACGAGTACCTCACAAAGAGGTTTTAATACTCGGATGCCCTACAGAAAAAGCATAGAACGCCACAACGAAGTAAACTGCTTAAATATTAAGGTTGTCTATGACTACGTGCTTAAAGAGGCCCCCGAAAAAGTTTCGCTTCTTTTTAAAGAACTTCCGGCCCCCTATGCCACAGTTTCAAAACCGGAGGATGTACTGACGGATGAAAACAACTGGGTCACCAGCGAGCTTATAACTAAAATATTTGAGAATGCACGCATCATTTTTGATGATCCGGATATTGCCTATCGAATCGGAAGTGATTCTATAACAAATAGAGAGTTCGGATATATTCAAAAGTTCTTTCTTGCTACCTTTGGAGGACCCTCGGGTTTACTAAAACGTATCAATCATATCAATTCACAGTTTAACCATACCAAGATAATGGAAATTATTTATAGTTCCCCCTCAAGAGCGGTTGTTCGGCTTCATTGGAAGGAAAACAGGGTTTTATCAAAGGATATATGCAGTTTTAACAGAGGTATATATTCCGCCATTCCCACCATCTGGGGGCTGTCTCCCGCCGAAGTAGAGGAGCCGTACTGTTATTTTAATGGTGACCCCTACTGTCAGTTCAACATTCAATTTCACAATAAGAATTGGAGACCCTACCGCCTGTTTAGCTTGTTTCGCACCCGTAAAACCCAGCTCCTTTCGGCGCTTGAACAGATTGAGAGTGATAAACTCGCCCTAAAAAAGCAGTATGACGAGGTAAATCGACTGAACCATGAGCTCTATGATAAAGTGGAAAAATTGCGGGCCGTAAACCTGGCCTCGAATATGTTGGTATCCCAGGATAATTCGGAGGAAATTCTCAAGGCGACAATGAAATCAATGGTTGAGGTTTTGAATTTTGATCGTGCTATGATCATGCTGGTAGATGAAGGAAGGAACTATCTTGAGTTTAAATATGCTATCGGCGACAACCCCGAGGCGATTGACCGCTATTTGCATGGGTACCGAATTCCCATCAGTAAAAAAGAAAATATTATGGCCCGGGTTTTTCAAAAAGCAAAACCGGTATACGTGAAAGACCCCTCTTCAGCAGGCTTGCACCTGGGAAACCGTATTCTCAGTAATTTTAATGTATCCTCCTTCATTATAGCTCCCCTTCGTACCGGTGATAATGTAATCGGAATTGTCGGTGCGGACCGATTAAAGAGCACCGAAAATGTAACTCCCCGGGATTTAGATGAGCTTTCCATTTTTACAAACACAATAGCAGAAACACTTCATAAGGCACAGCTCAAAGAGGAAATCGAAAGTGGATATCTGAACACCGTGAGGGCATTGGTGCAGGCAATTGAAGAGAAGGATGCCTACACGCGCGGTCATTCGGAGCGGGTTGCAGAACTTTCTGTTCGGATTGGGCGGGTTCTGGGCTTAGATCCACACCGCTTAGAATACTTGCGGATTGGCTGTTTGCTCCATGATGTAGGAAAAATTGGAATTTCAGAGTCAATTGTTCGTAAACCGAAGACTTTAACCGAATCGGAATATAATATTATTAAGCAGCATCCCTTAAAAGGGGCGGAAATCGTAAAGCCGATTAGCTTTTTAAAAGATCATATTTATATAATACGAAACCACCATGAATGGTATGACGGTTCGGGGTATCCCGACGGATTAAAGGGCAGTGAGATTCCCCTGGAAGCCCAGATAGTCAGTGTCGCAGATGCCTATGATGCGATTACCTCCACCAGACCCTACCGTAAAGGGCTCTCGCCCCAGGAAGCCTTCCACCGTATTGATATTCTTACGGGCAGCCAGTTTTCTCCGGAAGTAGTAAAAGCCTTTAAATATGTGTTTTCCCACCTGATTCAGGAAGACAACAAAAATCATAAAAACCAAAAGTTGCACACCTCCTTAAAATCGGCGGAAGTAGACTAAAAGTGACCTAAAAGCAGCCTGACTGTAGCACACTTTTTTCCCGCACTCTCTGTGGGCGCATAATACGCACCTTATTCCTAATCCTCGGCAGTGTAAAGAAAAAGTGCTTGCCAGATGCACTGCAGCGGTACAGAATTGTTTCACGAAAGTCCTATTATATCAAAACTTACCTGCCAAGGAGGAGAGAGATGAAACTCAACTTGTCCAAATTTTTTCAGTTAAGATGGAATGTGTTTCTTTTCAGGTTGCTGCCGTATAGCGCTGGGTATGTGTACATGCAAATGATCGGAAAGCTCTACTACATGGTCCGCCGCAAGGAGAAGCGGCTTATTGAGCGCAATATTCGTGATATGATGCGGGGAAAGACGAAAAAAGAGCTTCAGCGGATTTACAGGAGGTCCTTTGAGGGCATATTTGCCCACTATTTTGAAAAAATGTATTCCGCCTTTAAGGATATCAAAGATATCCGGCGGCTCGTTGAAGGGCGTTTTACCATCCAGAACGGTCACATACTGGATGAGGCCCTGCAACGAAATAAGGGAGTTATCCTTGTGACTGCCCATTGGGGAGCGGTAGAGTTTATCCCTTGGGTCCTGGCCTTAAAAGGGTATCCGGTAAGTGTAATTCTTGAATGTCAGACTCCTCACCTTGCACGGTCATTAAAAAAACGGGCGGCTACACTGGGTACGGATTTGATAAGTTCCTCTGATGGCCAGTCGGTATACGGCCGAGCCCTCGATAGCCTTCAATCCAACCGCTTGTTGATGACCGAGTGTGATGAGGTTGATGCATGGCGAAAGAAAAAGGGACGAACCATCAGGCTCTTCGACAAAACCCTCTTTTTCGACAACACCCTCGACCTTATGGCACAACGTTCCGGGGCTCCGGTGGTCGGCGTATTTCTGAAGCGTGTTTCCGCAAGACGCTTTACCCTTATTTGCGAACCGATCAATAACGGTAGGGCGGCGAACCGTACAGCTACAAGAGCACTGCACCTCTGGCAGAAATATGTGACCCGTTTTCCCGAACAGTGGTATCAGTGGAAGAAATGGGCGGCAATGAAAGTAGCCTGACCCCTGATACTGGCGGTCCAGGGTGGTCAAAAAGGTCTTGTTGCCGTTTTGCTGCCGCAACCTCTTGTCCCTTTGCAGGTTTCATTACTACATTAGGGGTAGAGGAGAATCAGAATGGAACACCATGCACTGTCCAGCTTTGACAAGCGGTTAAAAGCGGTATTTGATGCGGCGGACGATTATCTTGAAGAAAAATACGGCGGTATGTATCCCCTGCATCCTGCCCGCGCCAAGCGGGGGGCCACTGCCAATAAAGAAACCGACGGTTTGTTCAATGTGGGGGCATCCTTTTCCGCAGGTTATGGAAGCGAGCATGGGCGTGGGTATGTAATAGATGTTGATATGGTAACTTTGTCGAACGTCTCCGATGAAAAAGAAGAGGAAATCGAGGAAGATGCGGTACGGTTTATACGAAAGAAGCTTCCCGAATATTTTCCGGAGAGAAATCTCCAGGTGCATCGGGACGGACATGTGTTTAAGATATCCGGCGATCTAAGCCTTGGTGAGCTGTAGTAACTGTGACTGCTGCGGATGGCCACTTGAGGGCTGCTATACGAAAGCTCGACGGCCAACCAAAGGCTCCCCACTGGCCGCTCGACGGGAGCTCGACGGTTGCTATACAGGTGGAGCCTTTTACATGTGTTTTTCTACATATGCTTCCAAAAGCGATAATTGTTTCGCTCGATTTCCTCAAGGCTCGGCATGTAAAAGCATTTTGTTTGTTTCTGCGAGGCGAAGGTAAAGCCCTCTCGGATGTATTTAAAAGAACTTTGGTCGATCGAGCTATCGAGGCAGAGCCCCTTCGTGTGCTTTGAAGGGGTATTCTTTAACTCAAAATATGAATCCCTGAGCCGGGAAGGATGAATACTTTTAATCGGAGCCTCTTTGAAGGGGTGTTCCTCAAACTCTTTAATAAATACTTCAATTTCAAGGTCTATTTGAGTAAAGAAAATGGAAGGGGCCCCCTTCGGATTATCCGGGGAGGTAATGTAGTTTCCAAACTCCCGTACATTATAATCACTTAACACAAGCATACGGAGCGGCGCCATCTCGGCAAAAATTCTGATATCGTTACTAGTGTCACCGGAGCATCGGGAGGGTTCCGGGTCGAGGGATAAAATATCTCCTTCCGGGTTTACCAGATGGAGGGTTTGGATGGCGTCAAAATCCATATGTTCGAGGACCCGGTGGCTGGAGATAAACTTTGTAGCCTTAGGGCGACCGTTTTCGTGGGGTACAAGTTCATTCAGCATCTCTTCTATCTGGAAGTAGGGATGCCGAAAATCGACATCAATTTCGGCAAATATTACTTTTCCGCTGTAGTAGCGGGAAGATCCGGAGGTGTAGTGGTCGGCAAATTGTTCCGGGTTGAGCTGTGAGCCGACCAGGGCAAGATTGGGATGTAGAATCAGATACAGGCGTTTCTTATATTCCATTTTTTAGCCTCCAAAAAAGGACTTGAGCATAGGGGCAATGACCAGAGACACCACGGCCATGAGCTTAATTAAAATGTTCAAAGCCGGCCCTGCGGTGTCTTTAAAAGGGTCTCCGACGGTGTCACCGACAACTGCTGCCTTATGTGCATCAGAACCCTTGCCGTTCACTTCTCTTTCTTCGATCATCTTTTTTGCATTATCCCAGGCACCGCCGGTGTTGGCCATAAAAATTGCAAGGACCACACCTGATGAGGTCACTCCAATCAATAAACCCGCCAACATGTGAACGCCGCCGAGAAAACCGATAAGAACAGGGGTCGCTGCAGCAACGATACCAGGAAGCATCATTTTTTTCAACGCGGCACTGGTACTAATATCAATACACCGGCGATAATCGGGTTCTTCCGTCTCCTCCAGTATTCCGGGTTTTTCGCGGAATTGGCGCCGTACTTCTTCGATCATTGCAAAAGCGGCATCTCCGATGGCGTTCATTGCCATTGAAGAGAAAAGGTACGGTATTACCGCGCCGAGGAGCACCCCCGCCAGAACTGTGACTTCCATAAGGTCAATTACTTCAATACCGACCTCCTGGCGAAAGGCGGTAAAGAGAATAATGGAGGTGAGAGCGGCGGAACCTATCGCAAACCCTTTTCCTATAGCAGCGGTGGTGTTTCCGACTGCATCAAGCTTGTCGGTAATGGTTCTTACCTCAGGTGGAAATTCCGCCATTTCAGCCAAACCGCCGGCATTGTCGGCAATCGGGCCGTAGGCATCCACCGCCAACTGAATACCAAGGGTCATAAGCATTCCCAGCGCGGCAATTGCTATGCCGTACAGGCCGGCTAAAGCGGACCCTCCGAGGATTGCAACGATAATCAGAATGAGAGAGGGGAAGGTGGAGAGCATTCCCATTCCAATGCCGGTTATAATGTTTGTAGCGGTGCCGGTTTCACTTGCCCGAACAATCGCCTTAACAGGATTTTTATCGGTACCCGTAAAATATTCGGTCAGTAAACCCAGCGAACTTCCCGCTGCCATTCCTAACAGGGCGGAAAAGAAGACCCGGTAAGGATCAGCGGCAATTACACTCTCACCGACTGCTGCCTCGGGGGCCCCTCCTATGACATAGAGTGCCGCAAAAAAGGACAGCACCGCGGCAATGCCGGCGGCCCCGAAGGTACCGGCATTGAGGGCTGTCTGGGGAGATTTACCCGGTTTTATTCTGACAAAGCTCACTCCAATAATTGAAGCAATAATTCCGATCACCGCTAACACAAGGGGGAAGAGCAGTGTACGGTATTTCAGTTCAACCGGGCCGGCAACTGCGACACCCAGAATCATGGAGCCGACAATTGAACCGACATAGGATTCAAACAAGTCGGCCCCCATGCCGGCTACATCCCCTACATTATCCCCTACATTATCGGCAATGACCGCCGGGTTCCGGTGGTCATCCTCAGGAATACCGGCTTCAACCTTGCCCACAAGGTCTGCGCCGACGTCGGCGGCTTTCGTAAAAATGCCCCCGCCCACACGGGCGAACAGGGCCATTGAGGAGGCGCCCAGGGAAAAACCGGAGAGCACCGGTAAAATAGATTTCTGAACAACGGGAATTGAGCCTCCGATTACCGCAGTTGCGATCAACATAATAAGCCCGATTCCCAAGAGCGCTAGGCCTACAACGCTCATACCCATGACACTGCCGCCGTTAAAAGCAATTTTTAGGGCGGGATTGATACCTGTTTGAGCTGCATGGGTAGTACGGCCGTTCGAAGAGGTGGCAACCCGCATACCTATATAGCCGGCCAGTGCCGATGCACCGGCGCCTGCCAAAAAGGAAAGTGATTGAAAACGAAGGGCTCCTTGATTTGCTATTGCAAGAAAAAGAGCTACAATAATGACAAACGCGATTAAAGCTTGATATTCACGGCGCAGGAAGGCCATCGCGCCTTCCTGTACATAGCCGCTGATTCGTTTCAGTTTGGCATCTTCTACAGGCCGGCTATAAATCCAGCGTGTTTTCAGAGCTGCATAGATCAGCGCTACAATGCTGCCTGCTATAACAATTAAAAGTGTCGTTGTAGTATTCATGATAACTCCACATAATGTACTGAAAATAATTCCGTGTCAAATCAAAAAAAGAGATCTTTAAAGTAGTATTGAAAAGACCCGGCAGTATTTATCCATACGATTATCCATACAATTATCAAGACATTGTATAACTGCTTTTACTGCAGCTTATGTGCACTGTATACGGCACTGGCACATAGGGTAAGGAACTTGGTCATATCGTTGTCACTGCGGCTTGTAATGATAAGCGGGACCTTCGCCCCTAATACTACATTTGCAACATCGGCGGACATAGTCATTGCCCAGGCTTTGTACAAAAAGTTACCCCCCGAGATATGGGGGACAATGAGAATATCTGCCTTACCGGCGACGGGATTATCGGTAATTCCCTTATGTTTCGCCGATTCCTCGTAGAGGGCCAAGTCGTAGGAAAGCGGGCCGTACACCTCAGCATCTTTCCATTCCATTTCGGATAGTTCCTTCGCGTAAATACTTGAAGGGATTTTCTCTGAAGGAACTTCATTTGCATCAAGAATTGCCACCTTTGGGGTATGAACTCCCATACTTTTCGCTACATCGACGGCGTTCATGATGATATCCTTACTGGTATCTATATCCTTCTTTACGGTAAGGGCGGTATTGATGCCGGGGTCGGTGAGGAATACCAGGCGGTTAAGTTTCGGCAGCTCAAATATACTTACCAAAGAGAGCCTGCGGCCGGAACCTATGCCCTTTTCTTTATTAAGGACCGCCTTCATAAAAACGGCGGTATTGATATTACCCTTCATTATCATATGACCTTCGCCGGCCCGGATAAGTTCAACCGCCTTTAAGGCACAGCGCATATCGTAATCGTCGCCCTTTTCAATGTCGAAAATCTTGTAACGGTCTTTGTGGTGTGTGTAGTCCTCGGGGAAGTCGCCACTGTTTCCCACTAAAAGTGCTTCGCTAATTACCTGCTCCTCTATTGCCCTGTTTACCGCATCCACGGCTGTTTCATTGGGAATAACAATCACTACCTTCATACCCCCCAGATGCCGGGCTGCAGTAATAAGGTCGTTCATTTTCTGGCTTCTCGTTACATGGGACATTGAAGTAGCATGATAGATGGAGACCAGTAGTTTCGCTTTTTCTCCAACCGCCGATAGTGCATGGGGAAGTGAAGAATCAAAATAGATAGAGTCACCCTGTTCTAGGGTGTGTTCTTTACCATCTACAATAATACGGAGGGAACCCTCCATAACATAATGGAACTCTTCTCCGTCGTGGGTGGAATATTCAAGTTTATCTTCTTCTACCGGGTATACATCGACAAGGAAAGGTTCCATATGGCGCCCGCTGTAATAGGGTGCAAGATTTTCATAATCGAACCCCCTTTTTCGTTCTACCTTCATCCGCGATTTTTTGTCGGTTACCATTACCGATTTTTCCTGAAACTCTTTTCCATAAATCAGAGCGGAAATATCTGTTCCCAGAACAGAGGCAATTTTTAAGAGTACGGACACGGGGGCCTCATATTCATGTTCTTCAATTTGTTCAATAAACTGCGGATCCTGACCAACCTCTTCAGCCAGAGTTTCCCGACTGATTGATCTAGCCTCCCGCATCAATTTAATATTCTCACCAGTGTGCATACCACATCCTCCCTAGAATTCTAATTGTATATGTAATTATACCTGCAAAATTCTGAATTGTTAAGTAAATTAAACTATATTTGATATTGTGAATTAGTATTTTACTAATTGTACTTTATATTTTATGTATCGGACTTTTCCCGCTTTAAACGCTTCCAGATTTTTTATACTATATCGATACTACTCGTAGAAACAAAAGAAGGTGGCTGTATGTTTGTAAGTATTGAACCGGTCCTAAAATCGGCTGTTCAGAAAAACCCCAACGAAATTGAATTTCATCAGGCGGTTACTGAAGTATTTCGGTCAATCGAAAAAGTAATGGACTCTTTCCCCGATTTCATTTATCACAAGGTGCTTGAAAGAATGATAGAGCCGGAGAGAGTTGTAATGTTTCGGGTACCCTGGGTTGATGAAAATGAGCAGCTTCAAATTAACCGGGGTTTTCGCGTAGAAATGAGCAGTGCAATCGGTCCGTACAAGGGGGGCTTGCGTTTTCATCCATCGGTGAACTTAAGCATTATGAAGTTTTTGGCCTTCGAACAGGTGTTTAAAAATAGTCTTACCAGTCTCAGCTTAGGCGGTGGAAAGGGTGGTTCCGACTTTGACCCGAAGGGAAAAAGCGATCTTGAGGTTATGCGTTTTTGTCAGAGTTTTATGAGCGAGCTCTATCGACATATCGGGGAAACTACCGATGTTCCTGCCGGTGATATTGGTGTCGGCGGGCGTGAAATAGGTTACCTCTTTGGACAATATAAACGGCTCAAAAATCAGTTTACCGGTTCTTTAACAGGAAAAGGTACAGGTTGGGGCGGCTCGTTTTTGCGGCCCGAGGCAACCGGGTACGGGTTAGTCTATTTTGCTGCGAGAATGCTGGAGACGAGGGAAGATAGTTTTGAAGGAAAGACCTGTTTAGTCTCCGGATCGGGAAATGTAGCACAATTTACCGTGGAAAAGTTGTTGGACCTAGGGGCGAAGGTGGTAACCCTCTCGGATTCTTCGGGCTATATTTTTGACGGAGACGGAATTGATCGGGAAAAGCTTGAGTTTGTAAAAGAACTAAAGAACTTTCGTCGCGGGAGAATTGGAGAGTATAAAGAGAAATATCCCGATGCCGAGTATCATCATAATCCGGATGTGAGTGACTACAACCCCCTTTGGAATCATGAAGCCGATTGTGCCTTTCCCTGTGCTACCCAGAATGAGATTAATAAAACCGATGCGGGAAATCTTGTGAAGAACGGAGTTCAGTTGGTAGCCGAGGGCGCGAACATGCCGACCTGCATTGAGGGGGTGGACCTTTTTCTGGAGAAGGGGCTCTTATATGCCCCAGCTAAAGCGGCAAATGCCGGGGGCGTAGCTGTATCCGGCCTCGAGATGGCACAAAACGGTTCCCGCATTTCCTGGTCCCGTGAAAAGGTGGATAGTGAGCTTTTAAAAATTATGACCCGGATTCATGACATGAGTGTTGAGTATGCGGAGCGCTACAGCGAAGCTGGAAACTACGTCGATGGGGCAAATATTGCGGGATTCATCAAAGTCGCCCAGGCGATGATTGATCAGGGGTATGTGTAAAATAGTTTATGAAACTATCGGAGGAATTCCTTCGGCTTAAAAAATTCGGAGAAGTCTTCAGTGCTGCCGATGGGGTTGGTACTCGGGCTGATGATCGGGTTGGACCCCAGGCATACACAGCAAAGCCGGGATCCCATGACGATGGGCCCGGCAACGGTCCCTTTTACGGAGGAATAGGTGCCCCCGCCTTCAGCAGAAGTCTCACAGGATGTTTTAACCGCTGGCATTTACAGCCCGGATACCACGCTTATCGGGAAATTGACTCGGCGGCGCTCTTGGTATGGTGGCGGGAGAAGAATAAAAGGCCGGAATGCAGGGTATTATCACAACACAACCTTAATATAGAAGGGGTACGGCCTGTTTCCGGACCGCAGATGGAAACGGTCGTTTTGTTTCCCTTCACCCTTGAGCATTACTCTGGTGAAGATATGCCTGTAGAACTCTACCTGCGGCTTTTTTCTCCCCTTACAGCCGACGGGACTTTAGGTTCATCAATGCCCGTGGTGTATTTCGATATAGAAATCCATAACCGTACCGATGCGGAAATTGAAGCAGCGGCGGCGCTTTTCTGGCCGAACCAGCTTGGGTGGCGGCAGCCTCTTGATGCAAGTGAAAAGGAGACAGTCTGTTCGTGGCCGGCTCGGGGCAACTATGGGAACGTGAACGTGCCGGTAATCGATAGTGTTCGCGAGGGGCCTGTCCACACGCTTCGTACCACCGAAGCCCTAAACCAAAATCTTCGTACCACCGGGGACCAAAACCACACGTTTCGTACCACCGGGGTGTGTCAGACAAGAAATCCTCAGCTGACGGTACAAAGGGATATGGAGGGGGAGGTTCTGGTGAGTGCGTACACCCCCTGCAACACGGAAAGGGCTGATAAAATGAGGTTTTCCCGGGAGCTTACCTTCAAAACTGAAGCAAACGGCACAGGAGAGGCCCCCGAGGACCAGCCCTATACCTTTCCGTGGGTAGCAAGATATTTCTCTCAAAAAGGCGGTTTGCCTGAAACTGAAAAAAGCTGGAGCCCTCGCTGCCATGAAGGGATCGGCTCGGCGGTGGCCGCCCGTACAAATATCGGCCCGCAGAGCTGCGAAGAGTTTCATTTCCTAATGGTACATGACCTTCCTCTAATCGAGTTTGGCGGCGGCAGGGTCTGGAAACGCGCCTATTGTGAAGAGTTTGGGGGAGACGGACGCAATGCAGCCCGTATTGCCCTTTCGGCTATTGAGAACAAAAGCAAGTGGGAGCGGGAAATTGTCCAGTGGCAGGAAAAACTGTTGAGCAGCCTTCCCTCCGGAGGAAAGGGAATAAGAGAAAAGGGAATAAGCGGCGGCGTGGAACCAATTGCAGGGGCACTTATCAACGACCTCTACTTTCTAGTTGCCGGCGGTACTGCTTGGGTGTCCGGTACAGCGGAACATC
Organism: uncultured Sediminispirochaeta sp.; assembly: GCA_964504785.1. GTDB lineage: Bacteria > Spirochaetota > Spirochaetia > DSM-16054 > Sediminispirochaetaceae > DSBN01. The sequence continues at coordinate 10,502 of CAZDFY010000007.1, read as the reverse complement.
AGAGACCTGGGGACCTTCGGCAAGAGCAAAGAGGGGAGGATCAAAGAGGGGAGGAGCGGACTGAACAGGAGATAGCTTTAGGCAAGGGCCCCCATTTTGCCCTTTTAGAGGGCTTCGATACGGGGTATTATTATTACAATACCTTTGATTTGTGGGTATATGCCTTTCCGGCCTTTTTGGCGGGGTGGACTTCTCAGGCGGAAAGTGTATTTGAAGACTATCTACGGGCAGTTGACCTTCGGGACGATTCGACCCGAATTATTTATAGACAGGCCGAGGAGCGTTCTGTTCTGAAGGCGGGAAAAATTCCCCATGATCTGGGCAGCGCGATGGAGGATCCATGGAACGCCCTAAACGGCTATTCCTGGAGGGATGATCCTAATGTGTGGCGCGATCATAATCCGGCCTTTATCGTGGCCTACTATCTTTTCAGACGCTCCATTGGAAGAAAAATCAGTAGAAAAGAGTGGGAGGTTCTTGATCGGGCTGCTGAGTATATGAGTAGCCAGGATAGTGATGGAGACGGCCTCCCAGAGCATAGTGAATTTGGTGATTCTACCTGGGATGCACTCTCGTTACGCGGAATAGGGGCATACAGCGGCGCATTGGCTCTAGCCGCATTGGCGGTGATGGAGAAGCTGAGTAAAGAGTTTGATACAATAAAAGCGGCGGAATATCACAAACTCCGTACAACCGGAGTGAGCGCCTATGTGCGTGAGTTGTGGAATGGGGAATATTTTAATAATTCCAGCAGTGGAAAGTATCGAACAGCTATTCAGGCGGATGCTCTGTTCGGAATCTATCTGGCGGAACTGTGCAATCTACCCGAAGGCTCTGAGGATGGCGGTTGTCCCCGACCGCTGTTATCTCGCCGGCAGGTTCGCAGCCACCTGCTGGCAGTCTATAAGTATAATTTTCAGGCCTATAAAAACGGAAGGGTTGGGCCCCTGCTTGTGTCCAACCCCACGATGGAGGAATATGCACCTGACGGGGGCGAGGACCTTCAGCTTGGCGAGGTCATTGTCGGCTCGGCCTGGGTATATGGGGCGATGCTCGATTTTTACGGACTTACGAAGGAGGCCGAAGAGGTAGAAACTGCCCTGGTGAGGACCCTGTACAGGGATTCGGGTCTCCAGTTCCGGACTCCCGCCGCCTGGGACGGTGAAAACAGGTTTAGGGCGCCCCTGAACATGCGCCCCCTGGCCGGATGGTTTCTCTACTTAAACCGCACATCATTCCGAACCTGATGCTTGCCCAAGCTCCCTTTTTTCTGCAGGATGGGCTTATGAACTCAGATCAAATTAAATCGCTTTTACTTCAAGTTGAACCTTGTGATGAATACTTCTCAGTAGTTCTCTCGGGCAAGGAAAGTCGCAAAGTAAATGGTCTCTATAAGCCCGAAGAGCACGAGATAGTGCTCCATAACAAAAACTTTAAGAGTGAAAACCTAATGATATACACAGCAATTCATGAGTATGCCCATCACCTTCATTTCTGTTCTTCCGATCCTCCCAAAAGTACCCGCTCTCACACCCGGCGGTTCTGGAGTCTCTTCCATTCGCTGCTTAAAAAGGCGGAGGAACAAGGCATCTACATAAATATCTTTGAACAAGACCACCGATTTACCGAATTGACCGAGGAAATACGCTCGCGCTTTATTACTCCCCACGGTAATTTGATGCAGGAGTTTGGAAGGGTTCTGCAGCGTGCACAGGAACTATGCGATGAAACAGGGGCCCGGTTCGAAGATTATGTTGATCGGGTTTTGCAGCTTGACCGGCGGGAGATGAAGCGAATGGTACAGGTTTCAAGCTCCGGGCTGCCGGCTGAAATTGGGTATGATAATATGAAAGCTGTGGCGCAGCTTAAAACAGCCGAAGAGCAGCAGGAAGCCCTGAATGCACTTAAGTCGGGGTATAGCCAGGATATGTTGAAAGAGGAGTTTTCCTCCCGGCGGAACAACAGGGAGACTGAAGACCCGTTAGATAAGCTTGCAAAAGAAAAACAGAGAATTATTAACACCATTGAGAAGCTGAACAAGCGTCTTGAAGAAATTGAATCGGAGATTACCTCTTCAGCCGTCTAAAGAAAGTATAACTTCACCCTCTTTCAGGCTCCCCTTCAGGTTATTTAAAAGAATATTCCCTTTCCCCTTGAAAATTCATTTTTGAGTTATAAAATTTAGTGTATTAGTAATTATGTCGGTTAATTAAGATGTATTTCGCCCTCTGGGGGGGCAAATGTTATGGCGAATTCGGCGCTGTATGATATTTCTACTCTTTCTCCCGGCGACCATCTCTGTTGTATCTATCAAACTGAGCAGGAACATCGGGCAGTATTAAGTCCCTATGTAAAAAATGGACTGGTCCAAAACCAGAAAGTGCTCTACATTGTGGATGCTCATACCGCTCAGACCGTGTTGGACTATTTTTCAGAAACCGGTTTTGATGTGCAAAAGTATCTTGACTCCGGCCAACTGGTTATTCTTGATCGTCATGAGACCTATATTCGCAATGATACCTTTGATCCAAAGGCCATGATAGAGCTTCTTAAATCCGAGGAGCAGAAGGCTTTAGAGGAGGGCTACGAAGCTCTGCGAATTACCGGAGAGATGACCTGGGCCCTTCATGGGCATCCCGGCTCCGAGCGTCTGATAGAGTATGAGAACCTACTGAACGGCTTTATTCCCTATAGCAAGTGCATGGCAATATGCCAGTATGATAAAAGACGGTTCTCCCCTGAAATTTTGATGGATATTTTAAGGACCCATCCAAAAGCGTTTGTCGGGACGGAGATGTACAACAATTTTTACTATATGCCCCCGGAAAAGCTTATGGGGGATAATCCGGAACTGAGCGAGCTCGATCACTGGATATCTAATCTTCAAAGACATGCGGAGGCCGAGCAAAAGCTCGAACGGGAAAAGAAATTTACCGATGCAATTCTGGAGACTTCCGGAGCGATTATCCTAGTTATTAAGCCGGATGGTTTTATTGAAAGGGTAAATAAAACCTGCGAACAGATATCGGGATATACTCAAGAAGAATTGCAGAGGGATAAGTTCTATGAAAAGCTGTTGTTGGAGGATGAACGTGAGGCGGTAAAGGGGGTGTTTCAAAAATTACTCAACGGGAACTATCCAAGCAGGCATGAGAATTACTGGCTCGGCAAAAATGGAGAGAAAAGGTTGATTGCCTGGACAAATACTATTGTCCCCGATGAACAGGGAAATGTTGATCTTGTTATATCCGCGGGTATTGATATCACCGAGCGTATGGAGGCGGAAAAACAGAAGGTTGAAAAACTGAAAGAGGAAATTAACTGGTTGGAAAACTTTACTCAAAAGGGAACAACCTCAATAACCGGACGTTCCTATGCCCAGAAAACTCTGAGGGAGCGGTATCCGGAATATTTTAAGGAGTTACAATCTGATTATAAAGAGGTACTCAATAACCGACTGGATGAGCGGGTTCATAAGGTAAACCATCATATTTCACAACGGCTTCAATCAATTGCCCAGCATTTGGGACGAAACGAAGCCGGCCCGAGGGATATTGTGGAGCTTCATACCCGGGCATTAAAAGATTTGAACCAGGGAGCAGCATATAAGAAGGCACAGGCAATTAACGAGGAGGGTCGTTTCTTAGCGTTGGAGTTGATGGGGTACTTAGTTACGTTTTATCGAAATTTAACTACCGCAAAGGATAGGGTAAATTGATGAAGCAGAATGTACTTAAATTGTATATAACGGGAAGGACCTCACGTTCTCAGGAAGCCGTGCAAAATCTACGGAATCTCTATAAGAGTATTAATGACCCTCAGTTTGATATGGTAGTAATAGACGTACTGGAAAACCCTGAACAAGCGGAGGAAGATAAAATTCTGGCGACCCCAACACTGGTCTATTTAACTGGGAACAGCAGTAACCGGATTATTGGAGACATCTCTAATTCAAAGGATGTATTAAAACTACTCAATTTATCTGGGGAAATTTAGGATTGTGCAAAGGAGTGAGGGATGAAAGGCGACGAAACGAGTACGGGAGTTTCAAAACTCAATATCGGGATTGAAGGCTTCGATTTAATCACCTATGGAGGCATTCCGAAAAATCGAACCACCCTCATAGCCGGGACCTCGGGCAGCGCGAAAACAATATTCGGGATTCAGTTCCTTGCGGAGGGAATAAAACGGGGCGAGTCTGGCGTGTTTGTTACCTTTGAAGAGCGTCCCGATGATATTAGAGAAAATATTAAATCTTTGGGGTGGAGTATTCATCAATGGGAGGAAGAGGGAAAATGGGCCTTTGTAGACGCCTCACCGGCCCTTGATACGGAAACAATAATAACGGGCGATTTTGACCTCGGCGGTTTGCTGGCACGGATTGAGAGTGCAGTAAAAAGGGTAAATGCAAAGCGGGTAACTATTGATGCCCTTGAGGCGGTTTTTGCGACCCTTGGTAATTCTATTAATGTAAGAAGCGAATTATTAAGGGTGGCATTCAGTTTAAGGACCCTGCAAGTTACTTCGCTGGTAACCGCCGAACGGCTCCAGGAATATGGTGAGATAGCCCGTTATGGGGTAGAGGAGTTTGTAACCGACAATGTTATCATTCTGAGAAATGTACTTGAAGATGAAAAACGGCGTCGTACTATTGAAATACTCAAATTTCGGGGTACCAACCATCAGAAGGGAGAGTTTCCCTTCTCTATCGTACCGGAAAGGGGAATTGTGGTAATTCCCCTCTCAGCACTGGAGCTGAAACAGAGCTCATCTAATTTTCGGATCTCCTCTGGAAACAAGGAGATCGATTCGATGTGCGGGGGTGGGTTCTTTCGCGACAGTATTATTCTGGTCTCCGGTGCCACTGGAACCGGAAAAACACTTATGACCACCGAGTTTATGGCGGGTGGGGCGGAGAAGGGGGAGCGCTGTCTGCTGTTTGCCTTTGAAGAAAGCCGGGAGCAGCTGGTCCGCAATGCAATTGGATGGGGTATAGATTATGACAAGTGGGAGAAAGAGGGGAAAATAAAAGTGGTATGCCGGTACCCGGAGGTGGCGAGTCTCGAAGATCATCTGATTCAGATAAAGGACATTATTGAGGAGTTTCAACCAACCCGGGTTGCTATCGACAGTTTAAGTGCTCTTGAACGAATTTCCACCACAAAGGGGTTCCGGGAGTTTATTATAAGTGTGACTTCTTTTATAAAGCACAAGGAAATAGGGGGGCTGTTTACCTCCTCCACACCGACTTTGACAGGAGGAACATCGGTTACCGAAACCCATATTTCAACCCTCACCGATTCAATCATTCTCCTCCGCTACGTGGAGATGTTTGGAGAAATGCGCAGGGGTATTACTATCTTAAAGATGCGTGGCTCGATGCACGACAAGGAAATTCGCGAGTTTACTATTGACGGAAAGGGAATGCACGTCGGTTCTGCCTTTACAAATATTGTGGGCATCTTATCAGGAAATCCGCAGCATGCTTCAGTAGCCGAAGAGCACCGGCTGCAAGATATGTTTTCAGAGGGGTAGGGTAGTTTGGATAAAAAAAACCCCTTCATGGCGCTGTTTGAAAAAAGCCGGGAAGGAATTGTACTCATCAATTATCAAGGTGTGATTCTTTTTGCGAATCCCGCGGCGGGTGAATTATTTGGGCAGTCAAAGGAGACTTTAGTAGGAAGTCAACTGGGGTTTCCCCTTGTAAATGGAGAGAAGGCACGAATTGAGATTCTGAATAAGAAGCGCGGCCCCCGTAAAGTAGAGCTCATGATGACCAGCACCGAGTGGTACGACGAGCCGGCGATGCTTGCGATTTTGCGGGATGTGACTGCCGAAGATGAAATGCAGGAAGAGCTGACTGAAAAACAGCGGACCTTGCAGAGCGTTATTAACGGATTGCCCGGGCAGATATTCCAATTCAGCGTTGATACCGACAACAATTATTCCTTTACCTATTTGAGTAAACCCGATGAAACCTTAACCGGCTACACAAGCGATAAAATACTGAATAATCCCGACACTGTATTTGGACAGCTCAGTTCAAAGGTGAATGCCGAGCTCTTTAGACGCATTCATGAGAGTATAGAACATAATTCCGTGTTATCCTTTGTTTTTCCGATTAGCAGAACTGATGGTACTAAAAAATGGCTTAATACCCACGCCGTGCCGTACACCCAGGATGATGGGAGTACTATTTTTTACGGTATTGCCCTTGATATCACCGAGCGCATGGAGGCCCAGGAAAAACAGCGCCTCTCGGAGGAAAAATTCTCACAAATTTTTCATATCAGCCCCGATCCCATCCTTATTTCAGATGTAGAGACGGGGACAGTGCAGGATGTAAACGACTCCTTCCTGTCTGTCCTAGGTCTGAGTCGGAAGGAGTGTATCGGGAAAACTACCTATGAAATTGGTTTGTGGGAGGAAAAGGGTAACCGGGAAGAATTTGTGCAGACTGTTCTGCAAGATGGTTCCAGTATCAACCAGGAACGCATAATAAAAGTGAGAGGCCGGCAGCGGTATTTCCTGATTTCTTCAACTATTTTAACGCTCCAGGGACAACACAGTTTTCTCACTTTTATGAGGGATATTACTGAAATACGACGTACCCATCAAGACATGGTGAAGGCTAAGGAAGAAGCCGAAAAAGCAAACCGCGCAAAAAGTGATTTTCTGGCAAACGTCAGTCATGAAATACGAACACCGATGAACGCCGTTATAGGGAGTTCCTATCTGCTGCTGGACAGCGGATTGTCGGAGCACCAGAAGGAATATGCGAAGACAATTATGGGCAGTGGGAATCATCTCTTGTCCCTGATTGATGAAATACTCGACTTTTCTAAGATTGAAGCGGGTAAGCTGAAGTTGAGTTCTGCCCCCTTTAATTTTAACGAACTGATTGAGCAGGCAATCGACCTGGTTACGCAAAAGAATAAGGATAAATCTATTGAGATAGTATTTGATATAGATCCGCATATACCTTCACATGTAGTGGGAGATATTGTACGGCTGCGACAGGTGTTGGTAAATATTGTGGGAAACGCGGTAAAATTTACCTCGGAGGGCGAGGTAGTTGTTCGAGGTATTTTAGAATCAGAAAGTGATGAGGATGTTGGGCTCAGATTTGAAGTTCATGATACGGGAATAGGGTTCCCGCAGCATAAGCTTGCTCAGGTCTTTGCACCCTTCTCCCAGGCTGATGCTACAACCAGCAGGAAATACGGCGGAACAGGCTTGGGTTTATCCATCACTAAGCGTCTCGTGGAGATGATGAAGGGTAATATCTGGATAGTGAACAAGCCTGATAAGGGCGCTGTGGTAACAGTTCAGTGTATCTTAAAGAAATCGGCCGATCGGAATAGTATCAAAGACAGTGCCTCGCAAAAGCTGCAGGATATAGGTCTGCAGGATATTGGTTTACGGGATAGTGGATTGCGGGATAGTGGGCCCGTGTTAATTGCGGAAGGGAATCCCGCTGCCCGTACAATGCTGACTCGTCTATTTGATTTTTGGGGGATATCTCAAAGATATGTTACCGCCGCTGAAGTATTAACGGCGATGGAACAGGCCTCCGGGTCTCCCTTTAGGCTGGTGCTGATCGATGCCGAGATGGAGGGGATTGAGTATTCGACTATAGCAGCAACGTTAAGAGAGAAACCGGAATACAGAAATACCAATACCACTATTGTGGTGATGAGCAGAAAAACTTCAAACAACCCCTTATATCAGGAGTATGAGAGATATGGTTTTGACGGGTGTATTCTAAAACCGATAAAGCCCCTTCGATTGTTATCATTTTTGGCACAGCTGAGCGGTAGAAGAACTGAAACCGCGCCGGAGCAACCGCAGCAGGATAAAATTTTCAATTTTAAAGAATCCCGTAAAAATCTGCGAATTCTAATGGTTGAAGATAATCCGGTAAATCGAAAGATAGGAGTGATCAGTTTGCAGAAAATGGGATATACCGTTGATACAGCTGAAAACGGGCAAGAGGCGTTAGATGCGGCAAAAAATACCGGCTACGACTTAATTTTTATGGATATACAAATGCCGTATATGGATGGATATGAGGCGACCTCAAATATTCGAGGGGGAGACGGTTTGATTACCGACCCGCAGCTGCCGATTATTGCAATGACCGCCCATGCCCTCCAGGGGGACAGGGAAAAAGCTATTGCGGCGGGGATGAACGATTATATAACAAAACCGATTAATCCGGATAAGTTACTAAGGGTGATTAAACAATGGCTGCCCGAAGACGACTCCCCAGTGCAGGAAGTTCGGCAGGATATACCTCAAGATGGGGTTGGGGAGGGCACAACTGAGACCAAAGAGGGTACAACTGAGACCAAAGAGGATACAACTGAGCTCGGAGGGGGTGTGTTTGACTGGGATAAACTGATGGAAAGTACCCATAACGACTATGAACATGTAGCGATGCTGATTGAAACATTTCTGAATGATATGCCCGAACATCTGCTTCGGCTGGATGAATGTGCGGCTAAAGAAGACCGGGTCTGTATTGAACAACTGGCACACACAATAAAGGGTGCCGCCCTCACAATGTATGCCCGACCTTTGCATGAAGCCGCACAAAAAGTTGAGAATGCCGCGAAGGAAGCGAAGGAAAAAAAAGAAGTAAAAGAAGTAAAAGAAGCGGGAACCTCCACAGAGCTGAAAATGCGCATAGAGACATTAAAGAAGGAAATACAGAACACTGTAGAGGCGATGCGTGGGCACTTGGCGTAAATGGGTATTTAGTGGTACAAAGCATGTGGTATCAAAATTTTCACACTCTACCGGCGAGTACTTATATAAAAATCGATAAACTGGTCCCCTTTTTATAGTCTTTGAGAGGGTGAACAATTAAATTTTATAAAACCAACAAGCTTTGTACCACTAACTATGGAGTAAGAGCATTCTCAGCGGCCTTAAGAATAGCCTTGCTGCTCACGCTGGCCCCGCTGATTACATCAACATCCAAAGACTGGGCTTCAAGTATAGAGTCTACTATTTTCTCCGCTTCTTTCCCCCGTCCGTGGTCATGTTGTAACAGTTCAACCGATTTGATCCTTTTATCCTCAATAGTTACCGCAACTTCAGCTACTACTAAACCGCCGTCATAGGCCCCGCGGTATTTGCCGTCGGAAAGCCGTTGATAGCTGGGAGTGGTAATTGTAAGAGTTTTTGTCTCCTCCATCTTAGACATTGCACTGCAGCTTTCTAAGAGGAGTGCCGTGGTGAGGGTAAAAGCGATCAGCATCAATAGTTTCTTTCTCATATAAGTATCCTCCTAGTAGCTCTTAATTATCGAAAGCTGCGGCAAGGGAGTCGGCTTCTTCCCAGCGTAGGTTGTGTATATCTTCATCACTACCGATTATTTTTTTCAGCATTTTTCTCACGATGAAATTGTGGTCCTTCATTATTAGTTCACCGCCCATCCAGCTTTTTTTGCGTGCGTGGGAATAAAGGTGTCCGGGAAAGTTACTCTTGAAATACGAATCTACATCCTTTTCTATAAGACAAGAGAGAAAGAGTCCGATATTTTTTTGAAGCAGCGTTTCAGTGTTGTTTTTGATTAGGTTCTGCAGAGCTTTAGGGACGGACCCAGCCATTACCGAACCTCCTAAAATGATATTCTTGTAATTTCCGATATCCGGATGTGGCTGTTTCTGCAGGTCCACAATTTCTACATTAGTATTAAACCTTGAAGCAATTCCTTCGGCTATTTGCCGGCTTGTGCCGTTTCGGCCTGCGTACGCGATAAGAGTGCTCATCTCATTATTCCTCCTCAATTCCTAATCCTTGTGTAATAAAAGTAAGAAAGTGAGCGATTATTTTTTCCCGCTCCCCTTCAGTCAAGGTATCGTTGATCTTCAACAGTGAGAGTGCAAAGCCGCGGGCTGCGGCAAACACAATTCTGGTAGAGTTTTCAATCTCTTCCTTCGTAGAATGTTCCTCCGGCATACAGCGGGCAATATCCTTCTTTGTCTGATTGATGATTTCCTGTTGGGCAGGGCCGGGGATGTACTCCTTCTCAAAAATCAGAGTAACCACTGCACGGTAAAAGTTAGGATGGGAAAGTGCACTTTGGATGTGGGCCCCAAGGCGATGATGCAGCAGTTCTTTCGGTGAGATAAAGTGAAGTTCCGCCTCACCTGCTCTCAATTCCAAGGTTCTTTTGAAACCGGCCTCAACTACCTCTTGCAGTAGATGTTCCTTGTCCCTGAAGTAGAGATAAATGGTGCGCGGGGAATATTCAACTGCATTTGCAATTTTCCGAATACTCACGTTCTCGTGCCCTTCCCTAGAAACCAATTCAGAGGCAGCCTGAATGATTTTATTCCGCAGTGCTTGTTTCTCTCTTTGTTTACGATCTTCAATACTCATAGATGTGTATAAAGTAAACAGTGTTTACTTCTTTGTCAAGCCTTATTTACTGGTTCAAACCCTGTGGGGAAGAAAACTCACTCGCCTACAGCGAGAATTTGCCTCCCCTC
>CAZDFY010000006.1:0-75952 GCA_964504785.1 uncultured Sediminispirochaeta sp. | reverse complement strand
TCATCTCCTATCTTGCACATGAGAAACTTGTTCTCTTGGATTTCATCATCGGTCTCATCAAAAAAATCACTGTCCTGCATTTCTTCTTTACTCATAGGTGCCTCCAGTGCCTCCTTGTAATCTTAGGCCTTCTTAGAACTTTCTTAGAACCGGTCAAAATCATCATCCTCAAGGGATATCTGCTCTTCCGGTTTTACCGGGGTGATCCCAGTCTCGTTCTTCGACTTTCCACTGCTTCCTTCCCAGCCGGAGGCGGAACTCTGTTGCGTCTGCTGTGTCTGTCGGGCCTGCTGCTGTGGCTGAGAGCCGCCTTGTTGTGCCTTCCGGGCCTGCTGCTGTTGTCCGAGGTTGTTCAGGTGGCTGCCTTGGGATAGCAACCTCTGTCCGCCGGAGTAGCGACTGTCCAGGGTAAACTGAGCAACCATGCTGCGAAGCTGCTGGGCCTGGCCGGCAAGCTCCTCAGAGGCAGAGGCACTCTCTTCGGCACTGGCGGTACTTGCCTGGGTGGCCTCGTCTATCTGATCAAGCCCCTCGGTAATCTGCTCTATCGCCTGGGCCTGTTCCCGGCTCGCCTGGGCAATCTCTTCTAGGAAGTTCGCCACCTTTCCCGAGCCCTCCACAATAGCGGTGAGCTGCTGGGCCGTCGCCTCGGCCGCCTCGGTCCCCTGTTTAATGTTGGTCACCGTATCCTGCACCATCTGGGTGGTCTCTTTCACCGAATCGGTACTCTTCACCGCCAGGTTCCGCACCTCATCGGCCACTACCGCAAAGCCCTTTCCGTACTTCCCTGCCCGGGCTGCCTCTACGTTTGCATTGAGGGCCAGGAGGTTGATCTGGAAGGCGATGTCGTCTATTACCTTTACCACCTTGTTAATCTCATCTGAAGAGGCGTTTATCTTCTCCATGCTCTCGTTGAGCTGCTTCATCTGCGCGTTGCCCTTCTCAGCGTCCTCGGTGGCCTGTTTGGCTATTCCGTGGGCCTCGGTGGCGTTCTCGGCATTTTGCTTTGACTGGCTATTGATCTCGTTGGTGGAGCTGGTGATCTCCTCAAGGCTGCTGGCCTGTTCGGTGGCCCCCTGGCTGAGGTTCTGGCTTGCCTGGCTTACCTGGTCCGCCCCGCTGTTCACCTGCTCGACAGAGCTGTTTACCTGGCCGAGAAGTTCGTTAAGAGATTCTTTCATGGTAACCAGTGATTTACCCAGCACATCCTTATCGGAGGCTACGTCAATTTCTACGGAAAGATCCTTGTTGGCGACCTGCTCAACAATGCTTGCCTTGTAGCGCAGTGAGTCGACCATCTCTTTAACCGACTGATACACACCTCTTATATTCTCATCCTTAATTTGTATATCAAGGTCTCCAATTGCAATTCTTCCTGCGATTTCCTCGATCACAGAGGGATCGGCGCCTAACTGCTTAAGGATGCTTCCGCTGATGAAAAGGGTTAGGAAAATGCCGAGAATCAAGGCAACGATAGAAACTATTATTGCAATCATAATCGCCCTTTGGTTGGCCGCCTGAAGGGCAGGTCCCAAACGGTCTTGGTCTGCGGTAATTGAGGCGATAACCTGTTGGCCTACCTCCGCAATATCCGGTCCGATTACATCCAGATAATTTGTCACATAGTCGTTCCGCTCATAAATGATAGATGCTACTTCATTAAAATAGGTTTCATATTTATTTTTACCTTCATCTACTTCTTGTAACAAATCCCGTCTTTCCGGGTTCTGTACTTCCCGATCAAGTATTGCCATATTTTTATCAAAGCTTTCTAATTCGCTTAAAACTCGCTGCTCATCCTCTTTGGTGTTGGAATCAAGGTATTTAAAAGCATACAGACGAACCAGCATTATGTTCCGAAGGGCTAAGCTGCCGTAAAAAGCTGCCACCATGTCCCCGTCTTCCTCGGCAGAGGTGAGGATGGCGGTCAAATCTTCTTCGATCTCCGGCCCCACCACGTCCATTCCATTTATGACTCTTTCGTCCCGCTGGTACTGAAGTTCTACCACCTGTTCAAAATAACTTTTATAACTTTTCAGATTCTCATCCATTTTATCAACTAGAGGTATTCGTTCCGGATCCTGAATACTCTCCTGGGCGGTGGCAACAAGAGAAGCTGTTTCCTCGTAATACTCATTGACCTCTTCTACCTCTTTTTGCTCTCCCCTAATGAGAAAGTCCTTCACATTCATCCGAACCATCAACATGTTCTCTTGCAGCTCATTCATCATGTTCGAATCAACCGCCCATTCCCTGTACTGAACAAAATCAGTAGATGCCCGATTCAGGAAATACACAGCAACTCCGCTTACGAGCAGCAAAAGCGCTATCATCAGCACAAAGCCGCCGGTAATCTTTGTACGCATTTTCATCTGAGCCATATTTCTCTCCTTTATAACGTCCCTTCTTTTAATTTTTTTACATACCATAGTATTATAGTAAAATTTGGACTTGTAAAGCAAAACTCCAAATTCTCTTCTAAAACCTTTAAAACAAACTTGCAATGGTATTTCATCTATGTTGTTGTATCAGGTATTCGCAATGTGAAAAAATTAAAGAATTTTCACTTTGCGAATTGCTGTTGTTGTATATACTTATCTTACCCTTTATAATTCCTCACAGCACTAACAGATTAAGGAGTTACTGGTGAAAAAGCCTCGGTTAATTTCTCTTATCTTCTTTAGAATGCTTATTTTACTTACATTACTCTTTGTTCTTATTACAGGGTTTACTATTTCTTCTTTTCATAGTTTCTTCTATCAAACCACGCAAAAAGAGCTCTTTGAGCGGGTATCAATGTGTGCCGACAGGTTCACCCTTCTTTTACAAGACTCCGATTCACAGCACCCTCAAATCGAAAGTGAAGTACAGAAACTATCAAAAAGGGGTAATGTACGACTAACTTTAATACTTACCGATGGTACCGTAATGAGCGACTCCCACGAAGATTCTGATGATATGGAAAATCATTACAACAGACCAGAAATACAGGCTGCACTTGAGACAGGCCATGGGCATAATGTCCGCTTTAGCGACACCCTGGACCAACAAATGATGTATTCTGCAATTAAACTCACCGACAACGATAAGACCTTAGGTATACTGAGAATGGCAATATCCACCGAAGCGCTTAGAAATGAACTTGCCGATTTAATAATAAAAATTATTTTGGGAGGATTTCTTATTGTGTTAGGTTCGGCACTATCGGCCTGGTGGATTTCGAGACGCATAAGTCAACCCCTGGAAGTTCTCAAAAACGGGGCCGTCCGAATAAGTAATGGACACCTTGACACCCAGCTTCCCCCTTTCACTACCTATGAATTGGATGAAATGTCCTCTGCTATGAATCGGATGGGATCACAGCTTCACAAGAGGATCCTTACTATCACATCACAGCAACACAGGGAAAAACAGATACTCTCCAACATGATGGACGGTGTCCTCACCATCACCCCCGAAGGCCATATTGCTACCATTAATCCATCAGCTGCAAAGCTTCTCCATGTATCTGAAAGCCATACTCCGGGCAAGGAGTGGCAAAAAGTTATTGAATCCCCCGAATTAAGAGAGTTTATCCAGGACTGTTTAACAAATTACCCTGATAAGGCAAAAAAGATTTTCTATAATGAACTCAGAAATAACTATCTACAGGCACGCTTTGGTACTTTAAAGGCTCCACAAACAGAAACATATGCAGGAGCTCTGGTGTTATTGCAGGATGTTACTCAATCTCATCAAATGGAAATTATGCGAAAGGATTTTGTATCCAGTGTATCCCACGAGCTCAGAACACCCGTTACGGCTATTAAGGGTTTTGTGGAAACTGTTCTTGATGAAGATAATAAGCTGAGCACCACTACGGCCGGTTTTTTACGAATAATTGCTTCCCATTCCGATCGTCTAATAAATATTGTGAACGATTTGCTTAGCCTTTCAAAAATTGAATATATGAACGAACGCAGTTCTATTGTGTTTGATGTTACAGAGATGAAAGCTCCGGTATTACAAGCCGTACAATCCTGTAGGGCTAATGCTGAAAAAAGGGATATTGAACTAAAAACACGCTTTGAAGAGGGAATTAAAGGGCATATTAACGCGCAACTTATTACACAAGCATGCATAAATCTTATTGATAATGCTATAAAATACAGCACCCCGGGTACACAAGTTACTATTTCCAGTTACCGAGACTTTCATGGTGATATTTGCATTTCCGTGGGGGACAACGGGATAGGCATTCCCGAGGACCATAAGGACCGGGTATTTGAACGTTTTTACCGAATAGATAAAGCCCGCAGCCGTGATATGGGCGGCACAGGTCTGGGCTTGGCCATTGTAAAACATATTGTCAGGGCCCACAACGGCAGTATAACCCTTTCAAGCAGAGAAAATGAGGGCAGTCTATTCATCTTAAGCTTTCCCGCCCCATAACATAATCCCATAAATAGGCACAGGAATTCTAATTTTGGAAGCCTTATGACTTCCAAAATTAGAATAACCTCAAACTCTTTAAGCTAATTTACTTATCTTAAACAAAATGTGAGCATTCTAACTTTGAAAATTTTAATAAAATTTTCAATGTTAGAATTGCTGAAATAGGCATCCTTTACCTTGCTGTTTTTTTATATTTGTATTAAATTTCCGTGAGTTTTATTAAAACCTTTCTACAAGCACGGAGTCAAATGATACTACAAGTGTTGGAAGCTATTGGAAGCTTAGGGCTATTCCTCTATGGAATGCGCACCATGAGCGACGGCATACAGAAAGCGGCCGGCGATAAACTTCAGTCAATTCTAAAGTTTATGACAGGAAACCGCTTCGCCGGTGTTGCTACAGGATTTGGTATAACCTCCATAATTCAATCTTCTTCCGCAACTACCGTAATGGTTGTCAGTTTTGTAAACGCCGGTTTGCTCTCCTTGGTACAGGCAATCGGTGTTATTATGGGTGCAAACATCGGTACCACCGTAACCGGATGGATAGTAGCCATTTTCGGCTTCAAGTTTGACATCTCCGCAATTGCCCTCCCGGCAATCGGTATAGGCTTACCCCTTATATTTTGGAAGAGAATCAACAAAAGTGAGTGGGGAGAAGCGTTAGTCGGTTTCGGACTTCTTTTTCTCGGGCTTTCCTTTCTAAAAGCTTCCGTACCTGAAATCGATGCGCACCCCGAGTCCCTGCGTTTTGTAGCTGACCTTACGGGATACGGAATTTTCTCCCGGTTTCTTTTTATTCTGATAGGCGCGGGTTTAACAGTTATTCTTCAGTCTTCCAGCGCTTCTATGGCTATTACATTAACAATGGCCTTCTCCGGCTGGATCGACTTTCCCCATGCCGCGGCTATGGTATTAGGTGAAAACATAGGAACAACCATTACCGCAATGATTGCTTCAATTGGGACCGACGTTCATGCACGTCGTGCTGCTATGGCACATATGATGTTTAATGTGATCGGTATTGTCTGGATACAAATTCTATTCTTTCCAATAATATCCTTAGTTGATACATTAGTGCCCGGTTCAATTGACTCTCAAGCCGGTATTACAGCCCATTTGGCAATGTTTCACACGACCTTCAATATAATAAACACCCTGTTTTTCATCAATTTTGTCAACTGGCTGGAACGGATAGTGAAGTTTTTCATCCCCCTTCCCCCGGCAGAAAAGGCAATGCCCCGGGAATACCGTCTAGATTATATCACCTACTCGATGCAGGATACACCAGAACTAAATCTTTTGACTGCAAAAGCTGAAATACGGAAGATGGCCTTGATAACAGAACAAATGTACGACTCTTTTCTCTACGTTTTTAACCATCCCGATGAAAAACTGAAAAATGAAGTAAAAGAACTCGCCTCTAAAGAAGAACTTACGGACCGTATGCAGGAAGAACTATCCGATTTTCTTGCCCATCTTTCAATGGAAAATCTCAAAGCCAGGAGCGCTGAGAATGTAAACCAGCTTATGAGAATTGTGCACGAATTGGAGAGTGTTGGAGACAGCTGTTTTAATCTTCTCATACTATCTAAGCGAAGGTATGATAAAGAGCTCACTATACCACAGAAGGGGCTTGATGATTTACGCCCCTATCTTGAAACAGTACAGAGCTATCTTGGTTTCATCATAAAGCACATGAACCAGCATCTAAGCACTGAGGAGATGGATCAAGCCATATCACTGGAAGAAAGGGTTGACCACTTTCGCAACACCCTTCAAAAAGCAGCCCGACGAAGAATCAAGTCGGGCTCCGATGTAAAGGCGGAACTCCTCTATATGGATATGGTCCGTCACATTGAAAAAATTGGTGATCATCTTTTGAATATTGCCCAGGCCTTACGGGCAATACAATAAATCCATATGACTATAGGGGCATCAGCGTTTTCTTATGTTCACAGACAGAGGTGGAGAATCAGAACCGGTGTATAAGGACACATGAGGAAAGGGAATTTCGATCCCTTCCTGATCAAACCTGTATTTTATGTCCTCAAAGACACTGTTCTTCACTCTTACATAATCGCTTTTCTCAAACCATACTGCAAAAAGAATATCGATTCCGGATGAACCAAACTCATTATACAGGAAAAAAGGTTCCGGTTCATCGAGACAAAGAGGATTTGACCGGGCAACTTCATATAAAACCTCTTTCACCCGAGACAAGCTTTCCTTATATGCTACATGAAGTTGAAAATCCAATCTTCGTATCGGAAATCGTGTAATATTGGTAATCTCTGTTGAGATGATTGAATCATTTGGAATTCTGATCAATGTATTGTTAAATGTTCTAAGCTTTACAGATAATAAATCCAAGGAATGCACCACTCCAGTAACGGTCCCGACACTAATTACATCTCCTACCTCAAATGTTTTGTCGGACATTAAAAAAAAGCCGCTTATAATATTACCTAAACTTTTTTGAGAAGCGATACCGACAGCAATACCGACAACACCTGCTGCACCAAGCAAGGCGGACAAGCGAACACCAAGTTCGCTTAAAATTAGTATGCTTATGAAACCCCATCCGGAATATAAAACGATTTTATGAAAAATTGCCTTTGCCTGTTCAGATGCATTTCGAGTTATAGTGCGCTTTATAATAACATCCAGTACCCGCACAAGAAGGTACCCTGCACCGGCATAGAGTACAATTCGAATTAAATGAAAGAGGGTATCATAATTGAGATAGCGTGAAATTAAATCCATATTAATTAAATCCATTACTATCTCCTTTTACATATCAGTAAGTGCTTTTATGAAATAGAAACTTTTCTTTAATATGTTTTTAGTAGGTCGCTCACGGGACGTATTGATTTTAGTGATGTTTCCGCTCCATTTCGGAGCACGGGAGGAGTATTTTATCTGACTAATTTGATCAACCCCGTTAAACTTTACATATACTTCATTTGTATAAAGTGAGTGTCCATCTGTAAAAAGGGATAAATACTCAACATGCACGGCCATACGCTGAAAATCCAACAAAAACTGCGACCCGTTTTCAATATTTAAGGTACATACGGCAGAAAATGGAGACATAGCAACCGCCGGTCTACTTTCCAATAAGTCCCTCTCCAAAGCATAGCATAGCTCCCCGTTTTGCATCTCTCCAAACCAAGTTGATGAGAGCACTTGGCTTGGAAACTGAAATATCAAATTACTTTTATCCCCACTGCCGGTGTAAAGCTGTATCCATACCGGAACAAAAAAGAGAAGCTTGGTCTTGCATCCAGGTAGTATATGACGCTTCACCCTAGGCTTTAACACTAATGGACGGTCCGGCATAGCCGGGAGAAGGGTAATCTCTCTGTCTTTACCGCCGGCGTACCAATCCCACGTAATGGTGTCGTCGGTTAGGTCCACAGATTCTACGGGTAGTGTTGACCATTCTAATGGAGAACCCTTTGCACCGACATTATTACGTTGTCCGAGTAAGAGCTCCCCCCTTTCTTCATTTTTTAAAAAAAGTTCAAATGTATCTGTGCAGAGATTATACCATGTATCAAATTTTATTTTTTGAACACCCCAAAAAATTGGTTTTTTTTTGTCCATTTTACCTTACTTATTGCTTATCGGAAGTTTTATAACTACACGGGCACCGTTAGTTATTTTTGGATCCTCAAAATACATGTTTCCACCATGCCCTCGTATTATCTCTCTTGCTATTGAAAGACCTAATCCGGAACCACCGGTCTTGCGGTTTCGATCGTGCTGCACACGATAAAAACGTTCAAATACTTTTTCCCTTTCTTCCTTTTTAACTCCAACCCCGTTATCTTCAACCGCACATACAATCAATTCATCAGAGTTTTTATAAAGCACTACATCTATAACACCACCTTCCGGTGAATAATGAACCGCATTTTGCATTACATTGATGATAACCTGCTTAAGTCTATCCTGGTCCGCATCCATTTCTACTGTATATTCGGGCAATGTCAACTGTAAATCAATAGATTTTTCAGCAGCTCTGGTTCTAAAATTTTCAATAGTTGTGTTCAAAAGTGCTTTTACATCAACAGTTTTTAGATCGTATGAAGCAAAACCCGACTCAGCATGTGCTAAATCCTGAAGTTCTTCTACTAATCTTTTTAAAAGTAAAATTTCGCTGTGTAGTCCCTGTATACGCTCTCGATTTATTGGATAAATTCCTTCCAGCATCATCTCTAGGTTACCCTGTAGTACACTTACGGGTGTTCTTAATTCATGGGCTGAATCTGCTATCAGCTTTTTTTTCCATTCATCCGCCGCAGCTAATTCGCCGGTCATTTGCTGGAAATTTTGTGCTAATTCACCTATTTCATCGGTCCTTCGATTCTGCATTGAAACACTGTAGTCTCCTCTAGCTATCCTATGAGTCGCCTCTGTAAGTTCTTTAAGAGGATAGGTTATATGACGGCGCATCAGAAATACGGCTATAATTGGAAGAAGTAAGCCAACTATCAACGAAGCAAAAAGTATTGAACGATATACGCTCGTTAAAAATGCCCTCTGAAATGGTCCGAAGGCCGTCTCAACCATAGACCCTACAAAAACAAAGCCGATCTTCTCGCCATCATTGTAGAGTGCTATCCCCTCCTCAATTACATGGCGTCCTAACTGATCTGTTGGAACTTCTTCAAAGGTATGGGCAATTACCCGCCCTTGTTCATCCGTAAGCAACACTCGAAAAAGAGAACGACCTTCAGGACCCCTTTGGAAACGGGACCCCATCGGACCCATATTTCTCATTTGATTCATTCCACCATGGTCCTGCATTATTCTAAAGGGATTTTCGAGTAGTTCCTCGATACCTTCCCATGTTCCAAATTGATCATAATACGCTTCCAAGCTTCGGGCTATGCTGCGCGCAGTTTGGATATCATTTTCACGGACCAGTTTCATAAAGGCACTGCGGGTATTAAAACTGATAATAACGGCGGAAATGAGGGCGCTTAAAATCACCGTAGTTACCATTATCATACCGAGCTTGTGGGATAATTTTAGCCTCATATCAAATCCGCTTCTTCAGCCAGTTTGTATCCCACCCCCCACACAGTAAGAATATACCTAGGTTTGGAAGGATTCGGCTCAAGGGCTTTTCTAATATTTTTTATATGCACATCAATAGTCCGCTCATATCCTTCAAAGGCGTCTTCCTGTATGCTTTCTAATAGTTGCATTCGGCTGAATACTTTACCGGGATACTTCATCATACGGGTCAGCAAATCAAACTGTACACCGGTTAATTCAATCCTCCTGCCGGAGAATGTTACAGTACGTTTTTCAAGGTCAATTTCAATGGAACCGTGGTTAATTTTGTTTTTTACATTATCCTTTTCAGTAGGTTCAGAGGGTTGAACGCGCCTCAACACAGCCCTGATTCTTGCGGCCAGCTCCTTCATGCTGAAGGGCTTTGTAATATAGTCGTCCGCCCCCAGCTCCAGTCCAATAAGTTTATCCTGCTCGGAGGCACGGGCGGTCAGCAATATCACTGGAATATTTGTTTCAGAGCGGACCTTTCTTACCACATCGAGCCCGTCAAGCCCCGGCATCATAATGTCCAAAACCAGCAAGTTTGGTGGATTATCCTGAATACTTACTAAAGCCGCTTTACCGTCAAAGGCGGTTTCTACTTCAAAGCCCACCGCATCAAGATAGTCACGGACCATATCCACTATTTTACGTTCATCGTCAACTACCAATACACGCTGTGTTGAAGTCACCCTTCGGCCCTTTTTTAGTCTTTAAAAAGATCATTGAATGCTTGCAATTGTGAATCAGAAGTATCTGAATTTGATTTCGACTCTGTTTTTCCCGTGTTTTTTGTGGAGACTCTGAAATAATCGCAGAAATTGGCCCTATCTTTATCTTTTACCGGTTCCGGAATTGTTTCGTGACAATCCCAATGACTTCCCGGTGAATAGAACTCACAATTGAGACAAATTTTTAATTCTTTTCCACATTGAGCACATACGCTTCGGCGGAATACGGGGGGTTCAATAGGTGCACCACAATAATAACAATTACCCATCATGCAAATACGTTTATATTCCTTCCTCGGTATTCCTCAGGTTGTGCATCCCGCTCCCGCTCTTGTTCTTCTGAACGCTGGGACCGTTCCCATGCGTTCCTTTCCTCTTCAATACGTTGCGCTTCACGGGCGCGTTCACGTTCACGCTCGATTTCCGCCGCTTCACGTCGACGGACTTCCTCTTGACGACGTGCTGCTTCTGAAGATTCGATGTGCTCTATATCACTCATAGCACCACCTCCTCACTTTAAAAATACACAATCACAAGCCTTGTCGTCCAGGTTAGCATTTCTGAAATTGAAAAATTTCTAAAGTTTTTAATGTTCCGTCATTCTATCCTGAAATTCAATATCATCGGCATCCCATGGATAACAGACCCAGATATCTTCCAACTCTTTTCCCGCAAAGTAATGATCAATATCTTTTGGAATATTTCCATGTTTTTCCTTCCGCTTGTTGTGCAAAACCGCTACTGCTATCTCTGCAGGCTCATGTTTCAAAAGTTCCCTTAGGCAATATTCCAGGGTTGCCCGCGAATCATCGACTTCATCTACGAGCAGGATTTTCTTACCTTGGAGTTTTTTTTCAACTTCATCTATCCATTGTATCTTTTGAGGTGAATCCTTCGGCTTATTTTCATGATCGTAATAGGATATTCCTACCGTATAAATAGGCTTATCCAGAAATGTTTTGAGAATTCTGGCGGGAATAAAACCACCTGTACCAATCGCAACCATGAACTGTGGGTCATATCCGGATTTCTTAATCTTTGAAGCCAAAGTTTTAACTGTTTTATGAATATCGTTGTAAGAGAAGTAAAGTTTCGCCGGTTCTGCCATAGTGCCCCCTTTCTGGGAAATAGTACTTTAAGAGCCCATTATATTCAACAGCAGAAAACAGGGTTCATCTTTTTATTTTTTAAGTTATTTTTGAAGAACCCCGTCTTTTAACAGTGTAATTGAAGATCCGTCACCATATTCAGCCAGGATTGTCGGCTTTTTCATAAGACAATCCAAATGTATAAGGGCGGGGGCGTCATTGTCATAATTTGAACCAATAGCTATATGACATGTTTCATAGGCCTTTTCATCTTCAAGCATATGTCCTGTTATTGTTCCCGAAGGATTAAGCCCTATACCAATTTCACCTAGACTTCGTGCATTTCTTTTATACACCTGACCCATTCCCTCAGACAGCTTCCCCTGTTGTTCAAAGAGGAGTGCTTTTTCTTCTCCGGAGGTAATAGTCTGCTGTAATAGACGGGCCTCTTCTCCGCCGCTTATATCAGCCACAAAGCCTTCTTTCACCTTAACCACCACCGGCTCAGCTACAATTTTATCCCCTTTATGAAGCGATACACTTCCATCAAACACAATAACCCCCTGGGCTGTACCAAGTTCAGGGCTTATAAAGGTTTCTCCCGCAGGCAAATTTCCTCCGGCACCCTTGAAGGTAAGATTTCCGTCGTCCTTCATTGCGGTTCTTCCTGAGGTTCCTATCGTTACATCAGTACCTCCGGGGGATGTAATGCGTACCCTTTCTGCTTTGTCCAGCACGTCCTTCACTAATTGTACTTCATACACAAGACGGCTATAATCAATAGGTACTGTTCGTATAAACATGTCCTCCGTTGCCATTGGCGACCAAAAGGCCCTAAGCTTTTGCGCAGCCATAAGGTAATGAAACACATGGTCGTAAGTTTTGCCGTCTACTTTATAGGGATGAGAAATGGCGAAACGATCTTTGCCTAGTTTTTGAGCGCTCATGGAGATAAACACATCAGGCACCGATGCAATAGCTTGAATAACCGCATCATCGGCAAAATCAAGCTGAGTTTTTACCGGCTGCACCAGCAAAATCGGAATCCCCCCTGCATCTTGTACGGCATTGTGCAGGGCCATTGCGATTCGTAGTGTCTCTTTGGGTGGATTTGTAACAATCAGGACTCGTTCGCCCGTTTTTACGTCCAACGCATGGGTAACAGCAACTTTTGCTGCCTCAGAAAGTTGTTCCAAATTTTCAGTGTATATTTTACTCATATCCCAATAGTATGGGATCAGAAGGCTGTGGTCAATCCTACCCTATTCCGTCCAGCTCACGCTGCATCTCTCCCTGTAAAGTTCGATAGATAAAGGTAGATATCTTCTGCTTAGCGTCTGTTGAAATATATTTATTAAAGAGAATTACATAAAGCTTCTGACCCTGTTCATCATCCCTTTTACCGGCTACTATACCGCCGACCATAACAATTCTACTACGCAGCTTTAACTGTATTTGAGAAAGTTCCGTCTTTGGAGAAAGATCTACGCTTTTTTTAAAATAACATGCCATTCCCGCCGAACTAATATCTTTTATATGCCCTTCATACATCGCCCCCAACACCTGCACATTGAACTCGGTTACTATATTTTTTGGGCACGCCGCCCGTACAAAACGGCGTTTGCCCCGGGCCTCATTTGCCATCAGAGTTTTTAAAATTATTTTAGTACTCTCTTTTAAGCCAAGTTTTAATTGAATATAGCCACCCTGGATCATAAGCTCCATGAGATATTTTCGTGCAAGCTCTTTATCTTCGTTATAGGTGAGAATTCCAATCTGAACACCACTGGTTTCCTCTTTGTTCATAATTGTACGTATATACTCTTCCCATTCCTTCTCTTTTAACCTCTCATCGATGTTAATAAAGAGTATTGAATTGTTATATTTTCTCAATAAGGGCAATAGGTTGCGGTGGTCATTGATGAGATATACCTCAAATTCATTCTGGATAATGTGGTTTATTAGTTCTTCCTGGATAACACTGTGAGGATAGAGAAAGAATACTTTTTTTCCAAACTCATTTGTATCCTGGTTACTCATGCATCTTCTCCGATCGTTTCCCTCTAGAAATTATACAAATTCAGTTTCATAATTGAAACTGCTTACCGTTTTTTCATTTTTTTGGGCATTACGGTAATCGAAAAACTCGTCAAACCCCTCCAACTTGGGTAAATTTAATACTTCATATGGAAAGATATAAGACAAATGGTCTATTCCGGAGTAGTGGGTATAAAATTTCCGTCCCCGGGGATCGGTTATTTCACCTTCTACGCCTACCTTTGCTCTTGTAGCAAGTAAAAACGGCCTTCCATACCGGTACAATTCTACAGGAAGAGGGGAACACTGCTGCAAACTCAAAAACCCTTCCTTATCTAATTCTACCCAAGCTTGCACCTTTTTTACACCCCGGCTTTGCAATTCCCCGGCCCCTTGTGCATTAGTAACCGGAAGGGGGTAACCCGTAACTATGTCCAGTCCTTCATACTCTCCCAACAGTATCAGTTGATACAAATCACTTACTCGAAATCGTCGTATCCCTGTCTCAACTGCATGGGCAATCTTCTCTTTTATGATATCAAGGACCCCTTCAGGACAAAAGTGGGGCAATTCTACTTCCTGGGTCTGTTTCGAATAAGAGTATAAGCTCTCTACAGAAATCTCATTTTTACCAGATTTTCTTGAACCCCCTCCGGCAACACTCACCTCAGAAGCATCTTTTTTAGGCTTTCCGATGTTTATTTTAGATTTAATGTGTTCAAGCTCTTGCTCTTCTATCCTTTCAAAATCGGTATGCAGTAACTTTGGACCAACATCATTCCAAAACTCCCGCCGCAACTGCTTTAAGCGGCTCGGCGGCATGAAAAGATCGGGGTCACACTCAACTTTTACCTCGTGCACTACCACATTATTATCGCCGGTAGCCGCGAATACCCTTTTAACCTCCCGGGTGGAAATTCCATGCTTCCTGGCCCCCTCCAGTTCTAGGGGAGTAGTCCACTCTATATTCCCAGTGTCCCCCTCATTGACGTGCACTGTAATTAAATTTTGTTGTATGCGGACAGACAGGTTTACATGCGGGAAGGACTGATATAGCGGGAGTGAATCGGGGTCCGGCCAGTTATGTTTAGAGCTCCGGGACACCTTGTAGACCTTAGCCCCCGGGGAAACATCTCGATCGAAGGGTATGAACACCACACCTTTTACCGCACTTGGTACTCTACCACTCCCTTGGTCCATAGTACGTACTGTATATCCGGAGCTCTCTTCTCCTCCGGCCCCTTGAAAACGAATTCTGTCGCCGATATGCAGTTTCCTTTGCAGTTCTACCTTCACACGCCCATTTTGAACACCCAGCACACTACCGATCAGCACACCACTGACCCCTACATTTTCCGGCTGTAAAACCGTGTACATATCTTCGACGGCGGCAAAACCATGGGACCATTTACGCCCGTATGCATTTGAAAGGACCTGTTTTGCCCGACCAATGACTTTAGAATATTCATCATCACCGGCATCTAATACCATTCTGTAAGCCTCTACAACACTCTGTATATGACTTGGTTTTTTCAGTCGTCCCTCAATTTTTAGGGAAGCAACCCCTATCCTCTTTAACTCAGGAATAAGATCAAGGGTATACAAATCCTGAGTGGAAAAAAAGAATCCCCCCTTTTTCTCCCCCCTCTCCTGTGAATAGTATCTTCTTCGACAGGGCTGCTTACATCTCCCGCGATTACCGCTCCAACCGCCTATCCATGAAGAAAAAAGACACTTTCCCGAAAGGGAACAGCATAAAGCGCCATGAACAAAAACTTCGATCTCAATATCAGATTTCTCTACTATCCTTTCAAGCTCTTCCAGGGTAACTTGTCGCTCAAGGATCACCCTCTCCATTCCCATATCACCGGCCAGGGCTACTCCGGCGCTGTTATGAATGCCCATCTGTGTGGAAGCGTGTATAGCCATTGAAGGGAAATATTCCCTCAACATCCTGGCTATTCCTAGGTCCTGGACTATTACTCCGTCGGGATACAACTGGGACATTTTAAAAAGTTCTTCCACCGCCTCTTCTAGTTCGTTTTGCTTCAGTAGAGTATTGAAGGTCAGATAAAACTTCTTATTGTGTTTTTTTGAATATGCCGAAACTTTAGACATGTCCTCAATGCTAAAATTGTCCGCCCCTTCCCTGGCATTATACTTGCCCAGACCGCAATATACCGCATCGGCACCACTTACATACGCAGCAAGGGCCGTTTCTAAATTTCCGGCAGGAGCAAGCAGTTCCGGTGTGTGTGTGATGTGTGTACTCATTACACTATAGTGTAAGATCTTTTTAATTTCTTTTCTACAATATTTGCTATATGGGTGTTTTTATTTTTTAAGGTTCAAAAATCGAAAAAAATTGGTTTTTTTCAAAAAAAATCTAAAGGTATATAAAGTTTATGCCGGGGGCATGTCGAAAGGTATAAATATGGAGAGGGTCTCCGCGGTAAAAATTTAAAGGACCTCTTCTATTCTATTTGTAATATCGGTCGTAATAGAGACCGGTTTAGAAAAAATTTGCCTGAAAAGGCAAAAAAATAAGGGCAAGGATGCCCTTCTACACTTCAAGGAGGAGATTGTATGATTATTAATCACAACATGAGCGCGATGTTCGCGCAAAATCAACTGAAGCACACCAATGGTACTCTTAACAAGAACATTGAAAAGCTGTCTTCAGGTCTTCGTATTAACCGTGCCGGTGATGATGCATCCGGTTTGGCGGTCAGTGAAAAAATGCGGGCACAGATCCGTGGTTTGAACCAGGCTTCCCGAAACGCTGAAAACGGCATCTCTTTTATCCAAACAACTGAAGGATATCTGCAGGAATCACAGGATATTTTGCACAGAATGCGCGAACTTGCGGTCCAGTCGGCAAACGGTATTTATACCGACGAAGACAGGATGCAGATTCAGGTTGAAATCAGTCAGCTTGTTGACGAAATCGATCGTATTGCCAGCCATGCCCAGTTTAATGGCATGAACATGCTGACAGGACGTTTCGCTGCGGAAAATGGCGAAAATACCGTTACCGCTTCAATGTGGTTCCACATAGGTGCGAACATGGATCAGCGCGAACGTGTATATATCGGGACCATGACCTCAAATGCCCTCGGCATGCGACAGGAAGGTACCGGCAATGTACTGACAATGGAATCTCCCGAGGATGCAAACCGTTCTATAGGTTCAATTGACTCTGCCCTCAAAACAATTAACAAACAACGGGCCGATCTTGGTGCGTATCAGAACCGCCTTGAACACGCAGTGCGGGGTATCGACGTAGGGGCCGAAAACCTTCAGGCTGCAGAATCTCGAATAAGAGATGTTGATATGGCAAAAGAGATGGTTGATTACACCAAGAACCAAATTTTGCAACAGGCTGGTACTGCTATGCTTGCTCAGGCTAACACAAAAACACAATCGGTCTTGCAACTTCTGGGATAGCGAGTTATATTTAAAGCTGAGGTACAATCGTTCTTTGAAAACGTACCCTCCTATAAATGATGTTAACTTAATGTGATGGGCCGGCCGCTTTAGGCCGGCTACATCTCTTTAACATGTGGGGATCAGTCCGGAAGGGGCGCACAAGAGGCCTTCCCTGTTCCTTACGGTTGATATCATGAAAGGCAAGGAAAGCCTTTACATAATGTAATCAAGGAGGGTTATATGATTATTAATCACAACATGAGCGCCTTGTATGCAAATCGTCAACTTGGCCAAGCTAACCAATCAGTCAAAAACAACATTGAAAAGCTAAGTTCAGGCATGCGCATCAATCGTGCATCCGATGATGCATCCGGACTCGCCGTAAGTGAAAAAATGCGAGCTCAGATACGAGGTCTCAATCAAGCGGAACGCAACATCGAAAACGGAGTTTCTTTTATTCAGACAACAGAGGGCTATTTACAAGAGTCCCAGGATATTCTTCACCGCTTACGGGAACTCTCAGTACAGTCAGCCAACGGGGTATACACCGAGGAAGATCGAATGCAGATTCAGGTTGAGGTTTCTCAGCTTGTTGATGAAATCAATCGGATTGCATCCCACGCACAGTTTAACGGTATGAATATGCTTACCGGTGGTTTTGCCGAAAATTCTGAAAATGTAATGCAGTTTCAGATCGGAGCTAACATGGACCAAAATGAGCGTGTGTACATCGGCACGATGACCGCTCAGGCGCTCGGCCTGCAAGGAGAACAGGGTGGAAACGAAATGATCACTATTTCGAACCCTGAAGCGGCAAATATGGCTATCGGCTCTATAGACAATGCCCTGCAGCAGGTATCCCGGCAGCGCGCCGATCTCGGTGCGTATCAGAACCGGTTTGAAAAAGCTGCTGATGGTATTGCTATTGCTGCAGAGAACCTCACTGCTGCTGAATCACAGATTCGAGACGTAGATATGGCTGGAGAAATGGTCAATTACATGAAAAACCAGATCTTGACCCAGTCTTCTACGGCAATGCTCGCGCAGGCGAATACAAAGACACAGTCGGTATTGCAACTACTGTAAGACACCTAGTGTTACAATTCACTTAGATGAGATTTCTGGACGTTTTCTCATCTTAATATTTAGGGGGAGGCCCGGCGCCCCTCCTCCTTCTTTATAATAGGTGGTAGTTATGGAACTACATTTTAATAACGATGTAAGTAAGGTTCAAAAGAACAGGAATGTCGCTTCGACATCCTCTGATAGAAGGGAATTTCAAGTTCACGACTCACAACAAGCAGCACGTATGCGTCAAGCTGCGGCAGCTAAAGCCCAAGCCCAAGCCCAGGCCCAGAAAAAAAAGACAGTTGACCCTGAAATATACCTGAAAGATATTCTCACTATCACCAGCATCTTTAACAGAAAACTCAGATTTAGTATAAATAGAGAATCAAATCAGGTAGTCGTCAAGGTCATTGACGGCGAAACCGATAAAGTAATTAAGGAGATTCCCCCGGAAGCACTGCAGCGTCTGCACTCGAGAATGCGTGAGACTATCGGTCTTCTAATTGATGAAGAAATTTAAGTACAATTATTCCCGGGGGACCAGGTAGAGAGACATGTCCGATATCAGTATCCCCGGGGTATCCAGTAAATATAACACAGATAAAATGATAGACGCCATCATGAAAGCGGAACGAACACCGCTCAACAGGATGGAGAACCGTAAAGAGACTTTCAACGAACAAAAGAAAGTATGGAATCAGGTAAATCGAAAGCTAAGCACTTTACAAAATAATGTAAAAACCCTTTACAGCTTCGACAACCCCTTCAAACAATTCATAGCCGACTCTACCGACCCTGAAATACTTGGAGCCAGTGCAAGTCGTAATGCCTCACCCGGGGTTGAGGAAATTCGTGTTCAGCAAGTAGCAGATAATGATTCTTTTCGTTCAAAGCCTCTAGACTCTAATTTCACCATTGAATCCGGTGAGTACGCCTTTAAGGTTGGTGAACAGGAAGTAGAGTTCTCCTTCGACGGGGGTGAACTTGATGATTTTGTTCGTCGTATAAATCGCCGTGGAAAGGGTATTGTAGAGGCAAAAATCGTAAAGAACACTCCCGACACAAATATTCTGGTCATCGAGAGCACCAAAACCGGCGCGGATAACCGTCTTTCTTTTCTAAAGGACGCCCAAGGGATGGGTGAAAAAACCGGTATTCTTACACGAATAGCCACAGGGGAAAGGGATGTACCAATTAGCCAAGAAACCGCCTCAGCTATTGAATCATCAAGCTTAACCGGCAGTTTTGAGCTCCAGGAAGGAAAGCTTCTTGTCCCTCCCACGACTTCCGCCCAAATTGAGGTAACTCCACCGGTACAGCCCGGCAAAAACCTTCAACTTGAACTTGAAGTACGTGTAAAAGATCTTCCTAAAGAGGAATATACCACCCCCACACCTCCCCCGGGCCCACAAGTTCCTTCAGCCGGTGGTGTTGAACTTGAGGGTATAGAAATCCAAAATGCTCCCGGGGAAGTAGAAACGCCCCCCTGGGAACCACCACCACAACCTAAGAATGTTGAAACACTTCAGGTCCTGTCTTTAAATGAAACTCACCAGTTGGGGGAACTACAAAACACCGAAGAGCCGCAAAAGGTCTCCATTCCTCTTTCAGATATTGGGGCCCCTTTGCAGTCTATAGATGTAGAGAACAAAAACACCTCCCGCAGCATCACCATTGCCCAGGCCCGTATAGTCAATCCTGAGGCTCGCGGCAATTATGAACCCCAGTTTCCTGTTTCAACCGCCCAGAACGCCCAACTTTCTGTGAATGGAATACCAGTAGAACGGACTAATAACAACATTGATGATGTTATAGCAGGAGTGACCCTTACACCTAAAATGGCCTCCAACAGACCTGTTGAAATAGATGTAGAACCGGACAAGGAAGCCATAAAAAATGGACTTATTCAATTTTTGGGCAGTTATAACCAGGCCCTTACGGAAATAAATATTCTTACCAGCAATCGAGAAAGCGTGATCGAGGAAATCGGCTATTTCGAAGATGAAGATCGTGAAGCGGCCCGTGAAAAATTGGGTATGTTTAGCGGTGATACCACCTTCATGCAGCTAAAAAACCGTCTCCAGAGAATTGCGAGTGCCTCTTATGAGACCTCAGCCGGTCGTGATTTGAACATGCTCAGTCAAATGGGAATCTCCACAAACGCCGCAGGGAGCACCGGCTCTGTGAGCCGATCTAAACTTCGTGGATATCTTGAAGTAGATGAATCCCAACTGGATTCTGCTATAGAAAACAACTTAACAGCAATTCAAGAGCTTTTTGGCAGGGATACCGACAGCGATCTTGTAACCGATTCCGGTTTAGCCGTCGAAATGAACAATTTTCTCAATTATTACACTCGGACCGGAGGTTTGATTGATACACGAACGGCTAGTATTGAACGACAAATCGACGAAACCGATGATAAAATTACCAGTTTTGAGAGACGTTTAGATGATAAAGAAACCGATTTAAAAAGGAAATATGGGAGGATGGAAAGCTCTCTCAATGAGATGGAGGACAACAGAAAATCTATTGAAAGTTTCAGTCAGCGGAATTCCCAGTAGTATAGAGGTATAAGGAGCCATAAATTGGAAATCAGTATCAACGAACAAGCAATCGATTTTACTTTGGAAAATGAAAAAAATCTTGGTGAGGTATTACACGGTATAGATACATGGCTTGAAAACTCGGGGTATCAGATTTTTTCTATAGATTTTGATGGAACAACAATTTTCCCCGGGGGTGAGGAGAATGACAATTGGAAAGAACAACTGATTGAAAATATTCAGAAACTTGATATTACCGTTCTTTCTGCTACCGAGCAATACGGACAGGACTTACACACTTTGTACCAGTATATTTCGCTCTTTCAAAGAGCACTCTCCGCCGGCAACAATGAGCTTGTGAAGGATTTGCAAAATGAACTTCCCTATATAGTAAACAGCATCGACCGAGTGCTGGGGACACACAATGAATACGGCCGGGTTTTAGAGCAGCTTGTTGAGAATGCCGGTCTTAATTCCGGAGAAATCAAGCCGACGGTTCAGCAGCTCCTCAGTTACTTTAAAAATTTACTAATAATTTTACAGTCCCGAATAAGCGAGGTAACCCAGCCTCTCATAGAACTAAAATCAACCGCAGAAAAACTACGTGGTCTTATCCCTCAACTTCTTGATGTCTCAGTCCATCTGCAAACAGGAAAAGACAAAGAGGCTATGGGCTGTATAATTGAGTTTACTGAAATTTCCGAAAAATTAATTCGCCTGTATAGGCTCCTTCAGAATCAGGGAATTGCTGATTTCTCGGATACAAAAATTGAAGGACAGGACTTTTCTTCCTTTTACACAGAATTGAATGAGATATTTCATGAATTAGAGGACGCCTTCAATTCAAGAGATTCCGTACTTATCGGTGATTTATTGGAATATGAAGTTGCCCCCCGTACTGAACGGCTCATGGAATTCATTCTGAGCATTGAAAATCGCACGGTAAAAAGCAAGGAGTAAAGGGTGGATACTTTTGTTCTCCAAAATTTTACTCTCCAGGTCATGCCTACTCTGCAGCAGAGCGACACTACCTCCACAATTATTGCAATTGCAGTTTTTGCTTTTTTTATTCTTTTTTTGGTGGTAGCTGGGATGAGCAGCGGTGGAAACAGCCGCTCCGGTAGTGGAGGAACCGGTAAAAAACCTTCCAAATTCAGTAAACGTAAGTTTAGACGTTACGCCTCAAGTAGGGGGCTGTCCCGGGGGGAAACACAAATACTGGAGGGTATAATCCGCCGCAACAGGGTACATAGCCCCTACTCTCTCCTTAACAATACCCCAGTGTTGGACAATAATCTCCGCAAAACTCTTACTGAAATTGATGAAAGTGCAATGGACCCTGATGAAAGGGAAGCCCAAAAGTTGACCCTCTACCGAATTAAACAAAAAATCGAACGCAGCACAAAGGGAGTAAAGGCCCCTTCATCTTCACGACAATTAAAACTCGGTCAGGCGGTCTCTCTATCTGTGAACGATGTACGGTATCAAAGTAAAATAACCTCCAACCTAGAAAAAAGCTTTGGCGTAGAGGTTCCTAAAGATAAAACAGACACAGAAATTCGCTGGAGAAAATGGACAAAGGCTCAGATTTTTTTCTGGCGTTCAAACGGACAGAGCTTTTCCTTCGACACCAAGATACTCGGGTATAATGTGATTCGTGGAATTTCAAGCGTGTTCCTACAGCATAGCACCTCAATTAAAGAGGCCCAACAACGCAGGTATCGAAGAAAACCTATTGAGCGGCCGGCTTACTTTTATCCTATCCGTGTAATTACATCGGGGTTTGGAAAAAATGCCGCCCGTAAAGCAATAGTGGACAAAAACCGGGGAACCCTCGCCACATTGATAGATATTTCTGCAGGGGGATGTGCCATGCGAAGCTCTTACCCCCTCGGACGGGGAGAACTCCTTAAAATGGAATTCGAAACCGAAAAACGTCAAAAAATAACTGTGTACGGTAAGGTAATGGGAATGACCAAGATATATCCTACCGGCGGCATAATGCATATTATGTTTACCAGGGTATCCCGAGCCCATATGAACCGAATCAATAGTTTCATTTACAGCTTTGAACAAACCCGTGAACGCCGCTACCCGCGTTTATAAAAATAATAACTCCTCAGCAATACGCAATGTGAAAATTTTTGGAAAATTTTCACATTGCGAATGCTCACATTTTTTTTTAGATAAGTAACTTATCTTAAAGATGTTGGGGGTATTCGCATTTTGGAAGTCATAAGACTTACAAAATGCGAATACCTTAAACTCCTGTATTGACCTGGACGGACTTTTGACCTACATTTTTAAATATGAAAGTAGTTGAAATTAAAGATATTACTAAGAAGAACATCCCCCTGCACTATCGGAATGATTTCAAAGGCTCCGCAGTGTTTGAATATGTACCTCAAAAAAAAGAAGAAAGCCCCGTTGAGTTCTCTTTGGAGCATTCTGCCACAGGGGATATTGATATCTCTGTTAAAATTCTCAACAAAATTAACTATCCCCTTCTCCCGGCAATAAAATCTTTAAAAGCGTATATTCTTCAACTTGAAAAAAAGGGCAAACTTAAATAATGCAAAAATTCCACACAAAATCGGCTGATGAGACCATCCGCTTAGGTGGAACTATTGGTGATGTTTTAGAATCAGGTAATATTGTTGCCCTTCAGGGGCCCCTTGGGTGCGGAAAAACCACTATTGTAAAGGGTATTGCAAAATCATTAGAAATTACTGAAGAGATTACAAGTCCAAGTTACACTCTAATATCAGAGTATGATGGAAGTATCCCATTGTACCACATGGATTTATATCGTATAGACAGCATCGAGGAATTTGAATTGCTTGGAGCTGAGGAGTTTTTTTACAGTACCGGCGTTTCACTCATTGAATGGGCTGAAAAAATTGAAAATCTTTTACCGGATAATACTATTTTTATTTCCTTTGAAATAACTTCCGGTGATGCACGTGAGGTCATTATTGAAGGTATTCAAAAGGAGCTTTCATTTTGAATGTACTAGCTATTGATACTTCAACTTCCCTCTTGGGAATAGGTTTACGTACCGGAAACAACTATTTTGAGTTTAACCAGAATGTTGGACTTCATCACACGGAAAATTTACTTACTGAAGTGTACACACTCCTTACTAAAGGCACTACATCGGTCCAAGAGCTTGATTTGATTGTAGTCTCTAAAGGCCCTGGTTCCTTCACAGGACTTCGTATCGGCTTATCTACAGCAAAGGGCATATCCTTTGGTTCTAAAGTACCCCTAGTCTCTATTCCGACTCTGGATATGTACGCTTTTGGCCTCTCTTTTTATACTTATTGGATCTGTCCTGTAATGGATGCCAGAAAAAACAGGGTCTATTCCGCGTTTTATAAAGGCGGCTATAAGGAAGGCGAGATATACGATATTACACCGGAGGATCTTGTTGAAAAGTGTAACAGCCATGTTCCGATAATTTTGACCGGGCCCTTTGCCGGGAGCCTTCACAAATTATTTCGAGACGATCCGGAGTACATTGACCCAGAGAAGAAAAACCCGGCGAAGGTTGTGTTGGATCCCCTTTATGCTGCCCCTAAAACCTTTTCGCTATTAGAAAAGGGAGTACAGCATTTCCTACAGAACGGTGCTGACTCTCCGAAGGAAGGACCTTTATATATTCGTGCAAGTGAGGCAGAAATATCCCTTATGAAAGGAGGTATTTCTCATGTCCACAATGAGTGATGAGTTTGAAGAATTAGAAACACTTGAAGAAATAGAAGAAGATGAGGAACTCCTGAACGAAGCAGGTAGTGTTGACCGGAAGGAACTCCTGAGTCATCCGATAGTTCTACCCCTGACAAAAACAATGGATAATTACAGCTTTCCCTCTGTCCTTCTGAGTCCCCGTTTATATATAATTTATGAAAACGACCGCTATTTTCAGCTTTTTAGTACTCCCGAAGGACAAATCCCACGGAGCTTTGCCCAGGATTTTCCCCACGATCTTAGTACCGAGAAAATAGGAACAATCTACACATCCCTGCACAGTAAAACTGAAGGGTACAGTTTTAGAGGGAGGCTCCAGGCGATCCATCATCACATGATCAATCAGATTTTTAATGTAAATATTTCTCCAATTTTTGGAGAAGACAGTGAAAATCCTCTAGTCTATCAGGCATTCCTTGACAATGTAACATTAGAACAGAATAACCTTCTGCATAATACTTTTCTGAGTCTGCTTGAGGCTTCTAAACTTAAAGATAACGACACGGGCAACCATATCCAACGGGTGGGTGAATATTCAAAAATTCTTTCCCAATACCTTTTTGAACATAAGCTTTCTTCTGATATTACTCCAGAATTTATTCACAATATTCAGTTCCTCGCTCAGATGCACGACGTTGGAAAGATCGGCACCCCCGACGACATACTCAACAAAGAAGGGCCCCTTGAAGATCATGAATGGGAAATAATGCGTGAACATACTATAAACGGTGCGTATATTATGAGTACTTACCCCCACTCGATGGCCCGGGAAATTGCACTTTTTCACCATGAACACTGGGATGGAAAGGGCTACCCCTATAAATTAGCCGGCGACATGATCCCAATTTCCTCTAGAATAGTGGCAATTGCGGATGTATACGACGCCCTCCGTATGAAGCGCAGTTACAAAACCGCCTTTAACCATAAGAAAGCTTTGGAAATAATTCTTGAACAAAAGGGCAGCCATTTTGATCCTCAGTTAATCAGCGCGTTTTTAAAAGTACATGAACAATTTGATAATTTATATGAAGAGCTTAAAGATTAGTTTTTTTATTAGAACTATTAGTTGCCGTGTCCCGTTGTGTTAACAGGTCAAGCTCAGGAAGCTGGGTTCCCGTTTTAGCTGCCGCTTGGTTTTCCCTTTGAATTGCAGTGAATACTTCCTGTCTGTAGACCTTAATATCTCGGGGAGCTTTTATTCCCAGTTTTATTTGATCGCCCTTAATATCTACAACAGAAACTTCTATATCCTCGCCGATCATTATGCTTTCATCTTTTTTACGTGAAAGGATTAGCATGCCGAGTTCCCTACTTGTGATAACTCTTCCATAATTTTATGACGAGTTTTCCAGTTTTCATTTTCAGTTATACACTGTCTACCTAAATGCGAATCCCTATTGATTATAATCGGTCCCTGTAAATTGGCGGTCATTTCTCGTTGTTCCTCCGGGATAGTGACTATTGTCAATACAAGCATCTTTTCTTCTAAGCCCTCTTCCAGCTGTATTTGTTCAAGCTCGGTCACCGAAACATCGGGGGTGTAATCAGGGCGAAAAATATAAGGTTCTATCAATACAAAGGCTATTTCCTGTATATCCATCGACTGGAGCCAGTAAAAGGGCTGTTGTAAGGCATCCAACAACACGTAATCCCTTAAGTTTTCAAAACCTAATATCCCCGACGGGAAATGTATTTTTTGCCTTTCATCTACATCAATTAAACCATAGGGCTTTGTATTCACCTTCATTTTTTTTACCAGTCCTTATCTTAGAAAATCAAGAAGTGTCGGCTGCATCATCCGTCCTGCCGCCCCTAATGCTGCCTGATGGGCCTGTTCAAGTCGTTTTAATTCGGTAATCGCCTTTGTTACATCTAAATCAACTTCTTTAGAGTTTTGCTCCTGCAATTCGGGTATTTCACTGTTGATTCTCCTCATCGCTACCTGTAATCTCTCATCCTGGGCGCCCAATTCCGAGATACTCGACACCAGTTTGTCCTGGGCCATATCAATACCCTTGAGGGCCGAACCACCAATATCAATAGTATCCCCCGCGTACAACCTGTCGCGCAGGTGAATTACCATATCAAAAAGAGACCCTCCAGATGCCTTGGCATCCTCGGCTATATTGAAAGGAGGTTTGCCGATCTCCGTAATTACCCCAAGGTCCTGCAATACATTTCCGCCTTGCCCGTCTTCTAAAAACATTTGATGGGGTGATGTGGTGCGTAATGTCAAGGAGTTGTTCACCGGATCGAGGCCGGCCTTTACCTGGGCATTTGAGTCGTTTATCTTTGCGATAATATTGTGAATATTGTCTCCACTGTTTAGCTGGATCTCTTCTCCATCGATTTGTATCGAAGTGTCATTGGCAACAACATAATTTTGTGCATTGGTACCTGAAAAGACCTGTTGCTCCTCGGCCCAAAACACCTCATTTCCGGCAAAATGTTTTTTTACATAGTTACCTTCACCTATTTCAACAACCGAAGGTTTTATTGATCCCCGATATTCAACTTCCGTTATTACATGTCCATCAGCATTCGGCACATTTCCACTCAACACCCTATAGGGAGTTGTAGCTGTGTTGTCTCCACCAAACATGGTGGTTCCATCCGGATTCCGCGCGTTTCCTATTTCCACAAGCTCGTTTAGGAGTTGATTTATCTCCTGGCCCATTGCCTGTTTATCGGATTTTGTATAGGTATCGTTTCCACCCTGCACTGCCAGCTCTCTTATTCTATGAAGGACGCTGTTGGCGCTCTGCATATACCCCTCGGCCACCCGATGTTCGCTTTTTACCCTTTCTGCGTTCTTTGTGTATCGCTCTAGGTGTGTTATTTTTGATAAATACCGTGTAGAGTGGGCTGCAGCTAAGGGATCGTCCCGCAGGTTAGATATTTTGCTCTGGGTCGACATCTTATTGTTCAGTTCGTACATGCTTTTGTTTCTTTTTTCAAGCTGGTATTGCATGTCGTTAATGTTCATATTGCTGCTGATCCGTTCCATTTTATTATACTCCCATCCTATTGATAATGGTGTCCAGCATTTTATTTACCTCTGAAATATAACGGGAAGCAGCGGCATATCCATGCTGAAACTTTATCATCTGTGAAAGTTCTTCGTCGATGTTTACCCCTGAAATTGAATCTTTCATTGTCTCCAGCTCTTGCATAATCTCTTTTTCCGTTTCATAGGCCCTTTCTGCTGCCTCCCCTTTGAGTCCGACCTTTGCAACCGCCTGAGAAAAATAGTCGCTAAAGCCCTTGTACTTTCCTACCATCACATCTCCATTACGAAGTTGCGCGATAGCTAATGCTGCATCTCCATTACCGGGTTCTGCTGTTTCACCATTTTTTCCCAAACCGGCGGCAATACTTGCCGGATCTTCGGCTATGGCGGGGTTTAATTCCGTCCAGCCCGCTGGATGTGAAAGCGGGGCAACCGAATAATCTACTCCCTCACCCCTCAACGCTGTCACCGCATCCGCCTGCCCCCAATCATAGGCTCCTGCCTCACCCGGTTCTGTAAGAACTCCAGAATACCCGGCTAAAAATTGGCCGGAATCTTCCACATGTCTAATAACAAAGTCAGGATTATCTACGTCGGCGGCGGGAGAAGCCTTTAGATTTAAGCGGCCGTTTCTATCAAGACGGGCAGTAACCTCCGCACCGGAGGTATTGATTCTATGTATAACCTCCTCTACGGTATCCGTCGCGTTATAATCTATTTGAACGTTCTGCTGTCGCCCCGACAGCGATATAGTCCCTTCAAGACCAATCTGCTGCTGCGGGTCTAAACTATTATTTCCGGTTATTCTAAAAAGATAAGTAGAATCGAACTCACCATCACCGCTTCGATCATAATTACCGCTTACGTTATTTACAAAGGGCCATTCAGTAAAGAAATCCTGTCCTGTTTTTCCATTTTTTCCGTACCCGTCGCGATGGATACTGTTGACCATATCTGTAAAGTTAATGGTCATCATATCAAGCCCCTGTATTTCTTCCCGAACATCGCCGTCACGAAGCTCTAAATACCCGGCAAGCTCTCCCCCCTGGGGAATAAACCCTTCTCCACTTTCCCGCCATACTACATCCGAATACCCTTCGTTCTGTGTATTCGGTTCGGCCGAAAGGTAATGAGCTACACGCCCCTGGAGGAGATGCATCCCCGCAGTGTGAATGGTAAACTCGTCGGGATCTCTTCCGCTTACGGTTATATTCACCAGAGAAGAAAGCTCCTTTACTAAACGGTCCCTCTGATCAAGCAGATCATTCGGATTGTCACCCATGGCCTCTATCTTAACTATTTGTTCGTTTATTCCTGATACTTCAGTTAATATAGAATTTACCCGTTGAACAGTTCCCTGTATATCCTGCTCCAGCATATCACGAATATCAGACAGGCCTTCGTAGCGTCTATGGATTCCATTAATGAGGCTTTTTCCACGTTCAAGAACCGCATGTCGTGCGGAGGTTTGCTCCGGATACATGGAAAGCTCCTGCCATGAATCCCAAAACTGATCCATTAGTCCGCGGACCGATGTTTCATCAGGCTCATTATATACCTGCTCCATCATCAATATGTATTTATCACGGCTTTTCCAGTAGCCTTCCCCATTCCCCTGCTTTATGATTCTTCCTTCGAGTATTTCATCATGAACACGCTCAATACTTGAGGTAGTGACACCCTGACCCAGTTGTCCCGCAGTCTCTGCACGGTTTAATCCCGGCATATAGATGGGATCGAAAGCCTTCATTTCTATGCGTTGCCGATTGTATCCATCGACAGCCGCGTTTCCAAGGTTATGTCCAATTGTGGACATGCCCTGAGTATGGGCCATAATGCTTCTTTTACCAATTTCAATACCCGTAAAGGTTGAGTTCATCCGGATCCTCCTTACCGATCAGAGCTGATGGTTTACCACTAACGGATCATTTCCGGTTTTACGCTTTTTGCCGCTTTTAGAGTACATTGTTCCCCGTTTATGCGGAAAAATTTCCTGCAAAATATCGTATATCGTTGTTGAAATACTGCGGGTATATGCGTCGATCGACCAAATTACCCCCTGCAACTGGAGTACTTGACTTTTCAGCTGACGAAACAGGGTTGAGACCGAATCCTGCTCATCCTTCGGAAGTCGCACCACAACGGTGTAAAAACCTGCCGAGGGTTCCGCCTGCACTTCATTCCTCAGCTTCTCAAATACATGTACCCTTTCCTTTTCCAAAGCAGTCAGGTATCCGGATATTCGCTCCATTTTTTCAAGCGAATCGGTGAGTTGTTTCCAATCGTGTCGAAAGATGCTAGAACGAATATTCTCAGCGCGTTCAATGGCTGAGTTGAAGCCTTCAACTTCCTGCTGTAAAATACTTGATAGATGTTCCGCCGTTTTCATCCTTTTATACTCCTGTTTCTATTATCGGCCTTAAAAAATTATAGTTTAGGAAAAGTAACTTTCGGACTGTTTAGGGCTGTTTAATAAAGGGTTTATACACCGTATTACATTGTAAGACTAATGACTTGATTCTAAATAAAACTATTCTTATATTAGATCTATACAAACACTATATCAGATTTTCATTGGTTAAAAATTTTAAGGAGGATACGAATGCAAGTTGATAAGGACCTGATCATAATCGGCGGAGGAGCTGCCGGTCTTAGCGCTGCTCAATACGCAGCAAGGGCCAATTTGGATGTACTGGTAATTGAGGAAATGGCCGCCGGCGGGCAGTGCCTTATTATTGGAGATTTAGAGAACTACCCAGGTTTCGCCGAACCCATCAATGGAGCTGAGTTTGCCCAGCTTTTAGAAAATCAGGCAAAAAATTTTGGTGCCGAATTTCTCATCGGTACCGCCAAGGCAATTAAAAAAGAGGGAGAGATCTACACTGTAGAAACAAGCAAAGGAACTTATACTACCTACGCCGTAATCCTTACCACCGGCGCCCAGCATAGAAAACTTGACGTCCCCGGTGAAAAAGAATTTGCCGGACGCGGAGTTTCCTACTGTGCAACCTGTGACGGCCCCTTCTTTAAGAATAAAAAAATGCTTGTAGTCGGCGGGGGTGATGCAGCCTGTGATGAAGCAAGCTTTCTTGCTAATTTAACCGACAAGGTGGTGATGATTCATAGAAGGGATAAATTTCGGGCCCAACGCTCCCTGGCGGAACGGGTAATGAAAAACCCCAATATCGAGGTACGCTTTAACACCGAAATTCGGGAAATACAAGGCGGCATGAAGGTTGAGGGAGTGGTATTGGAGAATAATCAGACCGGAGAGAAATATGAAGAAGAAATGGATGCAATCTTTGTATTTGTCGGTTCGATCCCCCAGACTTCACTGGTTCCTGATGTAAAAAAGGACGAAGCTGGATATATAGTTACCGACCAAAACATGGAAACGGAAACGGCCGGTTTGTTTGCCGCCGGTGATGTACGTTCTTCACCCTTTCGACAGCTTGTAGTAGCCGCAGGAGAGGGGGCGGTTGCAACCCATTGCGCGTCACAGCGAATCGATGCTATAAAAGGGGAAGCATACGAATAAACTCTTTTTTAGCAGGCGTACATGGTGCAGGCAGCATCTTTAATAAAACGTTTTTTTCTTACATTTATAATTTATACAACAATAGGGGGAACCGGCCTTTTATGGTCGGTTCCGCATTTTTTTTCAGAATCACCCTACAAAACCGGAGAAGTTACTGCTGTTAAATCCCATGCGGAGGATATGCTCAACTCAATGAGCGACACTGAATTGCTGGGTCAGGTTTTTATTTTAGGCTACTTTGGCCGGAACCCTTCTCCGGAAATTTTAGATTGGATAAAAAACAAGCATATCGGGGGCGTGAAAATTTTCGGATGGAATGCTGAAAACCTCCGAGCGTTGGGACGCAGTGTTGAAATAATGCAAACCGCCGCCACTGAAAGCAGGCTAAAAATTCCTCTTTTTGTGGCCACTGATCAAGAGGGAGGATGGGTCCGGCACGTAAAAGGAGATACTTCAATAACCCCGGGAAACCTTGCCATTGGTGCTACGCGCCTGCCCTATGACGCCTATTATACCGGATTCTACATAGGAAAAGAGCTAAGAAGCCTCGGCATCAATATGAACTTTGCCCCAACGGTTGACATTTATGCAAATGAAAATGCCCACGTCATTGGTCCCCGCGCTTTTGCTGAAGATCCTCTTACAACTGCCCAGCTTGGGGTAGCGTACTATCACGGGATGGAAGACAGCGGCATTATCTGCACTGCAAAACATTTTCCCGGTCACGGCAGGGCAACTGAGGACTCCCACGGTACCCTGCCTGTCATTCCCGGTGATTTTTCCACCCTCTGGGAAGAAGACCTTCTGCCCTATCGCTTTCTATTTCGAGAGGGGCTTCCTGCTCTCATGAGTGCTCACCTTTCTTTTCCCGATATAATTGATGAAAACCTCCCGGCTTCTCTTTCACCTTATTTTCTAGAAGATATAGCGCGAAAGAGGATGGGCTTTGAAGGAATAATTATTACCGACGATATCCGAATGCACGGGGCCCTTCAAAATGGAAATAGTATAGCTGAAACAACCCTCTCAGCCTTAAAAGCCGGCAACGATATGATCATGATTTCCCATGATTTTGAGATATATCAAAGATCCTGGGACCTGCTCTACAAAGAACTCCAGGAGAATCCGGAATTTAAGGAACAAATCAAATCTTCGGTCCGCAGGATTCTCATTACAAAGCTGCGTTTTCTCAATAGCCGTAATGCAGTTCCCCTAAAACCGGACCAACAAAAAATTGACCACTCCATTCCCTATGAAGGAAGCGAAGAGTTTTTCTTTAACCAGGCTTGTCGCAGTGTTTCTCTCATTCACGACGGTAATATACCCTTATCAGGGAAAAACCAGAATATTTTATTGGCCGGACAACTAAATACCTTCCTGAATATAGGGAGCGACTATTACCCTGAAGCAGATACCTACTATTTTCCTTACTCCCCCTTTTATAGGGCTGAAGAGAAATATATATCAGAACTTCGAGCTCGTGCTCAGCACTACGACACACTAATTTATTGTCTTGCAAACCCTAATAGTGCCGAAGTACTCCGAGAATTAGAGGGAATCGATACCAAGGTAATTGTTCTTTCCGTTCTTACACCGGTATATCTGCGCTATATTCCTTGGATACAGACAGGATTAGCCATTTACGGCACTGGCCCCGACTCATTTACAGCAGGTTTTGCCGCACTAAAAGGGATGATCCCCGCCGATGGACGAGTACCAATCCGTATTCACGGCAAAGAGGACGAAAGGCCTTGAATTGGCAGCGGGTTACACAGCACAATTTTTCCGACTTGCTACGTTTTATTATTCCCCTTGAACATCTGTGTGTAAATTTTACTTCCCGTATTCTTGTAAGAAACCGACCTGAACTACCAACTGCTAAGGAAGCAGTACTTTTTATGTGTGAAGATACCAAAAATCTTGTTGCCGGGGGATTTTCTCAATCTTCTCGACGGGGTTCTGTGGTCCGGGCGGCGGTCCTGGTTACTTCCAAGGGCCTCTTGATTCCCGTGCATGAAGAAAACCTTGAACTTTCAAAAACTCAGCTCAAACCCTTAATTGAGCAAGTATATAGATATGTTCGAAAAGTTTACTGTGTAATAGGAATCGAACATACGGTACAACAATACGAAGGACTACTGAAAAATCCTATAGACGCACGACGATATCACTACCTAATGATCCGACCGAAACAGAGGGCACTCGGTCCTATTTCTATTCCACCAAAAATAGAAATCCATACTCTCACCGACAAACAGGTCAAACAGATATTCCCCCTGGAAAAGGCCTATCAATATGAAGAAGTTGTTGTACACCCGGAGCGCTTTAACCCGGCAGCCTATTTTTTACATTTTAGAAAGGTATTAAAAAATCAAAAAATTCTGTTTGCCACCTTTGACGGTATCCCTGTTTCTAAAGCCGGTACAAACGCAATCGGAATGAGTTACACACAAATAGGCGGTGTTTTTACCGCCCCCGAACACAGGGGCAAGGGCATTGCACGGGTCCTCATGCACCGTCTTGTTGAAGAGATTCGAATTTCAGGGCGCACGGCAGTCTTGTTTGTGAGAACCGACAATAAATCTGCGATACAACTATACCGGCGATTAAATTTTGACATAGTGGGTCGTTATCAGATATCCTATACTAGAATGTAATAAGCGGGGTTATTATGAAAATATGTATGATTGCAAGCGAAGCCGTTCCATTCGCAAAAACCGGCGGTTTAGCGGATATTGTAGGTTCCTTATCAAAAAAATTATCCTTGCTCGAACACGACGTACGAGTAGTAATGCCGAGGTACGCCTCTATTTCTACAGAAAACCTTCAGTGCCTTATTAAAGACCTGTCGGTGCCTATCCGTTTTGAGCAGGAGAAATGTGATGTGTTATACGGTTATTTTCCAAACACCGAAATTCCTGTCTACTTTATTGAACACCCCGCTTTTTCCAAGCGACCGGGCTTATACGGCAGCGACGGGAATCACCCCTACCGCGATAATCACTACCGCTTTGCCCTTTTAAGCAGGGCTGTTTTTCCACTCTGCCGCTCTATTGAATGGATCCCTGATATCTTACATAGTCACGACTGGCAAACTGCACTTGTAAACGGGTACCTTAGAGAATATGAACTCGCCACCGAGTTTACGCATACCAAAGCTGTATTCACTATTCACAATATTGGATACCAGGGAATTTTCTCTAAACATGATCTTCACACTACACAACTCAGCTGGGAAACATGCAGCCCGGAAAATCCAAAAAAGATAGATATCCCCCTCAATTTCATGAAATGCGGTATTCTAAATGCCGACGCAATAACCACGGTCTCTCCCACATATGCCAAAGAGATACAGACTGAAGAGTTTGGCCACGGGATGGAGCAGCTTTTACGTGAACGGGGGGCAATGCTGTATGGAATATTGAATGGAGTTGACTATGGCGAATGGGACCCAGCACATGACCCACATATACC
The DNA here is from genome assembly GCA_964504785.1 of uncultured Sediminispirochaeta sp. Lineage (GTDB taxonomy): Bacteria > Spirochaetota > Spirochaetia > DSM-16054 > Sediminispirochaetaceae > DSBN01. Next base: position 41,778 of record CAZDFY010000006.1, on the reverse strand, counting down.
CCAGCCATATACCATAGAGGACTTGTCCGGGAAAAGGAAGGCGAAAACCCACCTTCAGAAAAAACTTGGGCTTCCGGTGAACGAAAAAGTACCGATCATCGGGCTGGTAAGCCGTCTGGCTGCACAGAAAGGCTTTTACGAGTTGTGCGATCCCCATCGGGGAGCTTTAAAACGCATTTGCAATGAACTGTCGGTCCAAGTGGTAGTGCTCGGTACCGGTGAAGGATGGATTGAGGAGGAGATGCTTAATCTCCAGGAACAAATTTCAAACTTTAAGGTAAAAACAACCTTCAGCGATTCCCTTGCCCATCAAATAGAGGCCGGCTCGGACCTGTTTCTCATGCCGAGCCGTTATGAGCCCTGCGGACTAAATCAGATTTATTCGCTGCGCTACGGAACCCTTCCCATTGTTCGTGCTACCGGGGGATTGGCGGATACGGTAGAAAATTACGACAGCAAAACCGGAGAAGGTACCGGTTTTATGTTTGATGTTCTTTCTCCGGAAAGTATTTTTCATACCACCGAATGGGCCGTATCGGTTTGGTTTGATCATCCTGATAATTTTCGACAAATGCAAAAACGGGCGATGGAGTGCCATTTTTCCTGGAAAGATTCAGCCGCCCACTATGTAGATCTATACAAAAAAATATCGAAATCGTAAATCAGGGCTTTTCACATAAAGAATGTACAGCCACTAGTGGTGCATACTCAGGTTAAAACCGCCTCTCAAGGGGATTCAATTTTACGCTGAAGTCGGTTTCGCCGGTAGTGTAATTCCTTTAACCGGGCTTCCGACACTAGAGCACGCCGTTGGATCAGCGGTTGTATCAGATCCATCGCCGCTTTCGGGTCTTTATCAATATGTTCTAGGAGTTTTGCAGTTTCAACAATTTGGAAATACCCCGGTCGCAGGGCCGTCATTTTGTTAAGAACACCCCTCAACTCCGGTATGCGTTTTTTTCGCTTATAGATAGGCACCAATATTCTTCCGGCATCTTCATTCCCCTCCGAAAGTTCTTTTTCAAGGATTTTTAGCCCCCGGGGATCTCCCAGGGAAGCCAGCATTCGGCCAAGGCCTACTCCGGCATTGCTGTCGATGAGTAAGTGCGGTTCGGAGGCTACCTTCTCTATATGAAACAGAAGTTGCGCAAGTGATTTTATATCCTGCACATGATGGGCCACAACCATCTGCATGCACCCCTCTTCACGGGTTCTTAAGAATTTTTGGTAACACTCCGGAATAAGGGCTCCGGGGATATCTAGAACTCTTGTCACTTTTAACACATGTGCTTCAATACTTCCCAGATTGCAGCGCTCCAGTGACTTTCCCCATATTTTACGTGTTGGATACAGCAGATCAAGCTGCCTTCGCATATCAGCGTTCCGGTAGCCGTGTATTCTCAGGCGGTTCAAAAGCACATGCCGGTCAAAGCCCTTTCCGTTGTAGGAAACAAATATATTTTTATCCGACAGGTAGCGAGAAATTTCCCGGATAAATTCGGCTTCCCCGGGATAATCTGCAAGCATTAGCTGATCTATACTCATAGACTTTCCATCAAACCTACCGAAACCGGCCAAGAACACCAGTGTCCCTGCACCCCCCGAAAGCCCCGTCGTCTCAAAGTCATAAAAAACTAGGTAATTGAGTATATCGGCTGATTCTATTAATACGCCCCCGATATACCGGGTTTCCTTTGGATATGCTACCTCTATAGTTCTTTTCCAGACATAGGGGGAGAGCTCGGTCCATCCCTCCCAGGGTAAAGGCCTCGACAGCACTTCCGGATTTTTTTCCTCTGCTTTTTTTCCTTCCGTGTTTTCTCCTGCCGCCTTCTCATCCCTCGCTTCTCTCATTTTTCTTAGTTGCTGCAATCTACCGGCCAGTTTTGCCACTACCTTTTGCACCTCCTATTTTCCGGGTATCCATTCCTTTTCAATCCACGTGTTAAGAAAACTGATAACAGCCTTTTTTTTATTATCTTCGGTTTTCCCCTCGTCAGGGCCGATACAACTTGGACAACCGTATTCACAACCGCAATGAACAACTAAATCATAGGCCCCTTTCAGGATCTCTATTCTCTTTTCGGAAAAGCCCTCCGATAATCCTATACCACCCGGTGCCGTATCGTATAGATAAATAGTGGGAAACTCCGTAAAGGGATCTTTGATTCGCTCCGCTATGCCAATATCATGTCGTTCACATAGCAAAAAAATTGGAGCAACATTCTTTATTAAGGTGCCTATATGTGCAATTACGTGTTCCCGAATTTCCGGATTTATCCCCTCAATCCCGCGACCGGCACTTGTGTCTGTTTCAAAGGACATTAGAACAGCCCTGGTATGGATCTCCTCTTCCGGGAGATGGATATCCCCATATCCGAGGTTTTCATGGGTGCCGAATTTCAGCTTTTTGTACTTTGCAACCTGACTTCGGACAAGCACATCCCCGGTAATAACCCGGCAATCCGGGGCGATGTCGGAACTGTCGACTTCCAGGACTTTAATATCGGTTTTTACCACCGAATCGGTATAATAATTGAGTTGAGACTCCTTTACATAGCATTTCAGGTTCTCAATATCGAGTTCGAGGGAAAGAAATTGGTTTCCTCGATGCAGATATACCGCATTTGGGAATAGCAGCTCCTTTGCCGAAGGTACATCCATCTCTCCTATTACTTCATTTATGCCGCCGGTTGTGTTGATAATCACAACGCTTCGCGGCGATGTAGTTCTCAGACTTACCTCTTCCGCAGGATACCCCTTCCCCGACCAGTACCATCGCCCTGCACTTTTTCGGACCGTTCCGGCTTCTTCCAAATAGGCCAGAACATCCTCCAGCTCATCTCTTTCCATGGTTTTTCCGAAGCTGTCCGCCTCTTTAAAAGGCAACTCAAAAACCGCACATTTTAGATGATCGATCAACACATACAGGTTGTCCGGATTAATCCAGGCGGATTCGGGACTCCTTCCAAAAAAATAGTCCGGATGCTGAACCAGAAATTGGTCCGTCGGTGCTGCAGATGCAATGAGGACCGCTATAGAGACGTTTTCCCTTCGTCCCGCCCGGCCTGCCTGCTGTAGAATAGATGCAATTGAGGCAGGCATACCGGCCAGAACCGCCGCATCCAAAGCCCCAATATCAATCCCCAATTCAAGTGCATTGGTTGATACTACTCCATGGATACTTCCTTCACGAAGCCCCTTTTCTATCTCCCGCCGTTCATTAGGAAGGTATCCTCCCCTATACGACTCTATACGCAGGCGCTCATTTTCGGTATACATATTTTTCACGGCCCTTTTGAGATATGAGGATATAAGTTCGGTCCTCAGCCGTGAACGCGCAAATACTATGGTCTTAATTCGACGCCGCAAAAATGTAAGAGCGATATTTTTCGCCTCCAACACTACTCCACGTCGTATTCCCTGGACCGGATCAACTAATGGCGGATTGTAAAGCACCACATGTTTTTCCCCTGAAGGGGCGCCGTTTCTATCAACAAGGGTAACCTCTTCTTCAATAATCTGTTCGGCCAGCTCCTTGGGATTCCCGATAGTTGCGGAACAGAGGATAAACTGGGGGGAACTTCCATAAAACTCTGCAACTCGCTTGAGCCGTCGAATCAGGTTGGTCATGTGTGATCCAAAAATCCCCCTATAGGTATGCACTTCATCAATAATCACGTATTTGAGATTGCTTAAGAATTTGATCCACTTTGGATGGTTCGGCAAAACTCCAGCGTGCATCATATCAGGGTTGGAAATAACGATTCTTCCGCTCTCCCTGGCGGAAACCCGCAGGGATTTTGGGGTATCCCCGTCATAGGTGGCAACTTTCAAGGGGAGCGACCCGCCCAGTACGATTTCATTTAACTCGGATTGCTGATCCTGACTTAAGGCCTTAGTCGGAAACATATAGAGGGCCCGCATTTCAGGGTTTTCAAGCAAAGTTTGCACAACAGGTAAATTGTAAGAAAGGGTCTTACCGCTTGCCGTCGGAGTTACCACCACCACATGTTCACCCCGCCGTGCGGCTTTGTACACCTCAATCTGGTGGCTGTAAAGCCGATCTACCCCTCTTGCCTTCAACAAATCCTTCAGTTCTGGAAAAAGGTCCTCCGGAGGAAGGAGGTATGAGGCTTTACGGGGAGGTATGGTATGCCATCGGCTTACCTGGGGGGAAAAGTGTGAATCCGTTTTCAGTTTTTTTAGAAAAGTCTCCATAGTATCCATGGAAACCAATAGTATCACTTTTTTTCTGTAACCTGAAGATTCTTCGCTTGTTTTATCTTAAAAGGAGTTACTTAATTCCGATTACAAATCAAAGAGGGAGTAGAACATGAACAAACAAACCATTTCCATCGCAATGTGCGTTATCCTGCTGTTTGCAGGTACCGCACTGGCAGTTGCAGACACTTCAGTATTTTCAGCGAATTTTTCCTACGGAATGTCGGATTATGGAGAATTCGGCGGCTGGAAAGTGCGCAGCAACCGCCTCTATCAGCAGGATACCCAGGAACATCTTGCAAAGATCAATTTTAAAGCACCCCAAAGCGGCCTGATGGAATATACCTTTGATGTCCGCTACGAAGCGGGGGGCCTTTCCGACCGCATGGCTGGGTTCGGAGTTCAGGTTTTTGTCGACGATGCCCATAACGGCAAATCATGGGGTAACGGTGAGTCTTACCTGCTGTGGCTTAACTATGACGAAAGCCCATCTTATGGAAAAGCTGGTTTTCGGGGACAGGTATACCGAAGTTACGGACATTCCAGGATGGAATTAATTGAGGGATACGATGTAGCTCTTAATCCTAAAGTTCTTACTAAAGAAAACATGGAACTGAAAGTTCCAGTTAAAATTCAGGTTGACGGTGATACGGGTCTTGTAAAAATCTGGGATCCCTCCCGACCTGGTACCTATGTACGTTTTTACCTCGACGATTCACCGGGAAGAGGCAGTTACATGTCCTTGCGCACCAATAGTCTTGCGGCCAGTTTCGACAACCTTGAGGTAAGCAGGGTAAGATAACTTTTACCGTTTTATAAAATTTATAAAGGGCAATCTTGTGTAGAACAGGTTGCCCTTCTTTTTGCCTTTGTTTTTTTTCAATTTTAACTTATAATTTGAACCTTGATGGAAACGAAAAAAAACACGGACCTTCACACACTGTACGCCCAACTCACTCAATATGTGCAGAAATTTCTGCGCTTTGTACATCTGTTTTGGAAAGAACTGGATAACGATAACTGTGTGCTCCGGGCAAGTAGTCTTGCATTTTCAACTCTCCTAGCCCTAGTCCCGCTCACTGCTTTTATTTTCTCACTTTTGACCGGTTTTGGAGCATTTGATTCAGTGAGAAATCAGTTGCAGGAGTTCCTGTTCCGCTTTATTATCCCTACCCGTACGGATGAAGCCTTACACTATATTGAACAATTTATTGAAAACAGCCGGGCCCTTGGAGTTGTAGGCTTACTGATTTTTGCCCTCACTTCGATCTTTCTTCTCAATGGGATAAGCAATAATATCAATGCAATTTGGGCAAGTACTTCGAGGATGGGTTTTATCCGAAAGTTTATGATGTACCTTGCTGTTATTGTAATTGGCTCTCTTTTGGTCGGGGCAAGCTTTACCTTCAGCATTACTCTTCATAATTTTGCGGTGGGGTATCCTGATTTTTCCGCCTTTATAAAGCTTCTATTAGAAGTTGCTCCAACATTGTTTATATTTATAGCTATTTGGCTTATGGTTTTCGCAGTACCCTCGGCAAAGGTGTCCTTTAGAAGCAGTGTGCTTGGTGCTGCCGCAGGAACCCTTTTATGGGAGGTTGCCCGGTTTCTGTTTATTGACGGGACCAACTATGTTATTCGTATCTCCATAATCTACGGCTCCCTCGCCGCTATTCCCATATTTCTTGTGTGGCTCTCATTGAACTGGTTTATTATTTTTGTTGCTGCCGAAATAACCTTCGTACATCAGCATCGTGATAATTTTACCCATGACCTCTACTGTAAAGACATTTCACCGCAGCAGGAACTTCTTACCGGATTACGATTGTATCTTTATATTGCGCAAAAATTTTACCGGGGAGAAAAGCCTACAAGACTTCAGGATTTAGCTAAGCACTTTTCTATACCCATAAAGTCGCTGGAAAAGTATCTTCGCCGGCTTGAACATCATAATTTAATTTTTAGGGACCACACAACAAACCCGCATATCCTCCCCCGCAAAGAGTTATCCAACACTTCCTTGTCGGAAGTTCTCTCGTCCCTGTGGGGCCGGGATCTAACCTTATCCTATCGAACCAAAGATTCGCTCGAATCGTTGATTATCCAAAGATTCTCTCAAAATGCATTTTCCAATTTTGAGGACAATTCTATTCTTGAACTTCTTCACTCGGAGGATAAAAAAGCAACAGATGCAACGTAAAGCCTTACTTACACTGATTATAGTGCTTTTTGCTACTACGTTTTCCTCATGTTCCAGTGAAAATGTAACCCCGGCTATTATCTTGGATTTTGAGACTGAACATAACAGCGACTTTTCCGCTCTCAGTGAAAACTACCCCCTTCCTGAAGAAATTGCGGTATTCTATTCCGATCTCCCCACAGACACTCCTGAAGATACCTATGAACTTCTCGCTCGTATTACCCTTACCTCAATAAAACCCATGGCCCCCTCTGTACAGCTCTCACAAAATTCCTTTCTGTTGAACTCGAGATACTACGTGCCGGCGGTACCCTTTTGGGACCCTCGAAATAATGTGAAAAGGGAGCATATAAGCGAAACACAACTACTGCCTCTTGAAGAACTTGCATTGCCGAACAAAGCACTTTCCGTGGACGGTAATACTATCGAATCACCGGACTACCCCCTCATTTCAAAAGAGTTTGTCGAATTAGTGTGGAACGAAGCAGTCGTAACCCAAGGGGATAAGGATTCTATTGTCGAATCAGTCGCCGCGCTCTCACATTGGTTTGAGAAAGTGAAAGAACACTTTCAAACAACCCCTTCTTCTCCGCCGAAGATAGTTTGGATCGGCGCTGTAGGCGACATCATGGTCCAACGGGGTGTGCAGGAAATACTTATCCGTCAGGGGGAGAAGGGGCTGCGAAGGGTGTTCCAGAATACCCTTCCGATTTTACAATCCCAGGATCTGATGATAGGTAATTTAGAAGGCGCTGTAACCCGGAGAGGGGCTCCTGTACCAAAATCCTACAATTTTCGTTTTTCTCCGGAGGTGTTACCCCCTCTTTCAGATGCCGGTTTTGATTATTTCTCTATTACCAACAACCATTGTTATGACTACGGGGGCCAAGGTTTTGTCGATACCCTTGTTCACCTGAAGGAGCATGGACTTTTAACATCCGGGGCGGGAGAAGATCCAGCGTCCGCCTATGCCCCTGTAAAAGTCACAATAAAGAATACAGCGGTTTCAGTTTTATCGGTGGGTGCATACGGGAGAGAAAAAAACGGCTTCGATGGGCGACGTCAGGCCCAGGTTACGGATAACAGACCAGGCATTATTTTTTCAGGCCCCCGCGTTCTCGATACTATACAACGGACCTCAAACCCGAATGCTATTGATGTAATTGTTGCCCATGGGGGTGAGGAGTGGACCTCCAAGCCGAGGGCTGACCAGAAGAGCTTTTACCGCAGTTGCATTGATGCCGGCGCCGATATTGTTTTTGCCCACCACCCCCATGTGCTTCAGGGCATGGAAGCCTATGGGGGCGGGTTAATCGCCTACTCCCTGGGAAACTTCATTTTCCCGGGGATGTACGTGATGCAGCATGCAGAAGAATCGCTGATTCTTTCCGCCGGTTTCCACGACAGCCGCATAGTATATATTAAACCGTATCCGGTAAGAATTGATAACCGAGTGATTGCCCTCGATGATCCCGAAGGTCCTATACTACCCCGTTTCCTTGAGCTCACAAAGCAGCTTAACTGAAAAGAATAAGCAGGTAAGGTCTAGGCACTCCAAAAGAAAGCCCCATCGTTTTTGCGATAGGGCTTTTTCTCTTATATAAGAGTTTCGATACAGCGATTTTCGATTTAGAGCGATGCCAGTGCTTCTTCTGCTTTACCGTGCTTTATGGTCGCATTACACTGTTTGCAGACCATGATCTTTTTTTCGTTTACTTCATGTTCATACATCAGCTTGATGCCGGATCGTTTGCAAATAGGGCATGTGCCACGCCCCTGACTTATCATTTCTCTTATTCCGCTTCCTCTGTGCGATTTGGACATAATTTCTCCTTGAAGGTCATGTGAAAATGTGGGTGAAATAATACTTCCTGAGCCCAAAAAAGTCAAGTTACCGACGGATATCACCAACGGATATCAGATATTACTTGGAAGGGGTCTTTCACAGACTCGAAAGGAAGGTCTCACATATATCGGCATAGCTCAATGAAAACATGTCCACTACTTCACGAAAGCTTTGTAACTGCCCCTTGTGCCGGCTGCTCTGGGACTCAACACGGGGGATATCGGAAACCATGCGCACTACCGCTGTTGGCACACGGTTCACCCTCCCCGCCAAAACCACACTGCTGCTTTCCATATCCACTATTTCTCCATGGAATTTCTCCTGTAACCTACTTCTTTCACCGGCGCTCTTTTTCAGTGAAAAAACCGTATCTCCGCTTAAAAAGCGTCCCCTGCACACTCTGTTTTTGCGCCCGCTTTTTTGGCAATAGCTTATTAGTGTTTTTTCAAGTAGCCCGCTCAAATTTGCATCAGTTTCTAAAGCGAACCAATAGCTACCGTCAGGACGTCGGCCGGGAAACACCCCTTCACCACCCCCTACAGCAGAGGTATCTATATCCCATTGAACAGCATCTTTGGCAATAACAAAATCACCAATATCAAGGTTTGAGGTGAGGGCCCCTCCAATGCCTCCAAAAAGAATCAAATCCGGCTGAAACCGGCTGCAAATATACTGCGTTGTTAATGCAGATTGGGCAATCCCAGCCCCGGTCCATGTACTCACTATATTTCGATCTGCAATTTTACCTGTTGTGATTTGCATTCCCGCCCAGTCGGAAAAACTTGGTTCTTCTATTCTTTTGTGCACATGATAGAGTTCCGCCTGCAGGGCACTGAGAAGGGCTATCAATTGGTTTTCTCTCGTGAATCGAACCATTTGTTCACCGCTTGGGCAAATCCGCCATCGCCGCAGGGAGCCACTTCAGAAAACCTGCCTCGCAAACCCTCCGGCGCATTTGCTACCACAAATCCCGCTCCGCTCCATTCAAGCATATGCATATCGTTAAAATCATTTCCCACCGCCATGGTGTCCTTTCTGTTGATGCCTAGACTCTCCGCCAGCCAGGCAATGCCGCTTCCCTTGTGTGCCCCCAAAGGAAACAGCTCGATCCATAAAGAACTACCGTCCAGGGGAGAACTGCTCCATATCACCGAATATTGGGTCTCAAACTCAGACTTCACCCTTTTCAACAGCCCCTCGTCCGCAGGTGTAATGAGCACAAACTGGGTGGCCTCAAGCCACCGGACCTGTCGCCATTCAAAGGGAAGTGCATAGTCCCTGTAAAGCTCTATTCGCCTGAGAAAATCGCCGCGGCTTCCCTCGCCGCGGCTGCTTAAGCGACCACTTTCCCCATCACGACTGTCCCTGTCCTTACTTTCATTATCCCGGCTTCCTTCGCTCTTGTAGTAGTGAAAATAGTGGTTATCAGGTATCGGATGGTGTACCATAAAATCAATTTTTAATTCAATTAATCGCTCACTAAGCCTTATGGTCTGCTCGGTAGAAAAAACGGTCCTCTTCAGAAGCTGTTCCTTCTTAAGATCATACACTCCCGCCCCTGAAGAAAAAACAACATAATCAACAGGAAAGTCGGAATTTATTGCTCTGTAAAGAGACTCAAGAGAACGTCCGGTCGCTAGAACTCTAAGATAGCCCCATTTTTTTAAGTTATTCAGCATCTCTATATCTTGCCCATGAAATCCGCCGGCCTTATCATAGAGGGTCCCGTCGAAATCACTGATTACCATTCCCTTAAAACTCAAAAACTACTCCAGAACCTGATAATAGCTGCTCGTCAGTGGGGCAGAGAGGCTCCCCAAAACCCGCTCAAACAGGACCCCATCACGATGGGGAACCTGATGTCCAAAGGTAGCCCTTATAGAAATGGAAACAAACTGTACCGCCCGTTCAATTGCAATTGGTAAATTATCTCCCTGAAGAAGGCTTCCCGCCAAAACGCCGGCAAACAAATCACCGGTTCCCGGATAGAAGGCTGGTACATAATCACAGTCAACCTTCCAGAAACGACCGTCCTTTCTATCGTATGCTACTACCGTAGAAATATCCGGCTTTCCGTCTGTTTTAACGCTGGTCATAACCACCATGCGCGGCCCCATTTCGCTCAATGCGAGCAGTTGTTCTTTTATCTGTGTGTGGGACACTGTCTCACCCAGAGGAGCGTCCAGCAAAAAGCTTGCCTCTGTGATATTTGGAGTAATTACATCGGCCTTTTCAACCAGCCTTCGCATCTCCTCTACCATTGAATTATCAAAGGGCCCGTATAATTCGCCATCATCACCCAATACCGGGTCCACCATAACCAGTTGGTCCTCATCGTTTTTTCGAAAATCGTCGATAAATCGCCGTACTATATCAACCTGCGCACTGGACCCCAAAAAGCCCGAATAGATTGCATCAAAATCAACCTGGAGCTTTTTCCAGTGATCTGCTATAGGCTTCATGTGTTCGGTAAGGTCTAAAAAATAATAATCTTCAAATCCACCAGTGTGGGTTGAGAGAAGCGCCGTTGGCAAGGGACATACCTGCACGCCCATAGTGGACAGTACAGGCAGAATAATTGTAAGAGAAGACCTGCCGAATCCTGACAAGTCATGTATTGCTGCCGCCCTGGGGACCGGTTTTCTCATATCGTCTCTCCGTATAACAGTATCCGTTGTGTACTCCTTAATCGTATATCAAATGTAAGAAAATGCACAGCACTTTACCGTGGGAACCCTGTCCGGGGGTAATGAATTGTAATCACTGTGGTGACACGGCAGCCGACCTTATGGTACAAAATAGTATGAACTATTACGAACCTGAACACGACCCGTTTTCAGATTATATACCAACCTTTGGGGAATTAACCGATGCTGCAAAACCTTTGATTCTATCAGCCTCCGGCTGGAGGAAAATTTTTGCCCCGGAGGGTGATGAAGAAAGTACCACTCCAGATATAAGTGCGGCTGACAAGGTACTTGCTGGAGCGGCCGCTTTATGCTTTGTGGAGTTTCTTCGGTCACAAGAAATTCAGCACCCCCTGGTTTGGATTGCCTGCGACAGCAGGCCTACCGGTCCAGGGGTGCTCGATATAATGCTGAGGGTTTTTATTTCTTTGGATGTTAAAGTAAAGGCAACTTTTATTACCGCCGCCCCCGAACTTATGTCTGCGGTTAAACTCGATAATGAAGCCCATGGATTTGCCTACATAACCGCCAGTCACAACCCAGTCGGACACAACGGATTGAAGTTCGGTGGTTCAAATGGTGCGGTATACGGTGGCGCCTATTCCGCTGAGCTGATATCCCGTTATAAAGCTTTGCTTAAAAGCCCAGCAATCATTGAAAGGGTCACGGAGCTTTGCCGAAAAACCGATGTAGATACCTACCGTTCTATACTTGAATCAGTGCCGACTTTTAAGAAGCGTGCAGCTCAGAAGTATTCAGGCTTTACCCGGCAAGTCGTATCCGGCAGCGAGGAACCGGCGAAACAGGCTGCCTTTTTTGAGGGTTTAAAAGAATCTCTCAAAAATACACCGACCGGTGTGTTAGGAGAGCTGAACGGCAGCGCCCGCAGCACTTCGATTGACCGACACTTTTTGGAGGAAGCCGGATTCCTGGTCGAGATGCATAACGACACTCCCCAGGAAATAGTCCACCCTATTGTACCTGAAGGAAAAAATCTTGATCTGTGCAGAGATTTACTTTTAAAGGCCAACGAGAAGAACTCTGCCTTTACCCTGGGTTATGTCCCCGACAACGACGGGGATCGCGGAAATCTTGTGTTTATAAACAGATCCTCTCGGGACGGGTGCAACGCGCCGGCCCCCAGGGTAATTGAAGCCCAGGAAGTGTTCGGCCTGGTAGTGCTTGCCGAATTAGCGTATCAGGAATATCTTTCCAGGGGCACCGGTCTTAAGGAACCATCAGCGGTGGTGGTCAACGGCCCTACTTCCATGAGAATAGAAGGAATAGCCCGGGCTTTTGGGGCTGAAGTATTTAGAGCTGAAGTTGGTGAAGCCAATGCGGTAAACCTGGCGGAGGAGCTCAGGACAAAGGGATACCAGGTGAGAATATTGGGTGAAGGATCCAACGGGGGAAATATAACCCACCCCTCAACTGTGAGAGACCCCTTGGATACGGTCTTTTCACTTTCTAAACTTATTGCCTTTCGGGGAAAACAGGAACAGAACCGAATGTCCGATTTCAACCCCTACGCCCAATGGTGCCGGAGCGGTGAAACCTCCGCTGTGTATACACCGGATTTTAATCTGTCCCAGGTACTTGAATCTCTTCCTCCGTTTACAACTACCAGTGCCTACGAGGCTGAAGCTAAGATGCACATAAAAACCCGTGACCATGCTGCTTTAAAGCGTCATTGGGAAGAAGTATTTCTTGAGGAATGGGAGCATAACAAAGAATTTCTTCGTTCATCCTACGGCATTGTGAGTTGGCGTGAAGTCAATTATGAAGGTACTACCGCCAGGACCGGATTTGGTCATGAATATAGAAGCGGCAGTGAAAAAGGCGGCCTGAAGATAATTTTTTCCAATGAGGCCGGTGAAGATACTGATTTTATTTGGATGCGAGGCTCGGGTACAGAGCCGGTGTTTAGGGTATTAGCCGACTCTTACGGTCGGGACCCCAAGAGACACGAATGGCTTTTACAGTGGCACCGTTCTATGATTACATCAGCAGACAGTGTCTAAGATTATATATTTAACATATATGTGAGGAGGAAAAGGAATGAGTATTCATATTGGAGCAAAAGAGGGAGATATTGCAGATGTAGTTCTTCTGCCCGGCGATCCCCTTAGGGCACAATTTATCGCAGAAAACTATCTTACTAATCCGGTACAGTACAACAAAGTCAGGGGTATGTACGGTTTTACCGGTACCTATAAGGGAAGTAAAGTGTCCGTACAAGGATCCGGCATGGGAATCCCCTCAATCTCAATTTATACCCATGAACTAATCAATAATTTTGGTGTAAAGAGACTTATGCGGATAGGATCATGCGGCTCGATGCAGGAGCATGTTAAAATCAGGGATATTGTATTCGGCATGGCCTCTTCACACGATTCCGGAATTAACGACCGTCGTTTTCCTGATATGACCTATGCTCCTATTGCCGATTACACTTTACTGGAAACTGCGGTGAATGCCGCCCGGAAGAAGGGCTATAATTTTCATGTAGGTAATATTCTCTCTACCGATACTTTCTACAATGATGATGCGGATTTGTGGAAGCAGTGGGCCGCCTTCGGCGTACTAGCTGTAGAGATGGAGGGGGCGGCACTTTACACTTTAGCGTCAAAATTCGGCGCGCAGGCCCTTACCATGCTTACCGTAAGCGATCATCTTGTGACCGGCGATCAGACTACCAGTGAAGAAAGAGAGAAAACCTTCACACAAATGATGGAGGTTGCCCTGGAAACCGCCGTCTCTTAATATCTATCCTATACGGTAAGTTTCATTTTCAGCGGCGATAAAACCTTCACGCTCAAGCTCGGCAAGACAGGAGAGGACCCGTTCATCTTCAAAGGAATCCATTTTTACACAGATTTCTCCCTTTGTAAGCGGTCCTTCTCCGTTCATTACACGGAGCAAGGCCCCGCGTATTTGCCGGTTTGAATTTTCAAAGGGACTTTGACGTCGGTAATGGGCGCTGCGACGGTTTGGATTTGGAATTGCGTATTTCAGGTACACCCCGTAATCCATCAAGGCATAATACCAATGTCTGGGATTTGAGGTGTCAAGGACCTGAGATACTACTTCCATTATCCGTGTATCCCGAACGCACTCTTCTTCAGCAAAAAAATGATGCAGTATTACCCGTCGAATATTAGTCTCTATAAAAGATACCGGTTTCTGAAATACAAAGGCCTGTAAAGAACCTGCAGTGGCCACCCCTATCATCGGAAAACTCTGCAAAATTTCCGGGTCATCGGGCAGTGTGTCGGAATACGAGGTATGCACAAGTTCGGCAATGCGTTTTAAGCCCAGGGCACGTCGGTTATAACCAAGCCCCTGCCATAGTGCAAGGACTTCTCCCAGCTCGGCATGTGCCAAAGCGGCATAGTCTGGAAACCGATCTAAGAAGGGCCCGTACTTCTTAAGAACACGCTCAGTTTGTGTCTGCTGAAGCATAAGTTCCGATACGAGAATCTCATAGGGATCGTCGGTATCTCGCCAGGGAAAGGGCCTCCCGTATTCCCGGTAATAATTCCATATTCTTGTTCTGAAGTTATATACGGTATCCGGAGTAATGTTCATTTAAGAAGATGCTTTCTCTCGCCGCTTTTGCGCCTTTTCCGCCCCCCTGCTAATCCGGTTCCATACTCCTGTCAAACCCATCGCCTTTTTCATAGCAACAAGGGTAGCCTTCGCCTCTTCTCGCGCGACATTTGTACCCTCAAAAATAACCTCTTCAACCAATCCGGTTTTTTCCTGATACGCCTGACGTTTATCCCGCAGGGGATCCAAAAAGTTATTTAGAGCCTTCGCCAGTTTACTTTTTACCTCGACATCACCAACTTTACCTGTACGGTACCGCTCTTTTAAATCCTCAACCTCTTCTTTATTGGGATTAAAAATATCGTGATAAATAAATACCGGGTTACCCTCAACTTTTCCGGGTACATCGGCCCTCACGCGGTTCGGGTCCGTGTACATGCTCCGAACTTTCTTTTCAACCGTTTTTGCATCATCGGAAATAAAAATAGCGTTGTTTAAAGACTTCGACATTTTCGCGCTTCCGTCAGTACCCACCAGGGTCGGTACTTCCCCAATTTTTACATCGGGTATTGGAAAAACCTCTCCATACAGAGAATTGAACCTTCTTGCTATTTCTCGGGTAAGCTCCACATGGGATTCATTATCTTTACCAACGGGCACTAAATTTGCCCGCGGCATTAGTATATCCGCGGCCTGTAACACAGGATATCCAAGTAAACCAAAGGGTATCTCATTCAGATTAGCCGAATTTGCCATATCCTTTATACTTGGAAGCCTTTGCAGCCGAGGTACCGATACAAGCATTTCAAAAATAAGGTTCATCTCGTATACTTCGTGCACGGCAGACTGCAAATATATCTTTGATACCTCCGGGTTGATGCCGCAGGCCAGATAATCGAGGACCATCTCCTTCGAATTCGCGGTGATATTCTCAATATCTTCTTTACTCGGCTTAGTAGTAAGCATGTGCAAGTCGGCTATTATAAAAAAGCAGTCATATTTTTCTTGGTACTTTACACGGTTGAAAATAGATCCAACATAGTGGCCTAGGTGTAACTTACCTGTAGGCCGGTCTCCGGTCAGTATGCGCGGTTTGTCCATCATAGTTCTCCATTTCCTATAGATCTTCAGCTACTATAACGCGGCTTGGGAAAAGAGACAACGGTATACATGCCGGATTTCTCATTTTACACATAGCCAGTTACAGGTGCAGCTAGAAGTGAGATTTATTAATTCGGTATTTTATCAATTCTGGGGGGCGTTTCAATCGGTTTCACATGTCCACTTTCCATCATCACGGCAATAGGTCGCAGGGCAGGAATATTTTCACATGTAATTTGTATTACTACAGTTATGGGGACCGATAGAAACATGCCCACAACCCCCCAAATCCATCCCCAGAAAATAAGAGAAAAAAGAATAAGAAGGGGACTTATGTTAAGACGACGTCCCTGGAGACGAGGATCGAGGAAATTTCCAATGGTTACCTGGGTAGCTATCATTGCAATCGCAACTGCCGCTATTTTCCCCATATTCGGATAAAACTGCACAACCCCCATGGTGATAGTAATTACAATTAGAATAAACGAACCGATAGAAGGAATAAAATTAAGCAGAAATGCCAGGACTCCCCACACCAGGGGAAAATCAACACCTATAACGAGGAGAAAGAACCATACGAGGATACCTGTTGCCAAACTAATAAAAAATTTAAGGTTAATATATCGTCCGACCTGCTGATTTATATGTTCAATAATCCGGCCGATCTGTCTACCCGTCTCTTCATCAAAAGCCCGTGCCAGTTTGTGTTTGAAAAGCGGTTTTTCCAACAGCAGAAAAATTAAGAAAATAATAATCAAGATTAGAGAACTAAAAAAATTTAGTAGAGAACTTGAAAAACTTACCAGATAATCCCGCAGTGCCCCCTGCCAGTTTATGTCTGTAGAGAAATCAAAGGAGACATCAAACCTCTCTAATACCATAGCCTCGATTTGTGAACTAATCTCCGTATACCGGGCGGCATATTTTGGATACTCTTTAATAAAGGAATTTACACTCGTCTGCAAAAATAAAAACACAAGAAACATAGCCCCAAAAAGTACCAGCAACACCATAATTAAAGCTAAAATGCGGGGGATATGAAGTTTATCAAGTAAATTAACAAGAGGGGCAATTATAAATGATAGAAAAATAGCTATAAAGAGGGGCAACAATATGGAGGAGGCCATTTTTAAGACCGCCCCCATCATTATTAAAGCGATTACTCCCAGCAGTCCAGTAGATACGGCTGTTACTCTCATGGTAAAAACAAGTGTAGCATCTTTTCTTTCATAATTCTACAGTCTCAGGTGCGCATACAAATGCCGGTACGCCTGATGTTACTGTTGATTCTGCAGCTTCGGTCCACACATCAGCTCCCCCTTCCGAAGATCCTTGAAAAAAAGTGTTGCCGCTCTTCCTGTTCCTCGTAGTAGGGGCCCATTGATAACAAGCGCTGAGATCGTTCTTTCAGCAATTGGGGGACTTTTTTATTTATCAAAATAGGCAACTGCTGTGCCAAGGCTTCTTGAATATAACGGGCGGTATTTTCGACATCCTTATGTGCGCCGCCCTCTCCCTCTGAAATAATTCCGTGAATAGCTCCAAGCCCCAGAAGATCGCGGGCAGTCATCTTCATAAGTTCCGCAGCCAAATTCGCCTTTGAAGCATCTCTAAGCAAAATTGAAGCACAGCCCTCGGGGGATATAACCGAATATACGGAGTTTTCAAGCATGAATATCCTATCTCCGACGCCGATTCCCAAAGCACCCCCTGAACCGCCTTCACCAATTACAATTGAAATTACAGGGACCTGCAACCGTGAAAACTCCTTGAGGTTTCGGGCGATGGCCTCACCTATACCCTTTTCTTCCGCGGAAATTCCCGGGTATGCCCCCTGGGTATCTATAAAAGTTATTACCGGTCGGCCAAAGGTTTCAGCCTCATGGGCAAGTCTGAGGGCTTTGCGATATCCCTCGGGTTGGGCCATCCCGTAATTACGGTAAATGCTGTCCTTTAGATTTCTTCCCTTCTGATGTGCAATAACCGTAACAGGAATTCCCTCAAAAAAGGCTATACCGCCGATTAAAGCGGCGTCGTCTCCCCCAAGCCGGTCGCCGTGGAGCTCAAAAAAATTATCAAACACGCGTTCAATATAATCGAGGGCGGTGGGCCGTTCCGGATGACGTACGAGGGTAACCTTCTCCCAGGCTGAGGTGCTACCTTTACCGCCGAACAGCTTGTGCTCGATTTTTGAAAGGTCCTCATATACCTGCATGTGTTCTTCGGAGGCCATTTTTTTTAATTCTTTGAGTTTCTTATGAAAATTTATCTCAGGCATGAGTTAACGCACCTCCCTTCTTGGAACATGGGTATCGATTAGAAACGAAAGGGTGGATTTCATCTGTTTTCGGTCGACAACGGCATCAACGAATCCCTTCTCCTGTTGAAACTCGGACCGCTGAAACCCTTCCGGAAGTTTTTGCTTAATTGTAGATTCAATGACCCTGGGTCCGGCAAAACCTATCAGAGCACCGGGTTCCGCCAGTATCACATTTCCAAGCATTGCAAAGGACGCGGTGACTCCACCGGTAGTAGGATGGGTGAGTACCACAAAAAAGGGCAACCGCTGCTCTTGAAGCAGGGCAATGGCGTGACTCGTTTTGGCCATTTGCATCAAAGATAGTATCCCCTCCTGCATTCGAGCACCGCCTGAGGCAGCAAAAAGTACTACAGGAAGATTTTTTTCCGCCCCCTTCAACAACAACCGGCTCACCTTCTCACCTACGGCAACCCCCATACTTCCCCCCATAAAGGCGAAGGACATTGCACCTAAGGCGGCTGATCGCCCTTCAATGAGACAGGTACCGATTGTAACGGCTTCATTCTGTCCGGATTTTTGCTTTGCCTTCTCGAGTTTTTCTTTGTACCCGGGAAACTCAATCGGATCGACGGAGCGAATACTTGCATCGAACTCTTTAAAAGTGCCCGGGTCTGCAATTGACGATATACGCTCTTTTAAGGCCAATTGAAAATGATGGTTACAACCGGGACACACATACATATTTTCTTTCAATATTTTATCGTCAATATGCCGATGGCATATCGGGCATGCATGTTTTTCTTCTATATAGGCCAGTTCGTTCTTCTTCTGACCGGTACGACCCTTTTTAGGGCCTGTACTTCTCCATCTTACACGACTCTCCTTTTGAGGCCGTCTTGAGTGTTTTTTTAACTTATCGAATATTCCCATATGCTACTCCTCAAGGATTCGGGAGAGCCCAAAGGTACCGAAGGTCCCCTGTTGAAACAAGGTGCTATTGAGAATCTTCTTCTGTACCTCAATATTGGTTTCAATTCCTTCAATAATGTATTCATCAAGGGCCCTTTTCATTCGTGCAATTGCACTACGGCGATCACGTCCATAGGTAATTAGTTTTGCCACCAGGGCATCGTAAAAGGGTGATACCGTGTATCCCTGGTATAAAAATGAATCTACCCGAACATTTCTCCCCCCCGGTTGTAAATACCGAGTGATACGTCCGGGGGTAGCGGCATTGATTCGGCACTCGATTGAAGCTCCTTCCAGGCGTACATCCTCTTGACGAATATCCATCGGCTCTCCGCTACAACCGCGGATTTGTTCCTTGATGATATCCACATTGCTAATGTATTCCGATACCGGATGCTCCACCTGTACGCGGGCGTTGACTTCCATAAAATAATAATTATCCCCATCAAACAGAAACTCAATAGTACCGGCACCTTTGTACCCGATTTTTTTGAACAGATTTACCGCGTCGGAACACATCCTCTCACGTATCTCGGGATCTATACCGGGAGAGGGGCTTTCTTCCAACACTTTCTGATGATTCTTCTGCAAAGAGCAATCGCGTTCACCGAGATGAATTACATTTCCATAGGTATCCGCCAAAATCTGTACTTCGATATGGCGGGGGTTCTCAAGATACTTTTCCATATAAATAGTACCATCTGAAAATGAAGTCTCTGCTTCATGGGTTGCAATCCGCATTGCAGATTCCAGTTCGGACTTTTCCCGCACAATCCGCATTCCCTTACCTCCACCTCCGGAGGCTGCTTTTATTATAATGGGATACCCCGCCTCTTCGGCAAAGGCGGTTGCTGTTTTTAGGTCTGAAACTGGACCATCGCTTCCCGGTGTAACCGGCAAGTTCGCGTCGGCGGCGGTTTTTTTTGCCTGGACCTTATCTCCTAAGAAAGAAATTGTCTCCGACTCCGGCCCGATAAATACGAGCCCCGCATCTTTTACCTGTTGAGCAAACAGAGCGCTCTCTGATAGAAAACCCACACCTGGATGAACAGCATCACAGCCGGCAAAGAGAGCGGCGGATATAAGATTCGCGCTATGCAAATAGCTTTTCTTTGCCTCGGCTGGTCCTATACATACGGCCTTGTCTGCCAATTCTACTGCTAAAGACTCTCGGTCGGCTTCGGAATAACCAACTACCGACTCTATCTCCATCTCTTTAAGAGTACGGAGAATCCTCACGGCTATTTCACCGCGATTTGCTATAAATACCGATTTGACCATAACTATAGCTTCTCTACCTCAAACAGGGGAGTTCCATATTCGATCATCTGCTGATTTTCAACTAACACACGCTTTATCCGGCAGTCAAACTCAGCTTCAAGCTCATTCATAATTTTCATGGCTTCAATTATACAAAGGGTATCTCCTTCTTTTAATTCATCCCCCTCATCGGCATAGGGAGGCGAATCCGGCGAAGGAGACCGATAAAAGGTCCCTACTATCGGTGCTGTTATTATCTCATTTTGTTCTCCGCTCTCTGAAGCAGGAACAGCACTGGGTACTGTTTGAGGTTCAACCTCCGGTGGCGCGGAATGGGGCGCTGCTACCTGCTGAACAACCGCTCCGGCTTTTTTGAGACTCAGTTCAAATTCACCATCTTTTATATACATCTCTGCAAGAGAACTAGTGTCGATTTTTTCTATCAGTTCAATTATTTCACTCTTTTTCATTCGTACCTCCAGATTTCAAGACCGTAATATTGCAAATTTCAGCGAAAGCTATCATAGTACTATTCGGCCGTCAACCGAAATGTAACTCTTTTTCGATTTTTTTTCCACCCTCTACAAAAAATTGGAGTTATTCTGACTATGAAGGAATTTACTACTTGCAAACAGACATAAGGAAGGGCTCATCTTTTTCTTCCCCTTGACGAATTGGAAAAAGTATGTAGTTCTTTGTATCTTTGAGTATGAACATGTAATGAGGAGGATTTATGAGTGTATATATTCGATCTATCGGTGCATATGTACCTGAGAAACGAATGACCAATGATGAACTGGCACAGATTGTTGATACTTCCGATGAGTGGATTCAGTCTCATACCGGTATTCAGGCTCGACACCTGTGTGACGAGAAGGAATCCACCAGCGATCTAGCGGTAAAAGCCGCCACCCTTGCTATGGAAAGGGCCGGCGTCACACCGGATGATATTGATCTGGTAATTTTAGCTACCGCTACACCGGATTTTATCGGGTTTCCTTCTACTTCTTCTATTGTTCAGGATAAACTAGGCCTGAATAAATCCGGTGCCTTTGATCTTGTCGCCGGATGCACCGGATTCGTATATGGATTAGAAACTGCAAGAGCAATGATCAGTGCAGGGAGTGCCCGAAATATTCTGCTTATAGGGGCTGAAACCCTCTCGCGAATTACCAACTGGAAAGATCGCAACACTTGTGTGTTATTCGGAGACGGTTCCGGAGCTGCGGTTCTTTCCGAATCTCCAAACCCGGAACGGGGCATATTAGACTCTATCCTAGGTTCGGAGGGCAAGGGTGCGGAACATCTAGTACGTCGGGCAGGGGGATCCCGGGAACCCTTTGCTGAAGGAAAGACTCCGGAGGAGGACCTCTACATTCAGATGAACGGACGACAGGTCTACAATTTTGCTGTTCGAGTAAATACTGAAATTATTAAATCCCTCCTTGAGAGAAACAAGAGAGGGGTTGAACAATTACAATGGATAGTCCCCCACCAGGCAAATATTCGAATTATTCAGGCGGCGGCGAACCGTCTTAAAATGCCGATCGATAAATTTTACACCAATATTCATGAGTACGCGAATACCTCCGCCGCATCAATTCCAATTGCACTTAACGAGATGTATGAAAACGATAAGTTAGCCGAGGGCGACTACATTTTACTCACAGGCTTCGGGGCCGGCCTTACCTATGGAGGTAATTTGTTACGTTGGTAATGTTTTTCGGTGGTGGTGACCACGGCTTATACGACACAGAGAGGGCATATTTTTTTGCCTCTAATTCGGCCGTTGACCGATATTATCTTATTCGATAAGGTAATAACACACATATCAAGGAGGAAGAATATGCAGCTCTGCTTTCTTTATCCCGGTCAGGGAGCCCAGTATCCCGGTATGGGAAAAGATCTATTTGAAGCATGCCCAGCGGTAAAAGAACTATTTGAACTCGCCTCTGACGCCTGTGGGCGCAATACTCGAGCGCTTCTTTTCGAATCCGACGAAAATGAACTTAAAGAAACCCAAAATACACAAATTGCTATAACCTTAATGAATCTTGCTGTAAGGCGGTATTTAATTGAGCATCATGTAGAATCCGATGGGGCCGCCGGCTTTAGTCTGGGCGAATGGTCCGCGTATGTTGATGCCGGGGTCCTTTCCGAAGGAGATGTATTTCCCGTTGTTATGGAACGTGGACGGATAATGGCGGAAGCCTCGGTGGAACTTCAAAGGGCAGGCTCTCATAGCGGCATGGCCGCAGTTATCGGTCTCCCCTCGGAAAAGGTTGAAGGAATTATGGCCGGCATTGAAGGGGCCTTTCCGGCAAACTACAACTCTTTAGAGCAGACCGTCATATCTGGAGAATCCAATGCCATAAAAACAGCTTCATTACATTTGAAAGAGGCAGGGGCACGGAGGGTTATTCCGCTTAAAGTCTCTGGTCCCTTTCACACTCCCCTTCTATTGCAAGCGGGCAGCCGCTTCGAAAACTATCTGCACGATTATACATTGCGTGATCCAGTAAAACCTCTCTATTCCAATGTGACCGGCGGCGCATTAAAGAGCGCAACCGACGTGCGAACAAATGCAGTTTTGCAAATTTCCTCACCGGTGCAATGGGTCCGGGAAGAGTCGGAAATCGGCAGAGGACGGTACGACCTGTGCATTGAGACGGGGCCGGGAAAAGTGCTGACCGGTCTGTGGAAAAAGTCGGAACAAAAAATTGAATGCAAACCGACGGACAGCCGGGAAAAACTTGATGAGTTGATAGGAGAATTAGTATGAACTTTGCAGGAAAAACAGTGGTAATTACCGGCGGCTCCCGCGGTATCGGAGAAGCAATCGCCGAATCATTCCTCCAAACAGGAGCCCAGGTCCATGCATTAAGCCGAACTGAAAGCACCAGATCCGCCGAGTTGCAGGAAAAGGCGGCAAAGGCAGGAGGCAGCTATAGATGGCATGCCGCCGATATTACCGAGCGTTCCGCCCTGGAAGAAGTTATAGATTCAATATTAAAAAGTGAAAACGGGATTGATGTACTGGTCAATAATGCCGGTATAACCCGGGATGGGCTTTTGATGCGAATGAAAGACGAAGATTGGGATGCGGTCATTCAGACAAATCTTTCCTCAGTGTATACCGCCTGCAAAAAAGTAGTACGTCCAATGCTGAAAGCCCGGACCGGAACAATAATAAACGTCTCTTCAGTAGTAGGCATTATGGGAAATGCCGGTCAAACTAACTACAGCGCCTCAAAAGCAGGCCTTATTGGTTTCACTAAAAGTTTAGCACGGGAGGTCGCTTCCAGAGGAATCCGAGTAAATGCGGTCGCCCCCGGATATATCGATACATCGATGACTGAAAAACTGAATGAAGAAGCCCGCACAACGCTTACCAGCCAAATACCGCTCGGTCGTACCGGAAAACCGGAGGAGGTAGCTTCAACAGTGATCTTCCTTGCCTCTGATGAGGCCGGTTATATTACGGGACAAACCCTTGTTGTAGATGGCGGACTTGCAATGTAAGATTGCAATATAAGATAGATAGAATAGATGAGTTTGAGGAGTGAGCATATGAATAGAAGAGTAGTAATTACCGGAATTGGGGTGGTGAGCCCCCTGGGCAATAATATAGAAGAGTTTTGGAGTAAGATTAAAACCGGTACATCCGGAATCGGGCCGATAACTCACCTTGATCCTGAGGAGTATCCCTCCAAAATCGCCGGTGAAGTAAGGGATTTTAATCCAAGTGATTTTGTCGATAAAAAGGATGCACGTAAAATGGCCCTTTTTAGTCAATATGCAATTTCCGGAGCTGTTCAGGCCATGCAGCAGGCCGGGATAGATGCCGAAAAGATTGACTCTGAAAAAGCAGGGGTTATCCTCGGCAATGGTATTGGCGGTTTTGAAATAATCGAGGAAGGCCATCGCACCCTTTTCGACAAGGGGCCTCGACGGGTACCGCCTATGACAATCCCTAAAATTATTAGCAATGAAGGGCCGGGCCATATAGCAATTAAGTACGGTTTCCACGGCCCCTGCTATACCGTCACAACAGCATGCGCCTCGGGAACAGATGCAATCGGCCAGGCATTTAGAGCTATTCAGCATGGTCAATCCGATGTAATGATCACAGGCGGAACCGAAGGCTGCATAACCGGCCTTGGTGTCTCCGGGTTTTGCGCCCTCAAGGCGCTTTCTACTGAGTATAATGACACCCCCGAGCTTGCCAGCCGCCCCTTCGACAAAAACCGGGACGGCTTTGTTATCGCCGAAGGTGCCGGTATTCTTGTGCTTGAAGAGCTTGAACATGCACAGCGCCGCGGCGCCCCTATACTTGCCGAAGTTGCAGGGTACGGAATGACCTGTGATGCCTATCATCTTACAGCGCCGGACCCAGAGGGAAACGGCGCCGCGAGGGCTATGAAGATAGCATTAGAGGATGCCGGTATGCGGCCGGAGGATATTGATTACATTAACGCCCATGGAACCAGCACCCCAACCAACGACCCGATAGAAACAGCTGCTATTAAAAAGACCTTTGGAAACTATGCATATAAGGTAAAGGTCTCCTCCACAAAATCTATGACCGGTCATATGATCGGAGCCGCCGGCGGGGTCGAAGCGATTATCGGCCTTTTATCTATACGGGACAACTTTGTACCTGCTACTATAAACCTCGAGGAACCGGATGAAAAATGTGACCTCGACTATGTTCCAAATCGCGGCATAGAAACAGAGGTCCGTGCGGTAATTTCCAACTCCCTTGGATTCGGCGGCCATAACGGGGTAGTATTGATTAAGGAGTTTTCCGAATGAGTGACCCTACACAGAGTATAGAAAAGCTGCTTCCCCATCGTGATCCCTTTCTGTTTGTAGATTCCTTGGAATCCTATAGCGATGAAGGCATTGTTGGAAAAAAACGTTTCAATGAGGAGATGTTCTTCTTTGCCGGTCATTTTCCCGGATACCCTGTTGTACCGGGGGTTTTACTCATTGAATCAATGGCCCAGTGCGGCGGTGCAGGCATAAATGCACAGGGAACCCTCGGGGATGCCCTTTTTTTTCTTGCTACAGTCGAAAAAGCCAAATTCAGACGCCAGGTAAAACCGGGAGAGGAAGTTCGATTTGAGATTGAAAACCTCAGAGTCACCGGCAGAACTTTAAAACAAAAGGGAAAGGCCTTTGTTGGTGACGAACTTGCCGCAGAGGCCGAATGGCTCTGCCTGGTGGACACTTCACAACAAAAGTAAAAGGAAGGAAAAATGATAAGACCTAAAATACGCGGGGGCATTTGCATGAACGCCCATCCCGCCGGATGTGCAATGGAAGTACAGCTTCAAAAACAATTTGTTGAGAAAATGAATTTTACTGCTACCCCGGGGCAGGGCACTCCACTAGGTTCTGATACAGCCCCCCCTTCACCAGACCTGAAAGGCGAAAGCGCCGTGGATAGTGCCGAACAGAAAAAGCCTGTATCAGGCGGGAACGGGCGTGGGCCTAAAACCGTACTTATAATCGGCGGTTCAACCGGATATGGGTTGGCATCTCGCCTTGTGGGAGGGTTCGGGTACGGAGCGGAGACCATTAGTGTATCCTTTGAAAGAGAACCTTCAGAGAAACGTCCCGCGACCCCGGGCTGGTACAACACCCGCGCCTTTGATAGCCTTGCGGCGCACGCTGGACTTACTTCTTTCAGTTACAATTCCGACGCCTTTTCCCATGAAACCAGAGCCAAGATCGGTTCACTGCTGAAAGAACGCGGACGGAAGGTAGACCTTCTTGTATACAGCCTTGCATCAGGAGTTCGGCCCGACCCGGATACCGGCGAAATGCACCGTTCATCACTTAAGCCCATTGGATCTACCTACACCACCCGTTCAGTAGATTTTATGAAAGATACTATCTCAGAGGTAAGTCTTGAGCCCGCAACTCAGGAAGAGATTGAGGCCACGGTAAAAGTTATGGGGGGAGAAGACTGGCAACTATGGGTAGATTATCTTCAGAATAACGATCTCCTCGACGAAGGCTTTCAGACTGTTGCCTTCTCTTATATCGGCCCTGAGATCACCCACCCCATTTACCGTTCCGGTACAATTGGAAGGGCGAAGGAGCACCTTGAGTCAACCGCCCACAATATGAACTCCCAGCTTGAGCCATTGAAGGGTGCTGCCTACGTTTCTATCAATAAAGCGGTGGTTACACGGGCCAGTGCGGTGATACCGGCGGTACCGCTTTACATTTCCTTGCTTTTTTCCGTCATGAAAGAACAAAATCTTCACGAAGGCTGCATTGAACAAATGGTCCGCCTTTATCGCAACCGCTTATATACGGGGTCTGCTGTTCCAACCGACTCTGATGGGAGAATTCGCCTTGACGATTTTGAGATGAGGCCGGAGATTCAGCAGGAAGTCGCCCGACGTTGGGAGACTGTGACCGAAGAAACACTGTCTGAGCTCGGTGATATGGAAGGTTTTAGGAGCGATTTTTTACGTATCCATGGTTTTGATGTTCCCGGAATTAACTATGAGAAGGATATACCCTACTCCGACATTCCCTCTTAATAACAAGCTGTAATAGAACTCTTCTTGTACACCCCAGGAAGCCCTTATATGCTTTAGCCCAGCTAAGGACTAAGGGCTTCTAACCTTGTTTATTAAATCGAACAATCATGTGAAGAATTGCCGGCTTCTCCGACCTATTGTAGATTGCGTGTTTCACATCGCAGTGGTAATTGATAAAATCTCCTGTATGCAACTCCGTACTGTGGGTACCGGCATCTACTTCAACTGTTCCATCAATGATAGTGAGAAACTCCTCGGTTTGGGGAAAATGTGGTTCTGATTCCAACTTTCCACCGCTGTCAAAGGTAAGTAAGTACATCTCGAGGTCTTCCACCATTGAAAAGGGCGATAAAACCCGGATATGAACTTTTCCCTCTTCAGCATCTATTGTAGTTATTTCATCTTTTCGACTTACATTGAACTTTTTTTCGATCTCTTCGCTTCCTTTTAGAAGCACATCGATATCAACGTTCAGTCCATTTGCTATTTTCCACAATGTCACGACGGTAGGATTTACCTTGTCGGTTTCTATTTGTGAAAGCATTGCCTTTGAAACACCGCTACGAGCTGAGAGGTGCCCGAGTGTCATATTCAGTTTTCGTCGGATTTCTTGAATATTGCGCCCAATTTGAAATGGGGCCTGTTCAATCATATCGCTTCTGTATTTTACACTTCCATCCATTTGACAGATACAATCTCGTTCAATATAATAAACAACCTTATTCATTGTACCCTTTAGAGAGAAGTAATGTCAAGAAAAATGGAACTGGAATTACAACGCTTTCAGGTTATCCTGGTGGGTCCACAGACATCCGGCAATGTCGGCTCCGTATGCAGGGCTATGAAAACAATGGGCTTTACGCGGCTCATTATTGTAGGCCGCACCCGTGAATATTTTGATCTCGATCAAATAAAAACTTTCGCCCTCCACGCGCGGGACCTTTTTGAAAATGCTGTATTTTACCCTTCCCTTTCAGAAGCATTAGCAGGAAGCATTTTAGCCGCAGGTATTACACGCAGACGCGGCAAATATAGAAAATATTTTTCGCTTTTACCGGAACAGTTGACAGAGCATCTCGCGACTATGGGCAGCGGTCCTGTTTCTCTTGTATTTGGTCGTGAATCCGACGGCCTCACCGATGAAGAGTTAGCCCTCTGTAATGTTGCCGTACGTATACCGACTTCTGAAAGTTTTCCCTCATTGAACCTTTCTCATGCCGTACAAGTTATTGCATACACCCTTTCCCGTGAATACCGTCCGCCGATGCAGGCCTTTAAGGCAATAGATCAACACCGTCTTCTTGAACTTAGCCACACAGTAACCGATTCTTTTGATCAAATAGGTTTCTTTAAACAGAACGAGAAAGAGGAAGTGGGAAGGTTCTTCACAGATATATTCAGCCGTTCAGGGCTTTCTGAAAATGAAGCAGCACGATTGATAAAGATGTTTCGAAAAATGGCCGGCCTTAAGATACATCGGCCTCACTAAGCTCAGTAAGTTCGGCGGCTTTCTGTTGAAATTCTATAATACAGGCTCGAATTGCGTAAAAAACCATTGGAAAAATAAAGTTATAAAAATAGGTTCGTTGATATACCCGTTTTTCTCGATAGGTGTTCTCGTATTCCATCCACTCACGAATACTTTCCATATGCTGTTTATACGAGCTAAAATCAAAATCCGGCCTTTCGGGCAGTTGATCAACCTTTACGGTATCCTGCACTCTGCCCAGCAGTTCAAATAAACTGTAGAGGCTATAGTCATTTTCGATAGCCCCATGGGCCTTTTCGGTGTCCCCGTTATTCTCGTTGAGCACTCGCTCATACATACTTGGCAGAATCAATTTTAGAAGTTCCTGCTTTCGCACATAGATGCCCCGCCTCTTAAAAACCGATTCAAGACCGTTTATGACAAACCTGTTCCCCCGGTAGTACTTAAGCATATCAAGTATTCGTTGTGCCCCTTCCTGCCCCTTATTTATCAGCAAATCAACCTGATTCATGATAGCTTCCGGAAGCCCGGGGTTTACTTGTATACTGTAGGTGTTAAACATCGCGTTACGTTTATCTTTAAGGGTTACCTTTCCAAACTTGAACAACTCATCCATAGTAATATGCTTAAAACTTCCGAACAAAGCCTCAGCTTCACGCTTAAACCTCTTATAGTATTCATCTACAGTACCATTGGATTTTAATACGTTATAAAACTCTTCTGAAATCCGAAAGCCTCCCACCGGTGCGGTAGATTCCATGCGTTTTGCCTTTATTACGGGAACCCCTATAATATCCCACTGCTTCGCACCCTCAGGGCCAAAATTGCCAACGGTCACTTCTCCAATGTTTGCTCCGATTCTTACACGAATCTGAAAAAATGCGTTTATTGACGGAGAGAGCTCATTGCTTGTACGTAGAGTTCGTATGATTTCATAAGCCCTTGATATTGATTCACGAGTCCCCGGCTCCTCATTGTACAGAAACCGGTCGTTGGCTTGATTAAATAAAAAGGCCACACGCTGCATTTCTACACAGGTATAAAAAAGCTCACGGGCGATATAACGCTCCTGCTGTTCCCGATCTAAATCATGTACATTCGGATCAAGGGTACCTCCAAAGTGAAACATAAGGCTGTCCCCTTCAATTTTATTGAGGTATCCGCCATGTCGGTTTAATACAAAATTAAAAGCAGCATAAAGACCATTTAATACGGCCTGGTTTTCGTTGGGACTTAAGAACTTAGAAAGAAATGTATAGTCGGCGATATCAATAAAACCTATCCCGACAAACTGTTCTGCGGTGGTTGTAGGAATCTCTCCCTTTTCAATAATTGCATTTACCAGCTGCTTCGGTAAATAGAACTCCTCTATTCGTTTTCGAAAACTGATTTCTTCAGAAGCACGTTGCAGTTCGAGGGCTGCATCCCGCTCTTCAACAAAATTACGAATACGCTGAAGCTCATCAGATTGCTCTCCCCGATCCACCCGGTTTTCATTCTCTTCAATGATCTTTTTTAATTCGACGGCTTTTTCATTTTCTGATTCCAGTAAGCCGTTGTTTCTTAAAAGCTCACGAACATACAGGGATACATATTCCGGTGCTTCCCGGTATTTTCTTGCTACCTCAAGACTGTGTTCGTAAATTACATCCAAGGGCAACTGACTCTCAAGAGAAGCTTCATTTAACCGCATCAACAATACTCCCTACACTCTCTTGTTGTTTAATAATAACACAGAGAAATCAAATATTACAGTACAAGTGAAAATCTTTCTTTACTGTACAGATCCTTCAATTAATGGTACATAATTAGTATGTCCATGACAATAGCAATTGCCTCAGGAAAAGGGGGCGTTGGAAAAACAACTACTGCCACAAACCTTGCATTGTTCGCCGCCCGAACACAACAGAAAGTCGCGCTTATCGATCTTGACCCTCTGTCTGATATTTCAGAAATTCTTTCTATACCTAAAAAAGAACTGGACACACTACCTGCTTCAATTTCAGTTGATCTTCCCTATTCGAAATTTACCATTGAGGTATTCAGCAATCTGGACCTTCTCTTTCCAGCATCAAAACTTGGACCCACCGCTGTAATGGAGCTTTACACTGCTTTGACCGAAAAATACCTCGAACAGCTACAGAAGGAGTACGACCTCATTGTAATGGACCTGCCCGCGGGGGCCGATGAATCGGAAAATCTCCAGTATCTTAAACTTGCAGATAAAATTGTAATTGTAACTAATCCCCAGCCTGCTGCCCATATTGCGGCGGTTACTTATCTTCGATTTGCCCATGAATACACCAACGGAAACAGATTTTACTTGTGGCATAACCGTTATCGGACCTTCAATGCAGCTCACTTTAATCCAACAGATATTATTGGCAACTACAACCGTAACATGCCTGAGGAAGAACAGGTCGACCCCAAAAGTTTTCAATTGTCCCACTGCGCATACATACCTGAAGACCCGAGTCTCGACCTTCTACAAGGTGAACCCGCCGTGATTCTTCAACTTGTCCGTAATCTGCGGTCAACCATTGAAGCGGTATACGATTTGTTGTTGCGAAGTATTCCCCTTAACCTCGATCTTTCCCCCTATCTGACCCAGCTGCTCCACTCTTTTATCCGCAGCTTACCCGGTGATTTTGTAGCCGATACTGCGCTTGAAGATTTTGGTAATAATCTGCACTCTATTTTAGAGCAGCAATTCTCAAAAGATGATAACTCATCACCTGAAAAGACTTTGACGAAGGACAAGCAGTTATTTACTCCGGAACAGAAGAAGAGTTTAAAGGAGTATCTTACCGTCTGCCGAGAAAACCGCACACGCCGCCAAATAATTAAGACTCTTGCGCTGTTAGAATCAAAAGAAGCTGTTGAGGAAAACCGCGGGAGTTCCTTTTCTGGTGACGCCATTCATGCGCGGGATCCTGGACATGCACTTGACCGAGAAGTGAGCGCACTTCTTATGTTTCTCGAAGAAGAAACCCATAATTACAGGGCCTTAAAAAATATGTCGGCACTGCTGCTTTTTTACTTCGCCCTTTACAAATTGTTTCAGTCGGATAAAATCATTAACACACTTACCGAATTTGTTCCAAAAACAAAGGACTCCCGGGGTCAAACTATTCGCGACCGCCATACTCAGCTGGCTAGTATTATCAATCATTCTCAGTCCTATAGAAAAAGGTACTTAGCCCTGATAAAACGTTTATTCCCCCTGGTTATGCGACAAATTCAAGTTGTAGCTTCTACCTTCGAACTCGAAAATTTGATAATCCACAGCCGGAATAATAAAAACAACACCCTTGTAGCCAGGGATATCTACGCCAGACTTACAAGTAATTTTGTACATGAAGCGGTAAATAGCGGCTTAGGGGTGCTTGTGAGTTTTCAGCATAGGCCGGCATCTGCCGCATTTCAGCGTGCCGCCCATTCCCTACTTACCACCAAAAACCCACAAGCTTAATAACAGAACATATTCTACTGTGAATCTGCAATCCTTTCTGATTTTTCCATAAGAATTTCAAGCATAGTTTTATCGGCATTTGTAAGCCCCTTATTCTGAAGCTTCCGCATAAACTGAAAACTATCCGGAAGATCAGATCCTACAATACCGTCACTTTCGGGTATTTCAACTCCCTCCATAGCTAAAAAAGCCGCCTCTACCCCAAAACGTGCACTTGTTGCGGCTTTTAAGGCGCATCCATGCTTTGCTCCGTCACATAAAATGCCGGCAATATTTCCTAAGACCAGGTTTACAGCACCGGTCATCTGGTGGGGTGTCCCCCCCATCGCAAAAACAAGTGAAGCTGCAATAGCAGGAGCTGCGCTTACAGTGACACCGCAGGTAGGTGTTAGTAAGCCGGTATACACCTTTATATACCGTACCAGCAGCAGCCCCATAGCAATGGTGCGCTCTAAGCTCATCTTCATCTCCGATTTATACTCCCGGTAGGCTAATCCAGCCCCAAGGAAAAAAGCAATCCCATGGTTTCCGGAACCACCGCAGCCCTTTATCGGGACCATCATCCCACTCATTCGGCTATCAGCAGCAGCGGCTACATACTTTTCGACCTTTGTCGCTAATGAATCTCCGAGGACACCCTTTTTGGTTAAAATATCAATACCGGCTCCTAAGGCCATTCCAGGTGAGTTTTTTAGTCCAAACTCCGCCGCGGCCACATTGATATCGATCGCCCCGGAAAGAAATGAAAGTTGATCTTCGGGAATTTCATTTATAGCCTCAACCAGCGTTTCCATTGATAGGCCTTCTAATTCTCCGGGGTCTAAGGCTATTTTCTTTTCTTCAGCCTCTGTTGCTCCAGGTGCTTCTTTCTGCCCCACCCCATTAAGCTGCTGAGCTCCGTTTACCACTAGAGATGTAAGATTATCATGGGTACCAACTATTTCTGCTTCTGCAGTACCTTTATCAGTTGTTACCCTTGTTTTAATATATATTTTTTCGGGCACCTCCGCTAGGGAAACCGGAATAAACTCGGAAGAAGCAAGTTTTCCGGCTTCCTCTAAATGTTCCGGCTTTACGCCCTCAAACAAGCGTAGTTTTTTATGCCAATCCCCCGCTACCAATCCTAAGGCAACAGCAAACTGTATTCCCTTTTTATCGGACCCCGGAATACCAACCGCCATTGCATTCTTAAATACATTCACACTTATTGAAACCTCAACAAGTTCTACCTTCCCTCCAAGATGCTGGTATGCAGTTGTTGCTGCATAGGCTATTGCAACCGGCTCGGTACAGCCAATGGTATCGAACACATTGTTGCGTACAAACTCAAGCGCATTTTTTCCAGTAAGCATATGAATCTTATCCTTTCTATTGAAATATTGTTGTATTTTGTTGCTGTTATCTTACCACAGAATATCTGCGCAAGATACCCCACTTAGAAAAAGCAATTCGCAATATGATTGGAAGTCATAAGACTTTTAAATTGAGAATACCGGGCCTAGAAAAATAAAACTTGTCAATATAAGGGAGCTCTGATACTATTTAAGTAAAGATTGTTTGCTTTTTCTATCGATAAAATTATAGGTGAAAGGGATAAAAAGAATTGAATAGTATACCTCTTCCTTCATTACGGAGACTGCCGCGATATTTAAACATACTTGAAACTTTTCAGATAAAAGGAAAAACCACTGTTTCGGCCACCGATATAGCCGAAGAACTTGATCTCAAACCTATTCAAATTCGCAAAGATATGGCTTTCACAGGAATTGTAGGTAAACCTAAGGTTGGATACGATATCCATGATCTTATTACCTCAATTCGCTCATTCATCGGATGGCACGAAAATACTGCTGCCATTCTTGTAGGGGCCGGATCATTAGGGACCGCCCTTATGGGATACGAGGGTTTCCTTACCCGAGGCTTAAAAATTGAAGCCGCATTTGATTCTGATACGAGCAAGCACGGCACCGTAATCTATAACACACCGGTGCATCCTATGAGAGAACTCCCTAAAATCGCCCGTCGAAGGGATATAAAATTAGCAGTTATCACTGTGCCCGCCCCCGGCGCTCAGCAGGTGACCGATGTTTTAATTGATTCAGGTATAACTGGTATTTGGAATTTTAGTCCCGCTGAAATTCAGGTGCCAAAGCACGTGGTAGTAAAAAGGGAAGATCTTTCAGAGGGTCTGGCCGTTTTATTTGTTGAGATGCAGGAACTGCAACGGGGCACTCAGTAAAAGACAAGATTTCCCCGTTGCGTACTGGTATTTTCTACTTTACAGGTACAGTTTCTGCGGTTTCTCGTTTGTATTCATCGACAAATGTATCGTAATAATCTGCATCTTCGGGAGCAGTAAAATGGTTCACGATCCAAATCATCAATGCATTCGCTATAAAACCGGGTACAATCTCATACATATATGCATTCAACCCTAAACGCTCCCAGACAATAAGCACAAGTGTTCCGGTAATCATTCCGGAAAGGGCGGATTTCCAGTTTGTTTTTGAAGAAAAAAGCGACGCTATTATTACTGGACCAAAGGCCGCTCCGAAACCGCCCCATGCATATGAAACCAAGCCGAGTATACTGTTGTTTGGATTAAGGGCCAGAAGCATGGCAACTAATGAAATAAGAAGCACACTAATCCGTCCAATTACAATGAGTTCCTTCTCTCCGGCATCCTTCTTTATAAGCTTTTTATAAAAATCTTCTGTCAAAGCCGATGATGAAACCAGTAACTGACTGTCGATGGTAGACATTATTGCCGATAAAATAGCAGCCAAAAGGATCCCGCCGAACCATGGATTAAATAGAGCCCTCACCATATAAATAAACACCTTTTCACTGTCTCCACCGCTTACTTCCGGAAACATCGGAATACCAACTAAGCCTACAAATACTGCAAAGGTTAGTGAAAAAGCTACCCATATAATCGCAATTGTAGCTGCTTTAGGTAGTTCCTTTACCGATTTTATACTCATAAATCGCGAAAGAATATGGGGCTGGCCAAAATATCCTAAACCCCATGCTGCGGCGGAAATTATTGCCAAAATCGGCATTGGTCCTTCCGGAATAAGTGAAGTTGAAATATTTTTTTCCATCATTGCCGTACTGATTCCTTCAAATCCCCCATGGGTGAAAAATGCAAGCACCGGTACCACAATAATTGCCACAAACATGAGACTTCCCTGAAAAAGGTCCGTCCAGCACACCGCTAAAAAGCCGCCTAAAAATGTATAAAGTATAATAACAATGCCGCCTATAATTACCGCGAGGGTGTAATCTATAGTAAACATAGATTCAAAGAGTTTTCCCGCACCCACCAGTCCACTGGAGGCGTAAATAGTAAAAAACAGCAATGTAATAATTGCAGAAACTATTCTCAAAAGACCAGTGGGGTCCTTGAAACGATCTTCAAAAAAAGATGCAATTGTTAACGAGTTGGTTTTACCGGTGTATACCCTCAAACGTGGTGCAATCAGCAGCCAGTTTACTACAGTTCCAAAAAATAGTCCTATGGCAATCCAACTTTGATTAACTCCCAATAGAAAAATAGCACCGGGCAAGCCCATAAGCAGCCATCCGCTCATATCGCTCGCCTGCGCTGAAAGGGCCGTAACCCAGCGCCCCATTTTTCTGCCACCAAGGAGGTAATCCTCGATGTGAATTGTTTTTTTGTAGAAGAACCACCCCACACCCATAAGTGCAACAAAGTACACGACAAATGTAATGAGCTCAGCTATGTTGATCATAGTGCCTCCAATGCATATTTATGCAAATATTTAGAAATTTTTACAATAATATACTTAAATTGGAGGCATGTCAAAATAAAAAAACGCCCCTGATTCGGTAAAAACCTGCGGGGCGTCTTACATAAGTCTAATTCACTTAAGGGGCTTGCACTTAACCTTTAATTTTGATCTTCCTTGGTTTTACTTCTTCTTTGAATTGCAGGGTAATAGTCAGAACCCCTTCTACCAAGGAAGCATCGATAGAATTTCTATCTATTGAATTATCAATTGTAAACACTTTTTCAAAGTCTGCGCAGTTTCTTTCACGAACAATGTAATTACCCTGCACTTCCTCTTCGTGTCGTGGCGCATTAATTCTCAATTGATTGTCTTCAATACTGACATTTACATTGTCCTTTTTAACTCCCGGCATCTCCATTTGCAAGTACACCTTTCCACCTTCTTCGTGGATTCTACTTAAAGGACTTACACATCGTCGTTCCATTTTTTTCCTCCTTTTATCTAAATTAGCTCACTTTCACATCAATTTGCCTTGGCTTAACTTCTTCACGTTTTCCAATAACAAGCTCAAGTACACCATCTCTTAAAGATGCTTCCACCTTTTCTGGGTCCACACTATCGGGAAGGGAAATTGTTCTTTGAAAGATTCCGCTCCAGGTCTCATTACGGTAGTTCTTTGATTCATTCTCATGATCTTCAGACTCTTTTTCGCCCTTTATAGTAAGTATGTTGCGGGCGAGTGAAAGATCCAGATTATCCTTTTTGACCCCAGGCATATCACACCGGACAACTACTGAATCATCCTTTTCGATGACATCTACCGCCGGCGAAGCAGTACGGTCAAAGATTCCACTGCTTTGATAGTCAAGATTGAAGAGTTTGTTAATTTCCTCTTGTAACCGATCGAATTCATCCATCGGATTTAAGTTTCCCCTTTGGTTCCATCTTACCAAATCCATTTGTATGCCTCCTTATACCTTTTCTACTAATATATAAGCAATTTTTGTGCCAACTTATTATATCTTGCTTAGTTATTTCTATGTATAGAATTACATCTACCCTGATTTTTCTTATAAAAGGAGAAAACTTTTTACTGGGTCAAAGTATTACAAGAAGATACGGTACTATTTTTACGAATGTATCCTTTTGACACAACTATGCACTGACATGAGAGTTATTTTGGACCATTTTATTTCTGATAAACGGTTCTGTACAGATTCTTAATTTTATAATAATATACTATTTCAATGAATGAGAATGGGACATACCTACGATGCCGCAATTGCGGTAAATATATTCTACAAGAAGAGGCTTACAAGCAATATTTTTGCAGCTCTTCCTGCAGCAGAAAATATGCCCATTGTAAAAACTGTGGTACCTTTTTTCAAAAAAGCGAATCCCCCTACGCCGAGTTCTGCTCAAAGGAGTGTGCGACAAGCTGGGACAATGCTTTGAGGGAAGTACCCCATTACCACGATGATGAAGGAGCAATTATATGAACCTTATATTCCTTGGACCTCCAGGGGCCGGTAAAGGAACAATTGCAGTACGTGTAAAAGAGCATTACCGTATTCCCCACATATCCACCGGAGATTTGTTTCGGGCCCATATTCAAAATCAGACTGACCTAGGTAAAGAAGTAAAGGCTATTCTTGATTCAGGAGAACTTGTACCAGATGAATTAACTATTGAAATGGTACGACAACGTTTGCAAGAGGGAGATACGGACAAGGGCTTTATTTTAGACGGTTTTCCAAGAACAATTCCTCAGGCCGAAGCCCTTAGCAACTTTTCCAAGATCGATGCAGTTCTCAATTTTGAGTTAAGTAAGGAAAGTATCATAAAACGACTTTCCGGTAGAAGAATTGCGAAACAATCCGGAAAAGTGTACCACATGCTCTACAATCCTCCGAAAGTAGAGGGTAAATGCGACGAAAGCGGTGAAACTTTAATTCAACGCCCCGACGACAAACCGGAAGCTATTGAAAATAGGTTGTCCGTATATGAACGCCAAACAGCTCCTCTAATAGATTACTATGAACAGAAAGGCGCTCTTATTGCTATTGATGCTGAACCCTCGGCAGATGAGGTTTTCAGTCAAGTAATAGAGAAACTCGACCCGATAGACTAGATTATCTACAATAGGATCACTACACTATACCCAAAACAGAGTTTTAAGCCGGAGTGCCGTGGGGCAAGGGCATCCGGCTTCTGACTTCACTTTGAGATTCACTTTTGGTTTCACTCTGGGGCTCGCTTTGAGTTTCACTTTCGGTTTCACTCTGGGTTTCATTTTGTTTCTTTTGCTCTGCCCTTTCAGTCACTGCTTCAATTAATTCAAATTGCCTGAGCAGGTCCTCCAAATCATACAGAAGATCAAAATTTTCCCTCTCTTCCACATACATATATAAATCCGAAAGTCTATCCGTATCGCTAAACCCCTCTTCAAGGGCTGATGTGAGGGCTGTATACGCTTCCTCGGTCTCCTCCAGTTTCTCAAGCAGCAGTCGGGCCTGTTCAAATAAAAACTTTGCCCCTTTATTTTCCTCTGCATTTCTACTCAATCTTCTATATACATCCAAGGCTTCTGTAAAATCTTCCTCTTCTTTAAGTGCTGCAGCCAGCTCAGTTAATATCTTTTCATTTTGAGGTTTCTTCTCAGCTGCTTTCTCGAACCAAGCGGCCCCGCTCCCCCATTCCAGTTTTTGCTCAATTAAGCCGATTTCCAATAGAACCTCGGCATCGGCATTGTCGAAATGTACACATTCCAGCAATATCGAATACGCTTCGGCGTATTCTTCTCTATCGACAAGTAAAAGAGCCAAGTTATACCGGACATTACAGTTTGCCGGGTCCCGCTCCAGGAGAGACCGATACATCACTTCGGCCTGTTGGGTCAGTCCCCTGTGTAATTTCGACCAGGCAAGGGTCTCAAGAAAAATAATGTTCTCCGGGTCCTTCTCCAGTAGTTTTTCTAATACCCTCTCGGCGTCTGAATAATTGCCGCTATAAATATGCACCTTTGCCAGATTATACTCGGCTCGGTACATATCTGGTTCTATTTCAAGGGAACGTGCATAGGCTGTCTCAGCCTTCTCCCATTGTTCAAGTTCAATATAGGCGTTTCCCAAATTGTAATAGGTTTCAGCAAGTTCTCTTAGCTCCGGTTTTGTCTGACACCCATTTAATAAAAAAAGCACTACAACAAGCACTACTACAATCAATAGATTCACTGTTAACGGACCTATTACAATCTTAGATTTCATTATGTACGCCCCAGGACCGTCTCTTCAATTTTTCGCACCTGTGCACGGTAGAGAGCGGCAATGTTGGATCCGTAATCCGCTATTAGTTGAATAATATTACGGGGATAATCTTCAACATCAGGACCGTTCAATCGATCGCCGGCATCCCCCAAGCCTGGAAGAATATATGCATCCTCATTGAGGACCGGGTCCATCCAGAGAGTATACACATCGGCTTGCTCAAGGGCTCTTACGATTCTCACTGACCCCTTAAGCGCTGATATGACATTAAGGCATTTGATGGACTTTGGTTTAACCCCCTGCTCCAATAAGTATTTTACTATTGTAACAAAACTACCGCCGGTGGCATTCATCGGATCTGCAAATATGAGGTCCTTTCCATGAAGTTCTTCCAAACTGAAAAATGATTTATCAAGATTGAGAATATATTCCATATTGTACTCTTTTTTTGAATCATCCCTTTGTATTTTAAACAGAGCAAAGGGAGTAACATAATTTGAAGAAGAGTATTCCTGGATTTCCTTCCCCATAATCATAGAAGGAAGCAAGGAACCCCTCAACATAACACACATCACCGTGTTCTCAATATCGACATCCACATCGGGAATTTTGTGTACTGCAAAATTTTGAACAGGATTTGTAACCGGGGTGTCCGTTATCAGATAATTCTTTTTGTGGGTTGCATTTTCTGTAAAGGCAAGATTAAAAAGAAGCTCGTAGGCCCTTTGAATATAGTATACAAACTCCTGGTGCTGGGTTTTTGTGTTTCTAAGTTTAGAGATCAATCGGGAAGCTTCTCCGTGTATTTCCTTCGGAGTATCGAAGGAATACACATGGATCCTCGGTTCCTGTCGTACGATATCCTGCATTTGCTTTCCCATTAAATCATATATCTTTATTAGATCCTTTTTTGCTTCCGTGAGGCGCCGCTCGTTTGAGGTTTTCGATAACACATCAAAAATACCCATAGCCTTGCTGTAAAGCTCGTTCATCTCTTCTATTTGTTTATGATCGTCATCAGTCAAGTATCCGTCCAAATCTGTAGCTCTTAATATAATCGAATTGTTGGTATTCGCCATTTTCCTCTCCTTTTACTCGTTGTTTTAATGTAGCGGGAAGATTTTCTCAGGTCAAGCCGCCTTTCTATTAGTTATATAGGCCTCTTATAGTCCCACCATTTATTTTCCATTAATTCACCCATTCTAAGAACTATTACCTTGTAATTGAAATAATTATTTATTAATCTAATTAGCAAATAATATATATAAGGAGAACTAAAGAAATGAAAAAAATCGTCATGGTTTCTCTCGTTCTTTTCTTAACAGGCACACTTTTTGTCTCAGCCCAGTCACTTAAGGGAATGTCCCTTAATGGATCAACCGGCCTTGTGAGCATTCCAAGCGGCAGAATAGGCTGGGAACGTACTTCAGATTTTGGTTTTGACCTTGGATACCATGCAATTATGGCTGATAGCGCTACCTCCCACATTCCGAAGGTCTCCGTAAGCCTTTTCCGGGCATTGGAGCTTTCCTTTGCCTATGATACTCAAGATGATTCTGATAATTCAGATATGATAATCGGAGGAAAAATACAGCTGCCTATTAAACGCGCCTCGGCTATTGCCGTCGGAGGAAACGTTCAACTGCTTAAACAGGGAGGGAACGAACAGAATACACAACAACTGTACCTTACCGCCACCTATCCAGGAGATTTCTTCAATATGCCTGCGGAAACCACCGTTACCGTTGGAAAGAGTTTTGGAGAATCGGTCCCAAACGAAGAAATTGATTTTGGAATGGGTTTCGACCTTCTTCTCTTTCCCGACACATTTCAGGGCTATGTTCACTGGATCAACGATTTTGCCAACTTTTCCTATAGCCGACAGGCCTTCGGAGCGGACGCGCGTGGCCGAGGGGTTTTTAATTCTGGTATACGTATAGATTTGGGCGCTGCAGATGCCTTTTCAGGCTATAAGTTTGTAATTGATGCAATCGTTACCGATGCTTTAGACGACAATCGGGCTTTCGCCTTGGGCCTCGCCTTTGGTGCGCCCCTTAATTAATCACTCATATCATTATTAAAACGGCGGGCCTAGGCCCGCCGCCTGCTTTTATACTCCCTGTTTTTTCATTGCATCTGCTCGATCTTATTTTTATACTCTAGTATATGGCTGATTTTGAAGAAACTGATAATGAATTGTATTTAATTTTCTCCGCCGGTTCCAACAAGTATGCGATACCTGCTTTAGATGTTCGGGAGATGCTGCCCCCACAGCAGGTAGTCCATATTCCCGAAGCGCCTCCCTGGGTACGAGGTGTGGTGAATGTGAGGAAGGCTACATTTACCACCATCGACTTCCGTAAAAGGGTGGGACAAAGGAGTATCAAGGAAGAAAACGAAGATCTGTTTAATCAGCTGACAAAGCGTAAAAAAGAGCATATCCAGTGGATAGACCAGCTTGAACATTCTGTAACGGATAATGTTCCCTTTCAGGGAGAAATCGATCCGCACAGATGTAAATTCGGAAGGTGGTATGACAACTTTGTTTCTCCGAATGCTGCGATAGAACTACATCTTAAAAAATTCGATATGCCCCACAAAGCAATACACGATACCGCCCAGGAGGTTCTTAGGCTAAAAAATGCCGATGCCAATGAGGAGGCGATGGATCTCATAAACTCCCGACGGAACAGAGAGTTGGCCCAGCTGATAGCTTTGTTTGATTCCTTAAAAAACCAAATTAGTACTAGTTATAAAGAGGTTATTATACTAGTTGAAAACGAGAAGAACAAATACGCCCTTGCTGTAGACGCGGTAGAATCTGTAGAATCTCTAAATGCGGAGAATAATGCCGGTTTGGAGGGCTTTCAAAACTCTGAAAGCAGTTTTGCGCGACACTCTTCTGTTTCTCAGCGAATTGATAGTCAGGAGATAGTCTATATCGTTGACACTGATTGGATTTACCGCGGCGGCGAAGATATAAAGACTTAAAAAGCACCCTTTGTGTGCCCTATTCGCTGGATAAAAAAAGGCCGCTTAAGATTATTCCTAAGCGACCTAAAAAGGCATCTCCTGGGGGAGTCGAACCCCCGTTGCCGGGATGAAAACCCGGTGTCCTAACCACTAGACGAAGGAGACGT
>CAZDFY010000005.1:74019-79210 GCA_964504785.1 uncultured Sediminispirochaeta sp. | reverse complement strand
ACCCACAAGGTTTGGACCCACAAGGTTTGGACCATAAAAAAAGCGCCGAGCCAAATGACTCGACGCTTATCTGTGCCGCCGAACAGAATCGAACTGTTGACACGGGGATTTTCAGTCCCCTGCTCTACCGACTGAGCTACAGCGGCGCGAACGAGTGTATTTATACCGATTTATTAAAAAATTGTCAAGCCGGGCCCTTCCAAAAAACAAAAAATTTTGAAAACCCGAAAGCTGTGGTATTTTATCGCCTTGGGGGGAGACTTGGGGGCGCCTTGGGGGATAAAAAGAGTGTATATAGACAGGATCTGTACTACTTATAATTGTCTAAGCGGCAACTGATTGTTACAATGATAGTATGAAAAATCGAAAAGCGATACAAGCATATAAGCTGCAGACTTTCAACACAAAGGAAAAGAGCGAGGAAAACAGCTTAAAAGACGGCTCAAAAAGCAATTCGAAAATCAGTGCGAAAGAGAGCGCGGAAAACAGCTCACAAAACAGCGCAGAAAATAGAAAGGCCCGGGTTTCACCAGATGATAAAACAGGTGATAAAAAGGGGAGAGTAGAAACTCCTTTGAAGGAAGGGAAAGAAACCACCGCCGGCTCGATTTATCATACTGATGAGAATGCCGCTGGAATTGTCGGTCGTAAGGGTTTCTTGAAAACCGGTTTCGGCCATAAAAAGGCCGCAAAACTACTGCTGCTCCTCGGAAAAGAACAGGCTGCGGTGGTGCTTAAACACCTCTCTCAGGATGAAATAGAGAAGGTGACCGGTGAAATTGCAAAAATCAAGCGTATAGAAAAGGCTGAAGCTGAAAAGATACTTGAAGAATTCGGAGATATTTCCGGGAAGATTGCCGCTAACCCCCGTGGAGGTATAGAAACTGCCCGGGAGATGTTATCAGCCTCATTGGGTGAGGAAAAGGCGAATAAAATTCTCGGTAAAGTACATCCGTATAGCGGAGATACCCCCTTTTCCTTTCTAAACGATATGGATTATCAGCAGATTATGCTGCTGCTGCGTAAGGAACCGGTGCATGTGATGAGTATTGTTTTGTCTCACTTGGTACCGGACAAGGCTTCTCAAGTGCTGGAGTCGCTTCCTCCGGAAGTCCAGCAGCAGGCGGTAAAACGTATAGCCCGTATGGGACAAGTTTCACCGGAGGTTCTCACTTCAGTAGAAGCGAGCCTTCGGGAGCGGATAAGAACCCAAGGGAAAGTAATTACTGAAGATATTGACGGTCAGGCGGTTTTAGCTGATATTCTAAAGCATATGCCGATTCAGGATGAAGATCGTATTCTGGATAACTTGAACGATGAAAACAGTAGTTTGGCGGAAGGGCTCAGGGAAAAACTTTTTTCTTTGGAGAGTGTGCTGGAGATACCGGATATACAGATACAGGAGCTCCTGCATAAGTACCCTGATCGTGATATTGCTACAATTTTGAAGGGAAAATCTTCGAAAATTGAGAATAAAATATTACGAAATGTATCCCAGCGCAGGCAGGAGTTTATAAGAAGTGAACGAGAACAACTCGGCCCGATGCGCCGGACTGAAGTAGAAAAAGTAACAAAAGATTTTATGGGTTTTATCAGGAAACAGGCGGAACAAGGCGAAATAACCCTGGAGCGGGACGAATTAGTATAATGATGTGGTATATGTTGGTTTAAGAGGAGGAGAGCGTGTATTCAACTGGGATAGCATATTTGTTGTGGCTATTATCGGGTTTCGGTGCCCTTGGTTTTCATAGATTTTATTTAGGTAAAATTGGGACCGGTTTATTGTACATCATCACCGGCGGATTGTTCGGCATTGGGTCGGTATATGATCTGATTACTCTGCCCTTGCAAGTACGGGAAGCAAATCTCCGGACTGGTTGGCGAAATGCCTTGTACGGGCAACAAAGACCTACGCGGTATGTCGGAGGAAAAAGCGTTCCGGGGGATCAGGATGACAGCTCGCGTTCCAAAAGCAGGCGGGAGCCCCTTGAACAGGTCATTTTACGGACGGCAAAACACAACAACGGGGTAGCTACCCCTTCGGAAGTCGCATTAGATAGCGGACGCAGCTTGGATGAAGTAAAAGCGGCCCTGGAGAAACTGGTTGAGAAGAACTTTGCAGAGTTGCGCGTGAGCAAGAAGAACGGAGGGTTGGTGTATTTCTTTTCAGAGTTTTCCGGGGACGGGAGCCACCCGGATCTGGAAGACTTTTAGAGAGTATTGACATTTTGCCTCACCATGCCTACTATGCTAACTTATGACGGCAGACGAACTTAGAAAGAAATATATTGATTTTTTCAAAGAAAATGGACATGC
The DNA here is from genome assembly GCA_964504785.1 of uncultured Sediminispirochaeta sp. GTDB lineage: Bacteria > Spirochaetota > Spirochaetia > DSM-16054 > Sediminispirochaetaceae > DSBN01. The sequence goes on along the minus strand of CAZDFY010000005.1, from coordinate 76,894 downwards.
ACAAATTTCCGGTAAATCCCTGGTGCCGGAGAATGATCCTACTGTGCTTTTTACAACCGCAGGAATGCACCCCCTGGTACCTTATCTTCTAGGGCAGGAGCATCCCGCTGGAAACAGACTGGTAAATTATCAGAAGTGTATCCGGACAGGTGATATAGAGTCGGTTGGTGATCCAAGTCATCTTACTTTTTTTGAAATGCTCGGAAACTGGTCACTGGGCGACTATTTTAAAGACGGCGCCATCCGGATGAGCTATGATTTTCTTACTTCTGAAAAATGGCTTGGAATCCCTCCTGAAAAGATTTCAGTTACAGTATTTAAAGGGGACGAGGATGTACCCAGGGATGAGGAGTCTGCGGCTGTATGGCGGTCCCTAGGAATTCCAGATGATCGTATATATTATCTTCACCGGGAAGATAACTGGTGGGGCCCCGCCGGTCAGACGGGTCCCTGCGGTCCCGATTCGGAAATGTTTATTGATACTGGAAAAGAGGCATGCGGAGCGGATTGCCGGCCGGGATGTTCCTGCGGAAAATATTTTGAAGTATGGAACGATGTGTTTATGCAGTATAACAAGCAGGCCGATGGAAGTTTCCCCCCTTTAGAGCGAAAGTGTGTGGATACTGGGATGGGAATTGAACGTACCGCCGCAATTCTGCAGGGCAAAGAATCGGTGTATGACACTGAGGTCTTTAAACCGATTATAGATGGAATTGAACACATAAGCGGGACAAAATATCATCAGGATGAAAGTACGGATATCTCAATTCGAATTATAGCTGATCATATAAAAACCGCCGTTTTCATTCTTGGAGATGAACAGTCTATTACTCCTTCAAATCTGGGTCAGGGTTATATTCTGCGCAGACTCATTCGCAGGGCGGTTCGGCACGGAAGAAAGCTGGGGGTTGAACAGCATTTTCTATCGGAATTGGCTGAGATTGTCCTCGGCATGTACAAAGAGCCTTATCCGATTTTAAGCGACAACCACGGATCGATAATCCAGGAGCTGAATACGGAGGAGGAGCGATTTTTCGCAACTCTAAAGAAGGGTGAGCATGAGTTTGAGAAGATGCTTCCCGGCTTGATGAAGAACCCAAAAAAAATTATTCCCGGCAGAATAGCCTTTAAATTGTACGATACCTACGGATTTCCAATTGAAATTACCGAAGAACTGGCCGCGGAACACGGGCTTTCCGTTGACCGGGAGGGTTTTGAAAAAGCCTTTGAGAAGCATCAGGAACTTTCTAAAAAGGGTGCCGAAAAAACTTTTAAGGGCGGTTTAGCTGATCAGTCGGAAAAAACCACAGCCCTGCATACGGCTACCCACCTCTTGCATAAGGCCTTACGTCAGGTACTTGGAGACCATGTGCAGCAGAAGGGGAGTAACATAACTACCGAACGTTTGCGTTTTGATTTTGTCCACCCTGAAAAAATGACCCCTGAACAGATTCAGCAGGTTGAGGATATAGTGAACAACGTAATTACACGCGACTTGCCCGTAAGTATGGAGACAATGAGTCTGGAAGAAGCTCAGGAGGATGGTGCGTTGGCATTCTTCAACAGTAAATACGGCGAGCAGGTGAAGGTGTATTCAGTTGGGGATTTTTCAAAGGAGGTGTGCGGCGGGCCACATGTTGAACGCACCTCCCAGTTGGGCCGCTTTAAGATAAAAAAAGAGCAATCATCTTCTGCGGGGGTACGCCGCATACGGGCGGTATTAGAGCCGCCTGAGAAGGCATAAAATGACTTTCTCACGTGTCGGGGAGTCACCTTTTTTTAGCCTCATTCTTAAAAGGGGAGCCTCATTCTTCTTCAGCCGGGTCCGGTTGTCTGTTTTTTGGCACTGCAAGCTGGCCGCAGGCACCGTTTACTCCACGGCCGCGTCTGAATCTGCGTGATGTGGTGATACCGGCCGATTCCAGTTGCTGTGTGAAAGCGGCAATTTCATGCTGCTGCGGTTCAGTGTAGGGGAGCCCTTCAACAGGGTTCCATGGGATGATGTTTACAAGAACTTTAAGGGAGCGTATAAATTTTCTGAGAGATTCAAGGTCTTGACGGCGGTTGTTTAGTCCGTGAAACAGCACATACTCGAGGGTAATGCGTTTGCCCGTTTTCTTTTGATAATGAAGCAACGCCGGATGCAAATCGGCAAGGGGCATAGTTTCGGCAATCGGCATGAGTTGTTCCCTCAGCTCCTGATCTGCGGTAATGAGCGAGAGAGCTAACCGAACATGGGGTCCTTCTTCAGCTAAGCGATATATACCCGGAACAATACCGCTGGTCGAAATGGTAATTTTACGTATTCCAATATAGTGGCCCTCCGGATGGTGAAGAACCTCAATCGCTTTTTGTACTTCATCAAGGTTGAGGAGGGGTTCTCCCATTCCCATGAAAACAACATTGCTTATTTTTCCGAATTCATGTTTTAAATGCAGGACTTGCTCAACTATTTCTCCTGCATATAAATTTCGGAGGAGTCCCATTGTAGCGGTGCGGCAAAAGGTGCACCCAAGGGAACAGCCTGCCTGACTCGATATGCAGGCGGTCCTGCGCCCCTCTTCATCCTCAAGCAGCACTGCTTCAATCACCGCCCCGTCATACAGAGTGATGGTGATTTTCACTGTACCGTCATCATCCCGATGGACAGCATCAACTGTGGAGCTTAGGGCGCTGAAAAAGTTCTCCGTCAATGAATCCCTCAGCGCAATTGGTAGATTTGACATCTCTGTGAAATTGAAAACACTCTTTTGATGGATCCATTGGAACAGCTGAGTTCCCCTAAAGCGGGGGGATATATCTATCTTTTCTGTTAATTCCTCCGGGAGCATCCCGCAAAGTAACACAGGGCCTCGAGGGGGAGGTGAAGGTGAAG
>CAZDFY010000005.1:69737-73919 GCA_964504785.1 uncultured Sediminispirochaeta sp. | reverse complement strand
AGGTGAAGGTGAAGTCATAAGGCTGTTATTACCTATATACTTCCGCCCTGTTGCAGACGTTCGAGGAGCTTTGCAACGTAGGGATTTCGTATTCCCATTTTGTGAAACTCGTTAAGAACTTCAATAGCCTTGTGCCGTTGGCCTAAAGCCATATAACATTCAGCGATTTCAGTGTAGAGACGGTGGTTTTTAGGATCATTTCGCAAGAGACTGTATAAACTTTCGATTGCATCCTCATAGTTTCCCCGGGCTTTATTGATTAAGGCCAGGCCGAGAATTGCATACATATCGAACTCTATGTTAAGTGCCGAATGATAGTACTCTTCAGCGTTGTCGTAATCCCCCATACTTCGGTATGCGTCACCGGCTCGGGTTAAAATAACCTTGTTGTTAGGATCAAGTTTCAAGATTTTATGCCAGTACTCCAGGGATTCGGCGTGTCTGTTCAACCCTCTAAAACAGTCCGCAAGCCCGAACAATGCATAAAAATTGTTAGGTTCGAGTTCCAGGGCTTGTTGAAAATATTTGAGTCCTCTTTCGTAGGTTTTTAGCTTACGATGGCAGTTACCCAGGCTCGTAAGCACACGAATATCAACGTTATCCTGCTTTACTTCGAGCATTCTCTCCCAATAATGGAGGGCATCTTCATATTCTCTGAAATCGTAATGGAGGTGTCCCAGTCCTATTAGCGCGTAGGGATTATCTGGTTCAATATCTAATACCCGCAAATAAATCTCTTTTGAGCGGCGAAAATCCTTTACTTTGCGGTAGGCATCGGCAACCCGTGTCAGTACTGTTACATTGTTATCGTCATGCTGAAGGTACTGTTCCCAGATTTTTATAGCGTCGTTATACCTGTTTAGGGCTTTGTAACAGTCCGCAAGCCCAAACAGGGCGTAGTTATTACCTGCGTGGTTTTCCAGACATTTTTGGTAGAACCCGATGGCCTTTCGGTACTCATGCTTTTTTCGGGCGGCATCACCAAGTCCTACTAGGGCGTAGTTGTTTGTGTTATCAATATCTAATATCTGATTGAAGCTTTCTTCGGCCTCTTTTATTAAATTTTCCTTAAGAAGCTGATACCCTCTTTTAGAAAGTTCAGAAATCTGCGTTAATTCTTCTTCAGTGAGACCCTCCGGCGTGAGACCTGATTCTTCTTCAGAATCCGGCAGTTCAAATTGCTCCTTTTCAAATTCACCCATCTATTTAATCATCCTTTCTCATTGACCCAATATTGTACTAAGGCGGCACATTGTTCAATGAGCTGTTGCTTTTTGCCTGGTGCAGGGGCTATCCAATACATTCGTAGGGCCTCAAGTATATCGCCCTGTTGCTGATGATAATCCCCAACCCGTTCTAACCCGTCGCTGTAACCAGTTGTGATGAAGATACGTTTCGCGGTAGCAATATCACCCTGATTAAAAAACTCATTTCCCTTTCGAATGAGTGCTGTTTTGTGTTCCGGATTAAGCGGCTTCTTACCTGAAGGGGTAATTTTGAGAAAACCTTCTTTCGACATCCGGCTCAAAGCTTCTTCTTTTTTCATTCTTTTATGTACAGTTAAAGTGTAATATAAATGAAATGGAAGTGAAACGCAATATTGTTTTTAAAATCCATTTCCCTAGTAGAATATATCAATTCTTACAAAAAAAGTCTATAAATTCACAATTTTGAGATATACTTCTACAGCACCACTTGAAACCTCTACAAAACGCCTTTTGTAGAGGCCGGTTCGTTTAAATCGCTCCTTCGGTATGCAGCCATAAAAGCCCGACCTAAAGCTTTGAACAAGGCTTCGGCCATGTGGTGGCTGTTTTCTCCATACCTGCAATGGGCGTGAAGATTGATCTTTCCGTTATGGGCAAGGCCACACAAGAACTCCTTAATTAGGGCTACCGGGAACTTTCCGCAGTATTCTTGAGGATACTCGGCGGTATACACTATGTAAGGCCTCCCCCCTGCATCTATAATTACCTCGCTTAGGGCCTCGTCCATTGGAATAAGGCTGTGACCGTAACGTTCTACATGTCCGTATTGCTCAACAGCTTCCTGTAGGGCCTTGCCTAGGGCAATTCCTACGTCCTCCACCAGATGATGCGAATCGACTTCAACATCCCCTTCAGCTTTAATTGAGAGACCGAACTTGCCATGGTATGCCATTGAGGTGAGAATATGATCGAAGAAGGGCAGACCTGTTTCGATAGATTGTCCCGGTGTATCAAAATCAAGACTAAGATCTATTGCTGTTTCCCGGGTGTTCCGATTGATATTGACAAGCCTACTCACTAGGTTCCTCCTTTTTGTGTAAAGCTGCAACGAAACTGTTTATCCGCCGGTAATTCAGTTTGTAGTAAGATGGATTTGAGATAAGGTGCACATTAATCTCCTTTAGAGTGTCCACTACTTCAAGGTTATTGGCCCGTAAAGTGTTGCCGGTTTCTACCAGATCGACGATATAAGGGGCCAGCCCCAAAATAGGTGCCAACTCAACCGAACCATTCAGCTTTATTATCTGTATCGGCACACCCCGGCTATAAAAATAGTCCCGGGCAAAGCGGGGGAATTTGGTGGCCACTGAAACGGTACGGATAGTATCCGGTTTTCCAAGACCCTTCTGGGCCGCAAGACACATCGCTGTTGAACCAAAATCAAACTGCATCAATTTGAAGAAGCGTAAACCGGTTTCGTAGATTACATCTTCACCGGAAATCCCCAAGCCGGCAATTCCATGGTTCACATAGGTTGGTAAATCAGCGTTTTTTACCAAAAAAATCTTTAACAAGCCGCTTTCATCATATGCGACAAGTTTACGTTTTTCAAACTTAAAGTGAAAACCCCTTTTCCCAAAGAATTCCTGCACTTGCTCAAAAAGACGTCCCTTCGGTAAGGCCATAGTAAGTGGTGTATCAGAGGCAACATAACTCATTGTATTGCAATTCCTCCCTTTTCACGGACCCTTTGGGCGGCCCGGAACGCTTCAGCAAAGGTTTTACCTTCTACTTTCACTATATCTTCAGGCAATGTGAACTTTTCGGCTACTTGATTTTCAATTTTGCGTAACATCATAGAAAATCCTACTGATGGGCAATCAAAACCAAAACGGCTTAATAACTTATCGTAGCGTCCGCCGGAGGCAACCGCATCATCTAAACCGGGGTGGTACACTTGAAATACAATGCCGGTATAGTAGGGTTGAGCCCCAACTTCAGATAAATCAATTTGTAGATCCTTCCCATACCCGAGCTCTTCCATTTGCCCAGCCAGTTCGGCTAAGTATTCCAGGGCCTCCATCTCTTCATTATGGAGGGTTCCTTCATATTTGTTCATTTCTTCAATGAATTCGCTTCGATTTCCAATAAAACTAAACAGCGCCGTGATCACTTCTGTGCGGCGACGGGAAGCCCCTCTTTCAATTATTTCCTTCAGAAGATCTCCCTCTCTATTACGGATTGCCCGTATAGCCAATTTTATTGACTCTTCCTCAAAATCTTTCAAGGCCAGGGTTAGAAACTGGTGAGAACCAAGATGAATGTCCGGGGTAATACCCAGTTTTATGAAAATGCTCTCCAGAAGCAGTAGAATTTCAAGGTCCGCTTCACTCCCTGCCTTGCCGATCAACTCGGCCCCGGTTTGAAAAAATTCGTTTTTTGAAATGTCCTCTGCACTCTGGTGCCGTAGTATTGTATCGGCATAGCACACCCGAGTGGGAAGGTCTTCTTCACGCAGCCAGAGCCCCATCTGTTTTGCTAAAAACAGGGTAATATCGGAGCGCAGCATCAGCAGGTCTCCCTCCCGATCGATAAGACGATACACATCCCGCGCACTCCCGCGAAGCAGGGGCTCGTAGATATCGTAAAAGTCAAACACCGGTGTTTCTACCGGCAGATAGCCCCACTGGGTAAAGAGTGTAAAGAGCTCCTGGTTGATCCTCCGGTGTCGATAGGCCTCTTCCAAATGGACCCCTTCAGTCCCTTGAGGTACTTGTAAGTATCTTTTTCGTGAATCCGTCACAGGACCCTCCTTCACTCCAATGGTATGCTTTCGCACCAGTAAACTATACCAAAAGGAGGCGGTTGGGAAAAGGGCGACGGTACGGGGTATACCCCTTTAGTAACTCTTGTGGCTTCAAAAATGAGAATACCCACACCATCTTTAAGATAAACTACCTATCTTAAAAAAAAT
>CAZDFY010000005.1:33817-69637 GCA_964504785.1 uncultured Sediminispirochaeta sp. | reverse complement strand
AAAAATGAGAATACCCACACCATCTTTAAGATAAACTACCTATCTTAAAAAAAATGTGAGCATTCGTAAAGTGAAAATTTTTTGAAAATTTTCACATTGCGAATTGCTTGTTTCTATATCTCTTTTTCACTAAAAAAGCGGAGGGTAGAACCGCCGTAGATGCGTAGGTCGCTGCATTCAAAGCCTGCTATGTGGTCGGGCCACTGCTCCGGCGTGGGGTGGTGGATCATACAGAGCCCCTTCGGTGCCAAAAGGCCGCTTTCGGCGACCGATCGAATGAGTTGAACCTTTTTTTCATACTTAAATGGCGGATCAAGATATATGATATCAAAGTGTGCTCCCCCCTGTGCCTTTTCTGCTGAGGAGATAAAGCGTTCCGCCGGCTGCACTACTAAACGAATGGGGCTTTCTACAAAGGAGATGTTTTTTCGAATTACCTGTGTTTTTCGGCGGTCCTTCTCTACTAATACCACAGGTTCCGCGCCCCGGGATGCCGCTTCAATGCCTACTACTCCGGAGCCAGTGAACAAATCGAGAAAGGAAAGCCCCGAAATATCACCTAATATTGAAAACATCGATTCCCGCATTCTGTCCATGGCCGGCCTGATTACCCCCGGAGGGCATTGAATTTTACGACTGCGGTAGCTTCCGCCGGTAATTCTCATATTGTGCCTCTTTTTGTGCCTCTTTTAATTAAGTGTGAAAGGCCAAGGCCTTTCAGCCGCCTGCATTGGCCTTTCAGCCGCCGGACTTAGTCTTCTATCCGCCGGCCAAGGCGTCCTCGGGAAAGGGAGGGCAGCACTCGAGTACCCTTCGCAATCGGCTGTGCGCCGGCTGCAGTAGTCCAGGGTCAGCCTCAATAATTCTAAATGCATCTCGGCGGGCGGTATCCAGTAGTTTGAGGTCACCCCCCAGGTCGGCAAACTTTAGTCTCATAAAGCCCGATTGGCGGGTCCCGGTCACCTCTCCGGGGCCACGGATCTTGAGGTCTTCTTCAGCAATAAAAAATCCGTCGCTGCTCTGCTTCATGACCATCAGCCGCTGCTTTCCCTCTTCAGTAAGCTCTTCGGAGTATATCAGAAAGGCGTAGGATTGCAATGTACTGCGTCCCACTCTTCCCCGCAGCTGATGGAGTCCCGCCAAACCGAATCGCTCGGCATGTTCAATAACCATGCAAGTGGCGTTTTTTATGTCGACTCCCACTTCAACCACGCTCGTTGATACCAGCACGTCAATTTTTCCTTCGGAAAAATCGTGCATACGCTGTAGTTTTTCTTCTTCCCGAATTTTCGAGTGAATAAGCGCTACTCTGAACTCGGGAAAGACGGTGTTACTAAGATACTCGGCGGCACCTTCGGCATCTTTCAGAGTGCTTTTATTGCTGCCGGTGATAAGAGGGTATACGAAATACGCCTGCCTTCCCCGCTCAAGCTCGTGGCGGACCGCGTTATATACTTTGTCGGCGTTTGACTGCCGAGCGAGGTGGGTTACAATTGTTTTTCTTCCCGGAGGCATGGTGCGAATTGAGGAGACCTCCAAATCTCCAAAAAAGGTAAGAGTAAGGGTGCGCGGTATTGGCGTAGCGGTCATTAGCAACAGGTCCGGTGCAGTGCCCTTATCCATCAAGTGCGACCGTTGTTCTACGCCGAACTTGTGTTGTTCGTCAATGATTACGAAGCGTAAGCTCCGAAACACAACATCCCGGGTAAAGAGGGCATGGGTGCCGATAAGAAGGTCAATATCCCCCTCTCTGAGGGCCTCTAAAAGGGGAAGGCGGACGTTTTTATCTACATTTCCACTTAAAAAGGCAACTTTCACTCCCAGGGGCTCTAGAATTTCAGCGGCACTTTCGGCGTGCTGTCGTGCCAGCAATTCCGTCGGAGCTAAAAAAGCTGCCTGATACCCAGCCTCAATAACCGGCAGCGCGGATAAAAAGGCGACTAAAGTTTTTCCGGCGCCCACATCCCCCTGTAAAAGCCGCCCCATCGGATGAGAACTGTCGAGGTCCTGTTTGATTTCCTTCAGCACCCCCCGCTGATCGGAGGTAAGTGTGAATGGTAGTTGTTTAAGACAGTGACGCTGTAATTTTTCCGGTAGTATTTCAGGGCTGCGCCGGCTATCCTTACGGGCAAAGGCCCGCCTGGCTACTACCAGCTGAAAATACAGCAGTTCCTCATATGCCAGGCCCTGCCGTGCCGTAGTTGCGTTTTCTTGTGTATCGGGAAAGTGAAGTTGAGCAATAGCATCATGTTTTTTCGGGTAATGATAATGGCTTCGAAGGGTTTCCGGAAGTTCAGTGTCGATATGCTTTCCATAGGTGGACAAGGCATCTTGAACGGCATTACGCAGCACACCCTGGTTTAATTTGCCCGAGAGTGGATATACCGGCAGTATTGAACCGAACTTTGAGTGCTCCGAAGGGTAGGGTTCTGTTTCAAAACTGGTTGACTGGAGCTCGCCGTAGCGGTAAGAAAACTGACCGTACAGATAAAAACTTTGACCGACCTTTAGTACTTGCTGAAGAAAATTACGGTTAAAACAGACCAGTACTCCTGTTGTCGTATCATCCTTTACAAATACCTTTAAGGTCTTCTTATATTCCGGGCCGAAAAAGTCATGGGCTATTACTTCTACCACAGTATTGACCGTGGCGCCCTGATATCCGGCTTGAAGCGGAACTATCTTTGAGCGGTCTTCATAGTCCCGTGGTACATGCAGAAGGAGGTCAGCGACTGAAACAATCTGCAAAGCCGACAGATGTGCTGCAGTCCGGGGACCTACACCCTTGAGTTTGGTAACAGAATGCTTTATTTCTCCTAACAGCATAGGGCCTAAGCCGGCGTTCTAACTAAAAAGGAATTGATTGAAAAAGCCGCGACAAATGATACACAAAAAAATTGCCGGCGATAGAAACAAGAAGCAATGATGCCCCGGTTATTGCAAGTCCGGTTTGCAGGGTAAGAAACCGCCGCTTAAAAAAGGTATTGTGGATCCAGTTGAGGAGAGGTGTAATAATTAAATCGATGGTACGGATAAAGGGGTTGACCGTATTTGCCTTCACAAGCGAGGCTACAAAGCGTATTACAATCAGCACAATGAAAAGTGTGATGAGAAAGGAAACCGCCGACCATACGGCATTGAGAATGATGGCCAGAACAATTCCCAGAGATATGGAACCGTACACAGCGAGGCGGTTAAGAATATTCATCGCGACGACCAGCACTAGCAGGCCGGCAATAGGAGAAAAATCGACAGTCCCCACCTGGAGGAAGCGAAATCGGCGAAAATAGTTGAGATATGGATCGGTAAGGGATCGAATGATCTCATAGGGTCTTCCATAATCTACACCACTGAACCAGGTCAGTAGCACTCGAACAAAAATCAGAATCATATAGAGACTCAGAATCCCACCTAAAATTCTTACAACAACTGTCATAATGTCCTTCCTTGTATCTGTGTGCCTATGCGGTCCAGATATCCTCTATTGTAGGATACCTTTTCAATTCTTCCAATACATCTTGCGAAGAGGAGAGGGTAATTTGACTTGAAGCCTTTATAACTGTTTCCCGCTTCCCCTTTGTGTTATTCATATGGAGGTAGAGGGGACATGTACCTTTATGGTCAAAAAGGTACGAACGCAAGTTGTACAGCTCTTCCTCCGACATAGTATTCCGTTCGAGGCGTATATGAATTTCCCGGGTTTCAATCGCCTTTAATTCATCCGGCTTGAGAATCGTTTCTACAATAAACTTCGGGTCCCCCCGGCTGAGGTCCATCCGACCGGAACAGGCAAGAATGCTGTCAACCTCTATCTCTTCACGGTACTGTTCCCATTGATCAGAGAAGACCACCAATTCTATTACCCCGTTATAATCTTCTATTTGCAAAAAGGCCATCGGTCGGCCTTTTTTGGTAAAAATAGAACGAACACTTGTTACAATTCCAAGTAGTGAATATTTGGCATTTGCTATAAAGTGGTCAGGACGGCCCAGATCGATGTTTACGGCCCTTTTCCAGGTTTCACGATAGGTATCGAGGGGGTGTCCGGATACGTAAAACCCTAATAGTTCTTTCTCCTGCTGTAACCGTTCCTGGGTGGGCCACTCGTCGAATTCCTCAAAATTAAACCGCTCCATCTCTTCCTGCTGGGCCCCTTCGAAGAGGGATGTCTGGCCGAACTGCTCCCTCTCCTTTTTTTTCTGAACGAATTCGAGGGCGTGTTCCAGGTTTTCCATAAGGGTTGCCCTGGCCTGTCCAAGGGTATCAAAGGCCCCGCACTGTATTAGGGTTTCAATTACCTTTCTGTTGACTGCCCGCAGATCAACTTTATCGAGAAAATCAATAAAGTTTTCGTATTTTCCCTTCTCTTCCCGGGCCCGTTGTATCTCCTCCACGGCGTTTTTTCCCACATTCTTTATACCAACAAGTCCGTACACAATTTTCCCATCACTGACCGAAAAATCTCGCTCGGATAAATTGATATTCGGCGGCAGAATTTCTATGTCCATATTGGCTGTTTCCGTGATATAGACGGAGAGTTTATCCGGATTGTTGATTTCGTTTGTGAGGTTGGCCGCCATAAACTCCGCAGGGTAGTTTGCTTTCAGATAGGCGGTCTGGTAGGCCACTACCGAATAAGCGGCGGCGTGACTTTTGTTAAAGCCGTACTGAGAGAAGGGTTTCAGCATTTCAAAAATTTCTTCGGCGTGTTCCTTGCTATGCCCCTTTTCCTGTGCTCCGTTGATGAAGTCGACTTTCATCTTCTCCATTTCTTTGATTTTTTTCTTACCCATTGCGCGGCGCAGAATATCCGCTTTGCCGAGGGAGAATCCGCCGATAATTTGGGCTACCTGCATGACCTGTTCCTGGTACACAATGACTCCGTAGGTCGGTTGAAGTACCTCTTTCAGGCTTGGATCCGGGTATTGAATTTCCTGTTGGCCGTTCTTACTGGCGATAAACTGGGGTATATACTGCATCGGCCCGGGCCGGTACAGGGCATTCAATGCGATAAGGTCTTCGATTGTCTCCGGTTTGGCCTGGCGCAAAATATTTTGCATACCGCTGCTCTCAAACTGGAATATACTGGTGCTTTTTCCTTCTCCCAAAAGCTCAAAAGTGGGGGTATCATCTTCGGGGATCTTTTCTATATCAAAATCGATTCCACGTTTACGGATCAGTTTTTCGGTGTTTTTTATCAGCGTCAGGGTCTTAAGACCCAGAAAGTCCATCTTTACCAGCCCGCACTCTTCAAGCTGGTCCATCGTATACTGGGTGGATATTGCGCCGGTGCGGGGGTCAACATAGAGGGGGACGTATTCGGTCAAGGGGTCCTTGCCGATTACAACACCGGCGGCATGGGTGGAAGCGTGGCGGGAAAGCCCCTCCAGGGTACGGGCGGTTTGAATTAGCTCGGTGTAAGCCCCTCCCTGGTCCTCCACTTCCTTCAGTCTTGGTTCGGCATCGAGTGCCTTGTCGATGGTTATTCCCAAATCCGAAGGCACGAGTTTCGCGATGCGGTTGGTCTCAGACAAGGGAATATCTAGGACCCGGGCAACGTCTCTCAGTACGGCTTTTGCCTTCAGGGTCCCAAAGGTGATGATTTGCCCTACCTTATCCTTACCGTACTTCTCGGTTACATAATCGATCACTTCCCCTCGGCGTTCAAAGCAGAAATCAATATCGAAGTCGGGCATCGACACACGTTCGGGGTTGAGAAAACGTTCGAAGAGCAGGTTGTACTTCAGGGGTTCGATGTTTGTGATTCCCAGGGCGTAGGCGACTATTGAGCCGGCCCCGGAGCCGCGTCCCGGCCCGACGGGGATGTTCTTTTTACGGGCGAAGTCAATGAAATCCCACACAATCAAAAAGTATCCGGGGAATCCCATTGAATTTATAATGCCGAGTTCGTGTTCCGCCCTTTTTCTCAGCTCTTCAGTGACCTCTCCGTAGCGTTCCCTCAACCCTTCGATGGTAAGATGATGCAAGTACTCCTCAAGGGTTTCAAACTCCTCCGGTATCTCATAGTGCGGTAGAATAGGCCCGGGGAGGGGGATTTCAAGCTCGCACTTATCCGCAAGTTTGACGGTATTGTCAAGAGCCTCGGGTATGTCCCTAAAAAGCTCACGCATCTGGGCTTCGCTTTTTAAGTAAAACTGGTCGGAATCAAATTTAAGCCGGTCAATTTGATTCTTTTTCTTGTTCGTACCTATACAGATCAGAATGTCCTGGGCGTTGGCCTCTTCCTGGCGGATATAATGGATATCGTTGGTTGCAATTAAGGGTAAGCCTGTCTCCTTCGACATTCGGATGAGCGCCGGGTTTACTTCTTTTTGTTCAGGTATACCGTGGTCCTGCAGCTCGAGGTAAAACTCGCCTTCTCCGAATATTTTTTGATAGTAAAGGGCTTTTTCAACCGCAGCCTCATAGTTTCCGTTCAGAATAAGTTGTGGTATTTCTCCGGCCAGACATGCGCTGGAGCCGATCAACCCTTCTGAATAGGTTTCTAACAGCTCGTCGTCTATCCGGGGTTTATAGTAAAAACCTTCCGTATAAGCACGGCTGGAGAGCTCCATCAGGTTCTTGTAACCCCTTTTATTGCGGGCAATAACCAGTAAGTGGTAGTATCTGTTTTTATGCTCTGCTCCCTTTTTGTCAAACCGCGAGCCGGGAGCTACATAGAACTCACAACCGATGATCGGTTTTATATCGTGGGCTTTACACGTTTTATAGAATTTGAGAACACCGAACATGTTCCCATGGTCGGTGATCGCCAATTGCCGCATGCCAAGATCGGCAGCTGTGTGCACCATTTTTTCAATGTTTGCAGCTCCGTCCAGAAGGGAGTAATCGGTGTGGTTATGTAGATGGACGAAATTGGACATGAATAATCTCCTTATTAGAAATATACCGAAAGGGCACGTCCCCGTAAAGACTTTAAATGAATACCTGACGGCCTTAGTACATCAGTTCCGAGGTCGGTTCATGAAGTGCGCTAAGATACCATTGCAAGAGCCGGAGGGCCCGCTGTTTCTGAAATAAAGTTACCTCACCGGGAAGTTCCATCAAAGCACTGCGAAAAAGACTACGGGCTTCAGAACGGATACGTTCACTTAAGGGCACTTTCTTCCCGGTGATGAGGGTTTCCAACTCCCGATCACGAAGAAAGGATTTTCCGAGAAAAGTGAAGGCCCCCCGAAAATCGGTAATCTCACCCTTCTTTACATCGGTGAGGGCGGTGAAAGTAATCGAAGATTTAGGTTTGGTAAAGGGATCTCCAATTCTCTGATAGAACTGAAGGTTCCAGTCAACAAAGGGAATACGAATACGACTGATTAATTCCCCCGGTTCTAGGGCAGGGTCCCCGGCTTTGGTGAAAAGTCGCGGTATTTGTACCCAGCGGCTATTCCCGCTTTTTCTGAGTTCAACCCGGGCGTCCAGAATAGTCAGGGGGCCGAAAGTATTCAGCCGGCGGGGTTGGTGGGCTAAATTACCGCCGATGGTCCCCATATTGCGTACCGCCGGATGGGCAATATTATGGAGAGCATGGGTAAATACCTTCGGCAACACATGCTGACCGACCTTCAAAATTCTGCTGATCGGCACACACGAACCTATTTCAAAGTAGCGTTCAGTACGACTAATGCGCTGCAGTTCAGAAATTCGATTGATATGTAAAATTATATTCGGTAACTCAAAGGGCCCATCACCTTTCTGCTCCCGTGCAATTGCGGTACCCCCGGCAAGTAACAGGGCCTGAGGGTAATCCTGATAGATTTTCATAAGATCCCCCAGGGAGGTTGGCTGAAATACTTTACTATCGTTCATGCAAACGCCTCCGTCGGTACTCTCCGGCGCGGATAACTCCACGGGCAAGGTTGTTAAAATTGGTGCAGGGGCAATAGGTACCTGAGAAAGTTTCCAGTATTTCCTGTTCCGTGGGATCCAGGGTGCTTTCCAAAATAGATTGGGTGATGACTACTTTAGCTGGAAGACAATAGGCGCAGGGGTAGGCCTTCTCGTCATGAAAACCGGAAATAATATCGTTGTATTCCAATGTATTGACAATCCCCTCGTAGGTATATATCGAGGTTTCTTGGACAGCAAAGGCCGGAAGAAGACAGGAAAATACTAGCTCTCCATTTAGAATCACCGCGCAATTGCCGCATTGCCCGTCATAACAGGAAGGATGGAGGCTTTTTATTTGAAGGTCTTTGTGGAGCATATCAACAAGTCGGGTTGAAGTGGAAGTTTGAGCTTCAACAGCGCGACCGTTTAGTGTAAACCTGATTTTCATGAGGGTTCCTCCAGATAACTCTGAATTGTTTCAGAAGTAAGGGGAATACGGTCAAAGTATACGCCGGTTGCCTGGCTCAGGGCAGTGACAAATGCGGCGGGAACGAGGGATTCGGCAATTTCGTTTATTCCCCCGGGGAGACCCTTCGCCCGGTTTGCAAAGACTACGGAGACCGGCGGGAGCCTCAGGTTAGGCTGATCCTGCCCCTCAATCACATAATCCTGATAGTAGCGTGGAGTAACCTTCTGTTCCCCCATTGCCCAGGCCAAAGCCTCATAGATGCTGCCTTCAGCGATAGAAACGGCATACTGGGTATCATACACAAGACCGCAATCGAAGGCGGCCCATATGCCCCTCACCTCCGGTACGAGGGTAAGGGGATCAAGCTGCACTTCTGTCACCACTGCTCCCCAGGAGAAGTTGTGAAACGGGACCCCCTTAAAGGTAGTGGGGTCCCAGGTGGTTCTACGGGCGTTGATGATATTTCTGCGGACCTCGATGGGAAGGGGCTTGTTAAAACGCTGTTTGCGGATATAGTTGCAGCAGCGATCTACTAAGCTTGTGTACACGGTTACCGGCATACCAAGCATCATAGGACCGGAGTCTGGTAAAGTGTCCGTATCGCCGGTAGCAATCTCAACCGATTCAGGAGAAATTCCAAGGATTTCACCGGCCCGTCGCTTCCAGATAGTCTTTATAGCCTCCGGTACGGTCATTGTTCCGCATTCAATTACCAGCTGATCCTTTTTATCCAGGGTTGCCTTAATTCCCCAGTTGTCCTGGGTATTCGGCTTATCGGTGAAGCCGTTACCGGTGAAGCCGGTGGCTATACCGATACCCCGAAGAAAACGGCGGGAAGCTTTTACTGAGTTACGGCGCCTGCGGATTTGTTCATAGGCCGAATGCTTTCGATAAAAATCTGATTGATCTATAACTGTATCGAGAAGTTTTTCTAAGGGCATATTTGGGATGTGAGAGCCGGTAATAATATTCTTGCTTTTTGTATGGCTCTTTTTCCAGTCCCCAGGATTGAGCTGTGAGAATTCTGCTAACCGGGAAAAATGGACCTCCGTCGCAAACAGACTTTGGGAGACCCCCAATCCACGGTAAAGGTTCATCGGCGGGTTTGAAGTTCGGATCGCTTCTGCGGTAATTGAGACATTAGGTACCTGATAGTAACTGCCGGAAGTTATCACTGCCCGATTCAGTAACTCCTTTGTAAACAGAGAATATGCACCTACTTCAAAACGCATATGTATATCATGGGCAATTATCTTACCCTCTTCATTTAATATAGAAGTGCTTTTTACCGCCACCGGGGCTTTTCTGGTGGTGAATTTTTCGACTTCCCGGGGGGAGAGAAGAATTCGAGCTGCTTTTCCCGTACGATAACAAATTGCCGCCGCCATTGCTCCTAGAGTGGAGGGGTACACAACCTTCTCACCATATGCGGGGCTTGGATTAGTCTGAATAACCCTAATTTCTTTTTGTTCAATTCCAAGTACTTCGGCGACAGTCGAGCGGACATGAAAGGGCCAATGGGTGGGAGTATACACAGTAATCCGACCATCATTGATTTCCGCATACGCCCCGGTTGGTGCACGGCTTACATGGCTTTCGGTTGTGGTCCGGTATTCGGCTTCTACAATCTGATTTGTCTCTTCAAAGGCTTTTGAGGGGTTTCCCCTTGAGAGGCCGGCTGAATCGACAATTTGATCCTCTGAGGCGGGTTGAAATGCAAGCAATGAAAAATCGGTTTCATAAGAGATTTTTAATTTTCGCTCCGCAGTTTCAAGTAAACTTGGGTCTTCCGAAGCTATAAGTAGAATCGGTTCCCCCTCATAGTTAATATTTCCGTCACTAAGAAGGGGCATCTCCTCCTGAAGCACTACTACCCGATTGATTCCTTCGATATCGTCGGCATCATACACGAGAATATTCTCGGATACATTGGTCGTTTCTATCGAAGCTATGCTGCCTCGGGGAATATCTGCACGGACGATTTTTATATGCAGCATACCCTTGCGTGTAAACTCATCGATAAAGCGGTAGTTATTCTTCACTGCTGCTCCTTCGGTAATGGCCTTTTCCGATTGAGAGTACCCCTTCAATGACGCGCTCAATTTCATGGTCCCTCATATCAGGATAGATAGGCACACTAAAAGCTGTAGTGTATACCCTCAAAGAAACGGGAAAATCTTCAGGCGAAAGATCGTACCTCTTTGCGTAATAACTCATAATATGCAGAGGAATATAATGTACTGAAGTTCCGATACCCCTGTCCTGCAACTTTTGAATAAACTCATCCCGGTGAATGGTAAGCTTTTCCGGTTTTATCCTCAGGATAAACAAATGCCAGGCATGCTCTTCCGGTGCGGAGGGCAGTTCGAGAAAATCGTACCCGGACCATGCATCAATATAGCGTTCGGCAATTTTTTTTCTCTTTTCTAAAAACTCATAAGCCCGTTTTAGCTGAACCCGACCGATAGCCGCGGCGATATCAGGCAAATTGTACTTGAATCCAGCGGCCACGACATCGTACTTCCAGGATGCCCTAGTATCTGTGTAGCGCTTCCACACTTCCCTGTCGATACCGTGGAGACGCATTACTTTTATCCGTTCAGCAATTTCAGGATTAGAAGTGACTACCATCCCGCCTTCCCCGGTAGTAATAGTTTTTGTGGCATAGAAAGAAAATACCCCCGCGTCTCCCATGCAGCCTAAAAAAGAACCCTTATAGTGAACGGGCAGGGCATGGGCCGCGTCTTCTACAAGGGAGATTGAGTTTTCCCGGGCAATTTTCTGCAGTGAGTACATATCGCAGGGATGTCCACCCATATGTACCGGGAGCAGGGCCTTTACATTTGGCTGTTCCGCGGCGGCGGCGGTTTTTTCAATATCTATAGTAAGGCTTTTTTCATCAATATCGACAAACAGAGGATCCGCCTGCAAATAGCGAATTACTTCTGCGGTGGCGGTAAAAGTATAGGGGGTTGTTATAACCTTATCTCCGGCGCAGACTCCCATCGCTTCAAGGGCCAGATGGAGACCGGCGGTAGCGGAGTTCACCGCCAGGGCGTAGGGGGAACCGACCAGCTCGGAGAACTCCTGTTCAAAAGACTGGGCTTCTCCGGCGGTAGTCAGCCAGCCGCTTCGCAATACTTTTAACGCCGCCTCTTCCTCTTCCCGGCCAATAGAAGGACGAGCGAAGGGGATAAAGTCGGCGGATTCGGAACTAGTAGGCTGGTTCATTTTCAGCCTTTCGGAGGGTCGGAAGATACCGTTGCAGTGTTTCCCGAAGAAGCAAGCGGTTCCTGTACTGGTCAGGGGCATCCGTATCAAAAAAACAAATAGGATGAATCTCATTCAGTATTTCATCCACCTCGACGGAAAAACGGGGAAGTCGCTCAAGTCTATTGATACCCGTATGTTCCGTACTCCGCAACTTTTCTCCCTTTGTCCATAAGCGCTCGGTTGTCTTTTCTCCCGGCCGTAAACCGATGTAGCGAATAGGGATTTCACTTTCAGGAGTAAAGCCGTAGAAGCGTATCATTTGTTCGGCTAAGTCCCGGATTAACAGAGGGTCTCCCATATCGAGAATATACATATTACCGCCTTCTCCAACACCACCGGCTTTCAATACCAAAGATGAGGCCTCCGGAATGGTCATGAAAAAACGGGTTGCCCCGGGATGGGTGATAGTCACCGGACCGCCTTTAAGTATCTGCTTGGTAAAGAGGGGAACTATACTCCCCCTGGAGCCGAGCACATTTCCGAAGCGAACTACAATATAGTCACCCGATTTGCCGTTACTGGCGAGAACAATCTCTTCTGCTAAACTTTTTGAGGCGCCGTACATACTGGTGGGATTTACCGCTTTATCCGTAGAAACTAATACGAAGCGGGGAACATTATTTGCCCTGGCTGCTTCAACCACATTTTTCGTACCAAACACGTTGTTTTTAATCGCTTCAATCGGATTTTCTTCCAGCAGTGGAACATGCTTATAGGCGGCACAGTGAAAAATAACATCCGCCTTAAGTCGGCGAATGATAAAGTCCATATAATGGGGGTCCTGCATCTCGCCGATGATCGGCACAATAGTTGCTTTCTCTCCGACTCCCTCCTCTTGGAGTATACGCAGTTCCTTTTCAATTTCATACACGCTGTTTTCGCCGTGATCAAAGAGGTATAAGCGTTCCGCCCCTCCGGATAAAAGCTGCCTGGCTAATTCACTTCCGATGCTGCCCCCCGCCCCGGTGATGAGGACCCGGCGTCCCCGAAGGTAGTCAAGGCTCTCCTTCAGGCAAATCGATATCTGGTTTCGTCCGAGGAGGTCTTGGGCGGTAATTTCCCGGGTTTGAATAAGATGAGCGTCGCCGTCGATGATTTGGGAGAGCTTAGGGAGAATACGAATTCTGTTAAGTTTGGTATTCTGAAGAATAGTATAAATTCGCCGCAACTGTTCGCTGGTAGCAGCGGGTATCGCGATTAAAGCCTCGTCGGCCGGGGTGTGTTGTAAAATTGACTGAATTGATGAGAGGGGACCGTATACCGGTATGTCGTGTATAGAAGTGCCGATTTTATCAGGATCGTCATCGATAAAGGCAACAACATTGCCTAAAATACCTTTTGATCTGATTTCTTCAGCGATTTCATGGCCCGCGAAACCGGCCCCGATGATGTATATGTTACTTTGTTTTTCCCGGATCATCCTTACTCTTCTTTTCCAAGAATTCAAAACCGAAATCAATTAAAAATGACTGTTCATATAGTGAAAGGCGCACTTTAGCCCGCTTTTTTCGCTTATTTACCTTTACAATTAAACCCTCAAGCCCCTTCATAGGCCCATCGAGTACCACAATACGGTTGTTCTTATCAAAAGTGACGGTCGATTTATCTACAATTTCTCCATAGCTTAGAAAATGGAGCAGCAATCCCTTATCTTCCCCCGTCAGAGGCTCAATATTCTGGTTGCTCTTTAAAAAACGGATAAAGCCGGAGGTTCGTTTCAGGGTCCAATACACTTCAGTAGGTAATTCTTCCGCTTCGTAAAAGAGATAGCCCGGAAAAATCGGGGCTAACTCCTCTTTGGTTTTACCGCGGCGTCGTATAGTAAGTTTTCGTCGAGGCCATAAGAATCGTCCGGAATCGAAAAACTCGGGGCAGTCAACACGGAGAGCATTCCGTGCTAAAGTTAAATACTTAGGTTCTTCTCGGGTTAAGACCTGTAGCACAAAATATTTCATACGGCGAGTCCCGTTCTATCTATTCCACTTTTACCGGTTAAATGCCATTGATTCTTCACGATTCTGAATAGAAAAATACCATGGAAATCGATACACTGCAACCGCTTCACGGCAATTCCGGTAATTCAGGCAATTCAAGTAGCGGGAGTAGCAAGAGTTCTAAAAACGTGTTTCCCGCATTTACTAAGATTCGTTTTATACCGATAATAATAATACGATTCTTATGGGGGAGTATACATGAAAAAAACTATTTTTTGCCTCTTGTTGATGTGCGGAATTGCAGCGGCAATTTCCGCCGATACTATACTGTTGTTTTCTGAAAAACCGACCGGAGTTGGTAATGAAGAGGAATCTGTAGGGTACATTGAAGATGGAATAATGGATGTGTTTTTCACAGCCGGTCATATCATCTTCAACGGTGGATATCAGCAGTTTGATGAGGAAACTACCGAATCGCAGAATACCTTTGTTGATGATCTTTCTTTTCGTCAGGCGAAATCAGGAGGGGCCCATTATGTGCTGCAGGTCCAACTGCGTTTTAATGAAAACGATGAGGATACTCTGCCGGTAAAAGCACTCTACAGGTTTTACGAGCTTAAGTCTGAAGAACAACTGGTAAGTGGTGAAGTGCTTTTGGCGGAATCCGGTGATCAGGAGGAACTGGAAGATTGGGAGCTCATACAAAAAATGGGAAGAGAGGTAGGCTCTCAGGCCCTGAGGAAAATGTAGGGGCTAGTACAGAAAATTCTCAATATGTCCTACACAAACCCCGAGAATGAGATATGGGAGTGTAATATGAAAGATAAATACCGTTTTTATCATAAAGCGAAGCTAATTACCTATGTTGCAGCATTTATTTTGTTCACCGCTGCCTTCGGCGGCATGTTGTGGGCCCAGAATTCATTCTGGGAGGGTAAG
The DNA here is from genome assembly GCA_964504785.1 of uncultured Sediminispirochaeta sp. GTDB lineage: Bacteria > Spirochaetota > Spirochaetia > DSM-16054 > Sediminispirochaetaceae > DSBN01. The sequence goes on along the minus strand of CAZDFY010000005.1, from coordinate 55,174 downwards.
TTGAGCACCGCTCCTTATGGATTATTGCCGAACAGCGGTATGTATGCCGCCTCCAACGCCTTCCCCCTTGATACCAAAGTTGTTATTACACATCCCTCTAAGGGTACTCAAATTGAAGTGCGGATTGTTGCACGGGTAGATCGAGATCGGGTTTTTATGCAGGTTTCTCAAGATGCGGCACAAGAGCTGGGAATAACCGATGATGAAATTCTAACTGTTGAGGTAAGTCCTGTTGAGAAAGAAGAGGATTTACTCGAGTCAAGCATTGCCGGGGACCAGCCTTTCTCCCGGGACCCTGATATAAATCCCTCGGCTGCGGTCCAGGAGGATAGCCTTGCCCTGGTTGATGAGTATTTAGCTGAGGAAACAGCAGATGAAAAAACAACACCCGAATTACCGGAGTTGCCGGAGCAGCCTAAACAACAGCCGGAACAGCCGGCTGTAACCCGCACTGATGATAGTGCGAAGGAAAGTCCTGCACAAGAGACGCCTGATGAGAAGGGACCTGCTGAAGCTGAATTTTTACAAGTTGAGGACCTGCCGGAACGAGAACAACCCCTGGCGGAAGTTACTGTAGACCTGCCGGCACCGAGTTTGGAACCGCAACCGGCAAAACCTGAATTTCAGCCGGAAAAGCCGGAAGAAATAGCGGAGGAGAAATCGAAAGGAAAAGACCAAAGTCCGGAGCCCCCTGAATTGGAAGGACCGTTTGTGGCCGAACTTGAGCCCTTATTTATTCAGGAAAAGGATAGACGTTACTCTCCTAATGCACCGGAGCTTCCTGAAAGCACTGAAGTTGCTGAAGGGCCACAAGCTACTCTTGAAAACGCCGCACCTTCGGAGGCTCCCTATACCGCAGAACTGGAAGTACGCCATTCTCCGGAACCCATTAAAGAGGATGCTCCAAAAGCAGATATTGCCTCTACCGTCGAGGAAGAGGAGAAGAAAGAGGGATCTGAAGTTGCTCACAGTCCTATTTTACCTGTAGAGAGGGAAGATGAAACTGAGGGTGAAATGGGAGAGGATAAAGTGGTAGAGATACCGGAGGATGCAGAACTCGTTTTGGTGCCTGCTGAAGAGCGTCCGCCCGAGGGGCCTGTTACGGCAAAGGGAGAGGAGCCCCGGGAGAAACCGCCGGAACCCCCGGAGGAAGAAAGCAAAGATAAAGAGGCCCCCCAGGAAAGAGTCACACAAGAGAAGGCCCCCCAGGAAGAAGCCCTAGTTCCGGATACCTCCGTAACCGACATACCCGTTCAACGTAATATTGATGCAGAAAGTTACTATTTGCAGGTGGCAGCATACTCTAAACTTGACCTTGCCCAAACCCGTGGACGCCGGCTGGCTTCTCGATACCCGGTTACTCTGTTTTTAGAAGAAAAAAACACGGCGGCCCCATATAAATTGATGATCGGTCCCTTGAATGAACATGAGAGTGGTACTCTTCTTTTTACCTTTACCTCACGGGGGTATCGTGACGCTTTTATCAGAAAGGGTAACTAATATATGCCGAACAAAGACCATGACGGAGCTCGGGAAGAAATTGAAACACTTTCCGGGCTTTTACGTCGTTACCAGTATGAATACTACATAGAGGGCCGTCCGAGTGTTACAGACCGTGAATATGATCGGCTTTCTGACCGTTTATACGAGCTTGAATCACAGTTTCCTGACCTAAAAAAACCGGATTCACCCACTCAACGGGTGGGTTCGGACCTCACCGAAACATTTCCCGAAGTTGAACATACCATTCCTGTTTTAAGCCTGGATAAAGCCTACAGCGCAAAGGAAGTTGCCGATTGGATAGGGCGTACCACCGAACGAAGCGAGCACAGCCTCAGCTTTGTAGTAGAAGAAAAGATTGATGGCGTTTCTATTGTACTCTATTATGAGGGGGGACTGCTTGTACGTGCCGTCACTCGGGGCAACGGTTTTGTGGGTAATGATATAACAGCCAATGTAAAAACTATTCGTACGGTGCCTCTCCGTCTTCCTGAAAATTTGGATGTCGCCGTCCGTGGAGAGATTTATCTTCCTAAAAACCGCTTTGAAGAATTGAATCATACCATGGAAACACCCTACGCAAACCCGAGAAATCTTGCAGCGGGAACCCTCCGACGGATAAAAAGTAGTGAAGTTTCCAGAATTCCCTTGAATATTTTTGCATATGAGGGCTACTTTTCTCAGCAGCAATTAAGCCATATCGAAGTCCTGGTAAAACTGAAAGACCTTGGTTTCCGGGTAAGCGATCGAATAGGAGTTTTTTCTAATCGTCTTAACCCCCGGGACCTGGAAACACAACATCCAAAGTGGAGTTTTGGAAGGTTTGAAGAATTGCCGGAATATATTGATAGGGCTACTTCAGAGCGTGATTCTTTGGAATATGAGATTGACGGTCTTGTGGTAAAGGTGAACGAGCTGCAAGTACGGGAGGAGCTGGGGTATACAGGACATCATCCCCGTTGGGCAATTGCCTATAAGTTTGAGTCCCCACAAGGAACTACCACAATAAAAAAAATCGATGTGCAGGTGGGGAGGACCGGACGGATCACTCCGGTTGCCCGGGTTGAGCCGGTACAAATAGGCGGTTCAACCATTAGCAATGTGACTCTCCATAACCAAGCTTACATAGAAATGCTGGAAATCTCTGTAGGAGATCAGGTTGCGGTTTCCCGTCGCGGTGATGTAATTCCGGCGGTTGAGAAGGTCGTCCAGAAAAATGAAGTGGGAAACCCGGTGTGGGAAATGCCTTCGACATGCCCCTCCTGTGGATCTAAACTTGAGGTATATGGGGCCCATCATTTTTGCAGAAACAACCAGTGCCCCGATCAGGTGAGGGGGAGACTTCATTTCTTTATCGGGCGCAATCAAATGGATATAGAAAATCTAGGTCCGGAAACGGCGGAGTTGCTTCTGGAAAAGGGATTTATAAAAGACCTGTCGGATTTGTATCGTTTTGATTTCGACCGGCTTTTAGGACATCCAGGTTTCGGTGAAAAGAAAATCGCAGCAATTAAGGCCGGGCTTGAAAAAAGCCTTTCCCAGCCTTTTCGAGTAGTCTTGCCCTCCCTTGGAATACCGGAGGTAGGACCAAATGTAACGGAGCTTTTAATAGATGCAGGTTTTACCTCAATTGATAAGATTATTAAAGCGGCTAAGGCGGGAGAGTCGGAAAGACTGCTTGAAATAAAAGGCATAGGCGAGAAAACCGCCGCGACTATCATTGAAGAGTTCTCACGTCCTGAAATCCAGGATCGAATAGAGGAGCTGAAACAAGTCGGCTTGCAATTTGAGGCATCCGGCAGCTCGCCCTTTGGGTCCGAGGCTGTAGCTGGGGGCTTCGCAGAAGCAGGGCTTGGTGAACAAGGCAGCGGGTTTCCGCAGATCTTCTCTGGTGAAAATTGGTGTGTAACCGGTAGTTTTACGCATTTTACACCCCGTTCTAAAGCAATGGAGTATGTAAAAGCCGGTGGAGGAAAAACCAGTAGTCAAGTAAGCGGGAGTACTACCCATCTATTAGCAGGCAAGGGCGGCGGAAGTAAGCGTCAAAAGGCGGAGAAGTTTGGTGCTGAAATTGTAGAGGAGGGCGATTTTATTCAACGCCTTAAAGAGGGCGGTATCGAGGTTGAATGAGATGAAAAGGGACAATTCAAAACCTGACTATCAGTCGGTAATACAGGAGCTGCGGCGATCCGGGTACGGCGTAGTGCCTCCGCAGCAGTTTCGAAGCGACTTTGAGAGTGAGTTTACAGAATTGTGGGACCGGGTAGCACCATATACGATGATCAGTATGGAGCGGGGGTATGCGCTCTATTCCGCGGTACATTATGTGGTGAAGGCCGAAATTCCAGGTGATTTTGTTGAATGCGGGGTGTGGAAGGGCGGGGCGGCAATGCTGATGGCATTAACGCTTATTGAACTTAACGTTGTGGACCGTGAATTGTATCTATTTGATACTTTTCAAGGAATGACACCCCCGACAGAGAATGATAAGATTGCATGGACAGGGCGGCCGGTCCAGGAGAAATGGGAGCAGGATTACTTCAGCTGGTGGTCAATTCCCCGTCAGGAGGTTGTGCAAAACCTCCGATCCACCGGTTATCCTGAACAATTAATTCATGCGGTGGAAGGAGATGTCGGTTCCACCATACCGGATCAAAGTCCCGGCACAATTGCCCTTTTACGACTTGATACTGATTGGTATGAGTCAACTTTGCACGAGTTACGGTATCTTTACCCTCGACTGAAAGGGGGAGGAGTTCTCCTTTTAGATGATTACGGGCACTTCACAGGCGCAAGAAAAGCTGTTGATGAGTTCTTTTTAGGTTCTGCGGTTTTCCTTCATCGAGATGATTATACCGGCCGTTCCCTGGTGAAACCCTAGGAATGGTCCAAGGGGCGTATGTAACTACTGGGCCCTATATTTTTTCCTGCGGCTATACTGAGAATCACTTGTTCAATTACCGTCCTATACTGGGGATATCTTATGCGAAGATGCTGGACATAGCCGATTTCCTGCCGGACCCGTTCTCTTTTTATTCTTCCTAATCTTTGTAGCAAGAGGTTTCGTTCGACCTCTTCCATGTACAACATACAAATAGCCAGGTTTCGGTCCGATACCCGCATGAGTCTATTTTGCGCATCTGCCTGAGGCAATGTTTGTATGATTTTAATAAGTCTTCTATCAGGTGATTCTTTCATCTCTTATCGAATATAATAAAAAGCGATACCGCTTGTATAGTGAGAAAACGGCTCGGTTTTGGAGGACAATGCACCAACGCTAAAGTTCAGATGCATAGATGTGTGCGGGATCAGGCGACCGTACTCTAGGGTATATGAAAAGTTTTTTAATTCGGTGTGTGTGCCGGCATTGATGGCAATTGAATTTCCCCTATGTTGAAAAAAGAACCCCCCGAAAAATATGCCGGTCCATGTTCTTCCTGCATCCGTATCCGGCTGCCATACAATATTAGGAGTAAATGATAGTCCGGAAAAGGTTTTAGTGTGCGGGTGCAGCGTGAAAGTCATTATTGGACCACTGCCTACAAAAGTAGCAAGGGGAAATACCGATTTTAAATTCTCGCTTATGTTTTTTTCTGAGAGGTAATTTCCGAAAAGGTGAAACGCCCCCGAGAATTCGGTGTTTTTCCCAATAGAAAAAAACTCTTTTTTTACTTGAGAAGAAATTGTTACTATAGAACTCTGGTTTTTCTTCACGAGTAAACCCGCTGAGGCCTGTACTTCTGAACAGTAGGGGAGCCCCGCTGAGAAGCTTAGGCTAGTTGGAAAATATGACGGCGAGGTAGCTTCGCCACCGGCACTAAGGGTAAATGAGCTCTGAAACAGGCCGGTGATTGTACTGCGGGCGCGGGGAACACCGACTGTAGAAATACTTGTTGGAAGAGTGGTGGTAAAAAGCGGAACAGGGTCCGAGGGAACCACCTCAACCTTGCGGATTATCCTTTGTCGGGTTTTTTTATCCTTCGATGTACCTTCAATTTTTACTTCATACGATCCCGGAGGCAGGTCATATTTTTTCTCAAACTGAGGGAAATCAAGAACACGGAGTTGCTCAGTGTTATAAAGCCCCCTCTTTGTGTCGAATATACGTATGGTGATGGTCCCTGGAGCGCTGACCGAACCGCTGATCTTCAGGCCCTTTGTCTCTAAGGGCGGGGTAATCTGTATTCTTTTTGGGGATACAGAAAGCTCTTTGATTGTAAAAGGTCGTGCTTCAAGTTCGATTCGAGGCTGGATCGTTTTATTGTGCTGGACCTTAACCTCTAGAACCTTATCTTCATACCCGAACCGTCGAGCATGAATAGTGTAGGTGCCCACCGGTAATTCTTTTGGAAAGTTTTGTATCACCTTGTTCCCAATAGTAACTTTGGTGTCCCGCGGCTTGATTATTGGTGAAATTTTACCCGTGAGCGGTGTAAGGGCAATCTGTACTGCGGCAATATCATCATTTTGTATATCAAGGTAGAAGCTGAATTCCTTATGCCGTACTTTCTTTATACGAATATGATAAGATCCGTCCTCAAGTGGTTGTACGAAGGGGGCCTTGCCTAGTAGCTTCCCATTTATTAGCACTTCAGCACCCGCCGGCTGAGTGAAAAACAAGATTTCTCCCTCCTCTGGAGTTTCTTCCATCGGCGGCAGTTCATCTGTTCGGTAAAATATCTGGAAATCGGCTTGTTGTTCAACTTGAGATTCAGCTTGTTGTTCAGCCTGAGGTTCGGAGCCTTCGGCAGTTCGAAACTCTTCTGTGGAGTCGTCTTCTGCGGGGAGTGTGCTGCACCCCATACCTAATATACTTACACTGAGTAATAATAAAAAAGTTGAAAAGATGCAGCCCTTCATCATTATTAGAACCTCAATTAGAAAGGAGCGGCCACACAACTTTAAAGGTTTCACAGAGGACCGGCATCTCATCTGAAAACTTTAGACCAACCTCATTAAGTTCCTGGGTGAACACTTCCTTGTGTACCCTGCGCCAGTAGTCGAGGGATTTGTCGCCTTCACCCTCCGTGGCCGCAAAATCCGCCGTTACTTCCTTAAAAGGTACGATCTCTACTACTACTGTTTCTATAATGCACTGTGCTTCGCCGTTCCATTTTGTAATTATACTCAGTTCGCCGGCACAGGGCAGCGATTCTCCCTCGGCCTCTATGCTCCACAGGGATGTGGCGGTCCCGCTTTTCTCACCCCGGAGTACAAGTACCGCCAGCTCATCGGCAGCAGACTGGGTGTTGCAGAAATGCCAGGCCGAGTATGTTCTTAAAGTATTTTCAGGTGTTTCACCAATTGAACTTAAATAGTTCTTCCACATTTTACGGACCGAAGGGTGGTCACTGTTCATTTACTCCTCCTTGTTCAAGCTAAGAATACCACAATTATCAGTTCCCTTCATGTGCAGAGCCTGCAATTTTACTGAATGCCTGATGTTAAGTCCCAAAAAATAAAAGCGGTCGAATAGTAAAACTACCGCCGCTTTTGGTTTAGAAAGGTGTGCCGAAGCACTCGAGAATAGTAAATATTACTGCTGTCTTATCTTCTCTCTCTAGCTTGGTTTACCTTCATCGATCTTCCCATGAATTCCGAACCGTTTAAGGAATCAATTGCACTATTTGCCTCTCCATCGTCGGGCATATCGACAAAAGCAAAGCCCTTTGACCGCTGGGTCATACGATCAAAAATAACCCGGACGGAAGAAACGGTACCATACTCCTGAAAAAGGTTTTTCAGGTCGTCCTCTGTGGCGGAATAATTGAGATTTCCGACATAAATGTTCATACAAAATGCTCCTAAGAAATATAAAGTACTAAAGAGATGATGTGATAGGAGAAAGTTTACCCATGTAGTAGAAGCTATCTCATCATATCTTTTGATCGATACTACGCCATTTTAGAGCAAAATGCAATCATTTTTTTCTGAGGTACCAGTGTATACCTTCGTTTTTTGTTTCCACTAATCCGCGTTTTTCCGCGTCAAAAACAAGCTTCTTAAATTTGCTGTACCCGTAACGCTTGATAGACACCTTCTTTTCCTGCAGCTGTTGACTCGACTTTGCAAAGGAAGTCCAATTGTTTCCAGACAAAGTATTAAGCAGATATTTAAAAATTTCGGGCAACTGTTCTGAGCTGGAAACACGGCTCCGGGCGGAAATAGTGAGAAGATTGCTGTTTTCCTGGCTGTATTCAACATTTGTGTGTTCTATTGCATCCGAGAGAAAGGATTTCCATGTTTTATACCCGATTTTCTCCTCATTGAAATCCTCGTTGAGCAGTTTCATTTTTACCTTTACAGAACCGGGGCTTGGCTTCTTTTTCTGCTTCAGCATGAGATTCACAGCCTCTGCAAACAGCTGAAAGGCGGCATCCTTGGAAATTGTTTCGGTGGACTCCTCTTCCTGGTCCTCCTCGTAGTCATTGGTCATAATACTTCTGTAATCAAAGTACTTGTCCGACTGGGCCAGAAGGTCCTCCGAGGCGTTGGATGCATCGCAGATAATCCACACCTCCTTGCCGTGTTTCTTTAGGGTGGTCAGCAGCGGTCTAAAATCGGCATCCCCGGTAATCAGAATAAATCTTTGAAGGTGGGGGTACAGAAATATCATCTCCGTGGCGTGGGTAATCAGAGCCATATCGGCACTGTTTTTTCGGGATTTGGGTATATGAATCAGCTCAAAATTGTAATCCGAAAGGTTGCTCGGAAGCTTTTTCAAATGCGGCCGAGTCCAGTCGCCGAAACAGATAGCAGAGGACACCTTGTTCTCTTCTTCCAGAAAATCGAAAAGGTTTGCAATAAATTTATGATCGTTTTTTGGGGTTACATTCTCTATATCCCAAAGAATCGTCGCATTGTCCATGATTTCTCCTTATGTGCGCCGGTTTACAGGCGCCTGTTCATTTCTGCCAGTGTGCCAGCATAGTTCTGACTGATCGTCGCATCTCTTCCATGAAGTCAGAGCTGAATTTTCGCAGATAGGTATGCTGGCCGTAGTTATGTGCGCCCGTCAAAAATTGGGGGGTAGACGATAAATTTGCATCGTACAACCCCTCGGCTTCCTTCGGGGTGAGACGGTGGTAGCTGTTTTTTGCCACAATTATCTCCTGGGGAAGACGAGGAGTAAGGGGCCGGGACCTCTGCTGTTCCGTCGGATAGCCGAAACAAATCATGGTGATCGGAACGGCGTAGGGCGGTAAGTCCAGCAGCCGGCGATGGATCTCGTAATTTTCCATGATGTCGCCTACATAACAGCTGCCTATACCAAGCGACTCGGCTGCTACAACGGCGGTCTGAGCAGCAATAAGGGCATCGCATGCGGCCAGCAGCAGGTCCGCCTCCTGCGGCTTGGTTTCGGGAGCACTGCCGGCCTGCACGAGTGAATCTACGTCAGAAAACCGGAAGAAGTCGAACATTCGCTGAAAATCGGCTAGAAACACAAGCACCCAAGGAGCCTCGGCAATAAAGGCTTGATGATCGCAGGTTTCGGCAAGTCTTGATTTCAGCTCTGCAGACTCAACATCGACAATCGAATAGAGCATCTGGTTTCCTGCGGTTGGCGCACGGAGCATCGCATCAAGTACCAGCTGTTTTTCCCTTTCCGGTATCGGTGTGGAAAGGTAGCTTCTAATCGATTTTCTTTGCAAAATAGTATCTATACATTCATTCATTTTTTTACTTCAGGTTTTTGACCCATTTTATATCAGTTTTATATTCCTCATCATTGGAATAGAGTCCAAAAATCCTCCCAAGCTCGATAGCAAAATCGGCGAAATCATCGTAATAAAAAATACAGATATTCATAAGATTTCCTTGCCCGTGTTAGGATTTATATATCTTCTTTATTCTTCCCACTACCCCGGACTCCAGTCGTACTTTGATTCCATGGGGGTGATAGGATGATTTTGTGAGTATCCTGTTAACCACACCGTCTGTAAGATGCCCGGTCCCCTGGTCCTGTTTTTTTACTACATCGACCTGCTGTCCGGTTTCTACATTCTCTCTATATCGTCCGTCCATAATTCAACCTCCCGCGCGTTTGGCAGTAAACCCCGCCTCAGCAAGAATTGAAACAATCAGGTCCACTTTATCTCCCTGGATAATTATGCAGCCTGATTTCACACTTCCCCCGGTTCCACATTGCTGCTTCAGCCGGGTTGCCCATTCACGTAGTTCCTCTTCGGAACCCGGCATGCTGTAGATAACTGAAACAGTCTTACCGCCTCTGCCCTTGCTTTCGCGTTGGACCCGAATAGTGCCGTCGTTTTTTATACCGGAAGGAGTTGATCCCCCCTGGCGCTTACTTTTCTTTTTGCGTGTGCTTTGCTTCCGCAGATCTCCCTCATCGGTGGAGTATACAACCTCATCATCCATAGTCTCCGCCTCCTCGGTAATACAGCTGAGCGACAGCATAGCACAGAGTTCAATCTATCGAAAAGGCTATCTTGGCCCTAATAATAGTAAAAATGTGGGAACCGGTCCAACCCCGATGCCTCAACAGCAATTCTTGATGCCGTGATAATTGTGTTTTTTCGACAATTAGTGGTATTCTAGGCACAAAAGAATTAGTCAGGACAGCAATTCGCAATATGAAAATTTTTGGAAAATTTTCACATTGCGAATGCTCACATTTTGTGTAAGATAGGTAGTGTATCTTAAAGATGGTGTGGGTATTCTCATTTTGGAAGTCTTATGACTTCCAAAATGAATACCTGTAGTCAGGAGGCTTTCTATGCCGTATTTTCGCAAAATAGTGGGTGAACGGCTCTTTCTTTCCCCGGTCAGCGGAGAGGAAGCGGAAAAATACACCCGCTGGATGAATGATCTTGAGATTACCGTAAATCTAACGACGGCCCCTCGGATAATTTCTCTGGAAAAAGAGAAGCAGATGCTGGAACTTTTTCAGAAGGAGGGGTACAACTTTGCAATTGTACAAAAAGAGAATGATGAGCTTACCGGGAACTGCGGATTGATGAACGTCGATCTTGTGCAGCGCACCGCGGAACTGGGTATTTTTATCGGAGAGAAGAAACACCGCGGCAAGGGGTACGGCAGCGAGGCTGTCAGACTGCTGCTTGACTACGCCTTTAATCTGCTGAACCTGCACAGTGTGTATCTCCGGGTGCGTTCCTTCAATACGGCGGCTCTGCACTGTTATCAGAGGGTTGGATTTAAGGAAATAGGCCGTCGTCGCGAGTGCGTGCTTCTGGCCGGTAGGTACTATGATGAACTATATATGGACATCCTTGAGCATGAGTTTGAGGGCGTTATACCTCAGTGTCTTGAGAAGTGAGAATTCCTGAAGTATTTTAATATGTACTTGATTAATAGTGGGGATAAGTGTATATTGTCTGTGTATATCGGATGCGGTATTGTTCTTTAATTTTCTCTAGGTATTCTCTGAGTTGATGTAAGCTGAATCTTTTCTGTTTCTTCTCCCATCAAAAAAGTAATTTCCTACTGAATTATTAAGACTATTTCTTCCATATACTCAATATTTTTAAAACCTCGCGAAAATGCGGGGGAGAAGGATGCTACACTATGGCTAAGAAAATTTATGTAGGAAACATGAATTACAACACTACTGAGCAGGAACTTGAAAACCTGTTCGGCCAGTATGGTACTGTTGCAAGTGCCAACATTATCATCGACCGCTACACCGACCGCTCAAAGGGCTTCGGTTTTGTTGAAATGGAAGATGAACAGGCTGCTGATGCAGCTATCTCTGCTCTGGACAACTCAGAGTTCGGCGGACGTAACCTAAAAGTGAACGTTGCTAAAGAGCGTCGTCCCAGATTCTAAGCGGACGTAATATAGTTTAACTAGAAAACCGGGTGGATTATTATCTATCCGGTTTTTTTTGTCCGTGGGTTTGTACCAGCACATAACAATAAGATCAGTCATCTAGAGAAATTCAGTCAGCTCACTTAATATTCCCTCCTAGAAATGTCGATAATATGTACAGTATGAAGAATTCCGGAAAAGGTATATTTCAATTATTACTGCTGCTGCTCATGGTCTTTGGCTGTGTTACCGCTCTCTCGGCCCAGAACGACCCGGTAGAAACAAGTAACGGGCCCGAAAACTTATCCCAAAATCCAAATTCTCTGGAAGCGCTGCCTTCAGGATTCAATGAAATTCTGCTGGGAATGGATCTGTCCTCTGTACAGTCGGTCCTTAAGGCGGATGGAAACTTCAATTACCGCGGTGAGCCGGATGTCAGTATGCTTCGTTCCAGGAACGATTCACTGATTCAGTGTGACGGAATAGATTTTATCCAACAAGCTTCGTTCCAATTTGTTGATGATGCCCTTTTTACAATAACCCTTCTGCTCAACCGGACCCGCCTGGGATATTACACCATGTACAGCACACTTCAGAGAAAATACGGCGAACCGGACCGTCTCTCTCCTGAAAAAGCTGTATGGGAAAATGAGCAAACCCAGCTTGTTCTCGAAAGGCCTTTACGTATAAAATATATCGCCATGCCCGTCCTCGCTGAGTTGAAGCGCGGAAGAACCCGTGAAAAATCACTTGAACGGCTTACACGAGAGCGTTTTCTGGAGCAGTTCTAATGAAAATTTTTATTTCCCTGATGCTCTTAATGTCCCTTGGCTGCAGTGCCGAAGAAAAACTGCCCACGGCGGAGTTGAAGGTGGGGGAAGAAATTTATACCATTGAAATTGCCCGCACCAAGGAGGATCGCCGTCGTGGATTGATGGACCGGCACACAATTGGTACCCATGAAGGAATGCTCTTTGTGTTTGAGCGGGACCAGCATCTGAGTTTCTGGATGAAAGACACCTATATTCCCCTCTCAATTGCCTATATTTCAAAAAACGGGGTGATAAAGAGCATCCATGAGATGAAACCGGAATCCATCAAACCTGTTGAATCAAACTATGCAGTTCGTTTTGCCCTTGAGCTGCCGAGGGGTGCCTTTACACGTTCCGGAGTCAAAGTTGGCGATACCATTGAAGGCCTGGACCACTTTATTGATTGAACCTTTTCAGTTAAAATAACGTATTCACAGTGTAGATAGTAAAGGAGTACACCTATTTCGGATGAACGTCCGTTCTTACATGCCTATTTTGACCTTGTTGAACATGTAACCCGCATGGAATTGCGTAATACCAGTAAAAACATACTGCTCAACTACATCAACGAATCGCCCCAGCCAAGCCTCATACAGCGAGCCCGGGAGGCGGTCCATCGATATATCCAGGAAGAGCTGCCGAGTCTTGAGGAAATCCAGGAAAAATCAGAGGCCGGAGAAGAGCTTAACGCCCTAGACCATAAGATACTAAAAATGGAGTACGAAGCCCGACGCTTTGAGCAGCAGTATTTTAAGTAAAAGACTGAAATTTTATAGATCGGCCGTGAACTCTCCCTCAACTGTCGGTATCATGAGGTGCTATCGAATCGAAAGGGGTTCTCTTTCTGTTTTAAACTCATTGGTGAAGTGAAACTCAATATCCGGATTATCCTCTATCACGGTCCGAAGCATCCACCGGGTTTCGGCAAAGTAGACCGGGTTTTGCTCAGCATCATAGGCGATCTTTGCCTCCTTGAACCGGATAAAATCCTTGAGTTTTTTTGGGTCCTCGGAGGTAATCCAGCAGGCCTGGGCAAAACTCAAGGGCTCAAAACGGCAGGAAGCACCGTATTCATGTTCAAGACGGTAGTTAATTACGTCGAACTGGAGATCCCCCACTGTCCCCACGATCTTTCGTCGTCCCTTGTCCTGAATAAAAAGCTGAGCAACCCCTTCTTCTGTGAGCTGGGCAATACCCTTGTCCAGCTGTTTGGAGTGCATCGGATCAGTGTTGATCAGTTCTTTAAAAATTTCCGGGGAGAAGTTCGGAATACCCCGAAAGGTAAAATCTTCACCCTCCGTCAGGGTATCACCAATTTTTAGGTCCCCCCGGTCGTACAGACCGACTACATCCCCTGGAAAGGCTTCATCAACTACGCTTTTTCTTTGTGCCATAAAGTTATAAGGAGAGGTAAACCGAATGTTTTTGCCGAGGCGGACATGTCGAAAAGGGCGGTCCTTTAGGAAGGTACCCGAACAGACCCGTAGAAATGCGATGCGATCCCGGTGCCGTGGATCCAGGTTTGCATGGATCTTAAAAATAAAGCCGCTGAACTTTTCTTCCTCCGGTGCAACATAACGGGTGTCGGTTTCACGTTGTTCCGGAGAGGGGGCTATATCTAAAAATGTCTCCAGCAACTCCCGTACACCGAAATTATTAAGGGCACTGCCGAAGAACACCGGGGCGAGGGTCCCCTTCCGATATTCCTCATGGGAAAACCCATCGTAGACCCCGTCAATGAGTTCGACATCCTCGCGCAGTTGTTCTGCCTCTGTTTCGAGTTTTTGGTCCAGGACCTCGGAGTGCAGATTGTCTACCAAAAGGCGGTCTTCTTCGACCTTGGTTTTTCCGGGTTGAAAGAGGTATACGTTCTTTTCGTGGAGGTTATATACTCCCTTAAAGTTCATACCCATGCCGATGGGCCATGTAAGGGGGCGGACCTTAATCTCGAGTTTTTCTTCCAGCTCATCCATCAATTCAAGGGGAGATCTCCCCTCACGGTCGAGTTTGTTGACGAAGATAATAACAGGAGTGTTCCTCATCCTGCAGACGTTCATCAGTTTTTCCGTCTGCTCTTCCACACCCTTCGCACAGTCGACTACCAGGATGACGCTGTCCACGGCAGTGAGGGTCCTGTAGGTATCTTCGGCAAAATCCTTGTGCCCCGGTGTATCCAGAATATTGATCAATTTGCCCTTATATTCGAATGTCATAACCGATGTAGCAACGGAGATACCCCGCTGTTTTTCTATTTGCATAAAGTCGGAGGTTGCACTGCGTTTTATCTTGTTGTTTTTAACCGCTCCGGCTGTGCGAATACCCCCGCCGAAAAGTAAAAGCTTTTCAGTAAGGGTTGTTTTACCCGCATCGGGGTGACTAATAATGGCAAAGGTCTTTCGTTTTTCTATTTCCGTGTGTAAATTCATTTAACTGTCTCTCTTGTCTCTCTTTGTATAGTTATTCCTGGGATTCTTCCTTTTCTATGCCGGGAAATAATTCAAGGTTCGGTTCTTCTTCCGGCGTGTCCGGCTCATTCACCAGGATTTCAATTTTTCGTTCTATCTTTGAAAGGTCTTTTTCCAGGCTTTTTGCCAGTTTAATACCCTCTTCAAACATTCCCACCGCATCATCAAGAGGGATGTTTCCTGCTTTCATCTTTTCATTCAAATCTTCAAGTTTTTCAAGCCGTTCCTCAAACTTTTTCACGGCATCTCCTCCTCGTCGTGGGTGTATATGTCTTCTACCCTGGCGCCTAATCGGCCCTTGTACAGTCGAATATCCAAGGTATTTCCCGGGGCAGTCTTCCTGCTCGAGGTGAGCAGCTCCCCGCTATTTTGGTCGGTGACCACCGCGTACCCCTTCCTCAGAATTGTGAGAGGCGAATTACCCTCGATGGAGGCTTTCAGCATCTCTATCCGGTGGCGGGTTGCTGTCAGCATGTCCTGCAATCCCCGAAGCATCTCCTCTTTTGCATCGTCCAGGCGAAGCTGATAGGGCTGGAGAATCTGACGAAACCGCTCTTCCAGGTTTTCAGTGGTAAACTGACGGATCAGCAAGCGGGTGTTCTCCGCTCGGTTTTGTATCCGGGTGGACATCTCCTCTTTAAGTCTGGAAACCCTCTCGAAGAGTTCTTCGCGACTTCTGCTTACCAATTCCGCCGCTGCCGATGGAGTAGGTGCCGCTACATCCGCGGCGTAGTCGCTAAGGGACCTATCAATTTCATGTCCCACAGCGGAGATTACGGGAATTTCCGAATCAGCGATTGTTCGAACTACTTCTTCCTCGGAAAAGGGAAGCAAGTCTTCCAGCGAGCCGCCTCCTCTGCCGGTAATAATTACATCGCCAAGCCCCAACATGTTGGCGCGGCGAATCTGTGCGGCAATTTTGGGCCCGGCGGAATCCCCCTGAACTGGGGCCGGCAGTACCACAACATCCAGGCCGGAGGACCTTCGCCCCAGTACCTGCAGAATATCTCTGATTGCAGCCCCTGTAGGGGAGGTTATCACAGCTATTCTGGACGGAAAAAAGGGGAGCGGACATTTTAGGGCTTCGTCAAACAAACCTTCGGCGGCAAGTTTACGTTTACGCTCTTCCAGCATTGCAAGAATATCGCCTTCACCGGCTTTTTCCATGGTTTCGCAAATTATCTGATAATTTCCCCGTTTTGCGTATACACTGATGTTTCCCCTTACTACAACCTTCTGACCATCGGAGGGGGAAAAGGTAACACGGGAGGAACGATACTTAAACATTACCGCCTGAATAGTTGCTTCCCGGTCTTTTAGAGTAAAATACCAATGCCCGCTTGCGGCGGGGCGAAAATTGGACACTTCCCCCTCTATTGTCACAGTAGAAAAGCTTTGTTCAAGAATTTCTTTAATATGTGCGGTAATTTCCGAAACCTGAAACCGGTGTTCGGTGGGGGTAAACTGCATGTTCATAACTTACACTTTATAAGGGGCTCTTTCAATATCTACACAGCACAGCAATTCTGAAAATTTCACCAAAATCTTCAAATTTAGAATGCTCACATTTTGTTTAAGATAAGTAAATTAGCTTAAAGAGTTTGAGTAACTCTAAGGATCTATATGGTGACCAAGCCTCTTCTTGATCCATTTGTAGCTCTCATCCGCGAGTTCCCTAAAATCGGTCGGCAGGTGTTGGCTCAACATTCTTTCAAGTACCTCTTGTGCTGCATTGTAACGATTAAAATGTATGTGGGCCATTGCCAGGGCATACCCTGTACGATAATCTTCAGGATTCAAATCGTACGAGTTTTTAAACTTTGAATAGCTTTCTGTTTTCTCTCCGAGCTGGTTGTACACCACCCCTAGATTACGTTTTATTGAAGGGCTTTCTGGCATCAGTTCTTCAGCTTGTTCTAGATATTGTCGGGCTTCACTGTGCTGACCCATCTTAAATTTGGCGCATCCAAGGGCTTCCAGGGCTTCAGGATGCTCTTTGCGGAACTTAAAAAAGTAATTGAGTGCCTTTAGTGCTTTAAACGGTTCATTACGCTCGGTATATGCTACACCGATCCTCCACAAGGCTTCCTGATTGTCAGGCTCCTCACAAAGAATACCGGTTAATAATTCTACCGACTCCTCGTACATTCCGGTTTCTATAAGACTGTCGACTCTGTCAAAATCATTATCCATACCCATTTCGTAATAAATATACTAACTATAAGGAAAAATTCAAAATTCCTTATCTCTCATATCAGAGGACTTCTTCTTAAAAAGTCCATTTTAAATACCTCAAAATGTAGGGAGTTCCCCTTTTCTTATTGGAGCTGGGAATTGTATTATTTATATGGAGGCCTTATGAAGAAAATAACAATTCTTTTAATTGCAGCATGTATCAGTGCAGTAGTATTCGGGTGCGTAACTGGAATACGTGATATGGATATAGATTCGATAGAAATGACAATAGAGGATGAAGAGGGAAGCCGGGTAGAAAAGCTGCTTCCGGACACAGAGTATTCCCTTGGTTTTCGGGTAAAAGATCGGAAAGGTGAAGTGTATCTCAATCCGAATTACAAGGATTTCGGCTTTGAGAATGTGAAAAATATGGAGGTGGTCCAGCAGGCGCGTTTTAGTGTAACTATTAACACAGACAAGTCCACATTCCACCCTCCCGGTGAAGATCTTTACGGCTTCATCCTTTCGGTGAAGGGCAACCGGTACCCCTCGAGAGCTTATACCTACCCCCTCAACTGGAAGGCGTATTCGAGAATTGATTACAGTGGTGAAGATGGGGAGAACGGACTCTCCGCAACGGAGGCCCCGAATGAGTCGATACAAGGAGAAGATGGCACAAGGGGATATCCCGGCAAGGACGCCCATTTCATTGCATGCAGATACAGGTATGAAGGAGAAAATAAGATCCTTCTTTATGATACAGAAAGGGATCAACTATTTCTTACAGAGATAAAAGAGATCACCCTTGACGCTTCCGGTGGTGACGGAGGAAATGGTGGTCGAGGAGGGGATGGAACAGAAGTAGAAGATGGTGCTGGAGAACCGGGCAGCGGTGGTGATGGTGGTGATGCCGGTTATGGAGGAGATATTACTCTGACGGCGGCGGATGTGCAGCTTTTTAATTACATAGATCCTGTTGTAAAAGGTGGAGAAGGTGGTCGGGGAGGCAGGGCCGGCCGATGGTATGTTGATGGGGATCTTACAAAAACTGGAAACTCCGGTCGAAGCGGACGCGACGGAAGGGACGGTAAAGTTCGCTATAAGACGGTCTCACCCTCCGAACTAAAAGAAAAGCTTAGCCGAATTGAAGTGCCCGGCTTTAGTCTTGAGAATGTACAGTAGACTTACGGGGGAACCTTATTGTGTACACGGGGTGGGGTTCTCTTGTAATTTCTAAGTTCCCCTTAAGCTGGTCTACTAAAGTTTGAATGAGACGAAAACCAAGGGTGTGCATCGAAGTAATGTCCACCGCGCGGGGCAAGGGGTTCCCCGAGTTGGATATCTTCAGAATAAACAGGGTGCCCTGGTTCTCGCTCTCCATTACCACCTTAAACCAGCTCTTCTCCTCCGGTATAAACCCGTGTTTAATAGCATTAGTTGCAATTTCATTCACAATGAGCCCGATTGTAATGGCGGTATCGGGGTCAATTGAGATCTGATTTAGTTGTGTTTCGGTTTTTATCGGGAATTCGGAAAAAGTGATAAACAATGAGTGTAAAAGTTCATCTAAATAGTGCTGCAGGTTTACAACAGAGACATCTGTTGTCTGGTGGAGCTTCTCATAGAGGCTGCTCAATGCTTTTATTTTACCCTTCAAATCGGTGAAAGCCTCCTGGGCTTCAAGATTGCCGGCTTTCAAATTTATTAAGGAGTTAATCATATTGAGGCTGTTTTTTACTCGGTGATGGGTCTCCCGTAGTAGAAACTCTTTTTCTATTACCGTGTCCCGAAGTTCTTCAATCAATTCCTGCTGGTCCGTAATATCCTTTGCAACTGAAAGAATATAGGTATTCCTATTATGCTTATATGGAAGGTCATACCATTCACAAAGAAGATCCCGTCCGTCTTTTGTTCGGTCGTAGTTGTAATTGTGAGATTTCTTACGGTTTTCCAGCTGTTCAAGTAAAAGGTCTTGAAGTTGTTCTGAGTTTTTATCATTTTTCTTCGACGATAGAGTTTTAATGAGGTTTTTACCAATTACCTCATGTCGCTGATAGCCGAACAACTCGGCGGCTGAGTGGTTCCACTCCTGAACAGTATAGGCTTGATCAGAAACTATTGCTGCGATTGGAATGCTGTTAAAAAAGAAACGGTACTTTTGCTCACTTGCTTTATGCTGATATTCCGTCCTGAACAATCTTAAGGCGGTTTGAATTGTGCTCAACAATAAACGGCTTTGAATACTGTCCTGATGAATAATTCCATAATGATTGATCCCTTCGGCTTCTATAAGAATATCCGAATTCCGCTTTGAAGTAATAAAAATCACCGGAAGGGAGTAACTGTTGAGTATTTCCTGTGCAAGTGTAACTCCGGTGATGTTATTGTGAGCATACTCGAGTTCAATAAGTATAAGGTGCGGAGGGGAATTCCCTTTGATTTTTGGGTACAATTCAGTTTCCCCTGATATTCCTTGCCCGATGCATCCATTATTATTGAGGTAAGTGCTAATGAGTTGGAGGACTTGTGTGTCCGAATGAAGGATCAATATTTTTGGATTCAATTGGAACTCCCTCTTTCACATTCATAATTAATGTATAAAATACCATAAAACTCCAAAAAAACAAAGAAAAATCCGGAATTTTAGAATATTTAACAAAAAGTAACAAAAAAAAGGGGCTTGGCGGGGCAATTGAAGGACTATACAAAAATATGCGAAAGTAGGCCGTGATTTCCAAGCAAGTGATGAATGAAAAAGAGCTATACCACGCTTTAAAAAGGTATTTCGGGTTCTCGGATTTTCGTCCAAATCAAAAAGAGGTAGTGCAATCCCTTCTGAAGGGAACCGATGCCTTTGTCTCAATGCCGACCGGCGGGGGCAAATCGCTGTGCTATCAATTGACGGGGCTGCTTTTGGAGGGCCTCACTATTGTGGTAAGCCCCCTAATTGCCCTGATGCAGGACCAAGTAAGCGCGGCCCAGGAGTTGGGGCTTGCGGCGGCATTTCTCAACAGCAGCATGAAGGAGCAGGAAATAAGAGGGGTATACCGCCTCTTGCATGCAGGTGAAATCAAGTTATTGTACATTAGCCCTGAGCGTTTTGCATCGGAGAAGTTTCGAAGCCGCCTTAAGGAGTTTGATCCGGTGCTGTGCGTTGTTGACGAGGCCCACTGTATCAGCGAATGGGGGCATGATTTTCGTCCCGATTATCTGGCTTTGTCAAAGATTCGCCTGGAATTTCCCAAAAGTAGAATCGCGGCGTTTACCGCTACCGCCACAAAAACAGTTCAACAGGATATTCAGAAAAAGCTCAAGATGAAAAAGCCCTTTATTATTCGGGCGAGTTTTGATCGTCCCGAGCTTTTTTATAGGGTGAGTCAGAAGGAAAGCGTCCTGGACCAAATACTTGCTTTTGTGCAGGACCGTCCGGGGAAGGCGGGGATTATCTACCGCAGTACCCGGGCGGATGTTGAAGGAACCAGTGATTTTTTATGTAAAAACGGGATTGACGCTCTTCCCTACCATGCAGGGCTCGCCGATGATGTGCGACGAAACCACCAAAACCGTTTTGTCCGGGATGAAACCGATGTAATTGTCGCCACAATAGCCTTCGGTATGGGAATAGATAAATCAAATGTGCGGTTTGTGGTGCACGGTGACCTTCCAAAAAGCCTGGAGGCCTACTACCAGGAAACCGGTCGCGCCGGCCGGGACGGATTGGTTTCCCATTGTCTGCTGTTGTACTCGCCGGGAGATATCAGAACTCAGCGATATTTCATTGAACAAATCGAAGATGAAGCCGAAGCGGCCCGGGGCCGTAGAAATCTTGAAGTGATGCTCCGTTATGCCCAGGCCTCGGAATGCCGGAGAAAGCTCCTGCTGAAACATTTTGATGAGGAACATAACGGAAAGTGCGGCAGCTGTGACATTTGTACAGACGAGTCGAGTACCGAGGACTTTACGGTAGACGCGCAGAAGCTATTATCCGCTATAGCTCGGACTGGGGAGCGCTTTGGCGCCGGTCATATAGTCGATATTGTGAAAGGCAGTGATACTGAAAAAATACGTGAACGGAGTCATAACCGGCTGCCGACCTTTGGTGTCGGAAGGGGAAAACCGAAGAAGCATTGGCAGCAGGTGCTCAATGACCTTTTGAACCGCGGTGCTCTCCGGCAGGAGGGAGGCAGATATCCGACCCTTAGTATGACTGAAGCGGGACGGGATATTCTGTTTGGTCGGGAACCCTTTATGGTAGTCAGACGTAAGGAACAGGCAGTCCTTATCAAGGGGTCTACCGGCCAGGAGTATGATAATGAACTGTTTGAACTGCTCCGTGCGAAAAGGCTTGAACTCTCCCGGGAAAAGGGGGTTGCCCCGTATATGGTGTTCTCCGACGCAAGTTTGGAGGAGATGGCCCGGGAGATACCCCGTGACCGGCCAACGTTTTTGAGGATCAACGGGGTGGGGCGAAAAAAGATGAAGCAATACGGACCACAATTTCTTGAGCTTATTGACGACTATGCCCGGGAGAAGGGCTTTACCATAAGCAGGCCTTGAATCGGTTTTGTGTCAGTTTTGTGTCAGCCTAGGGCCTGTGTTGAATTTTCCCAATCACC
>CAZDFY010000005.1:12965-33717 GCA_964504785.1 uncultured Sediminispirochaeta sp. | reverse complement strand
GTTTTGTGTCAGTTTTGTGTCAGCCTAGGGCCTGTGTTGAATTTTCCCAATCACCTTCGTCTCTTTCAAAGTGAGAATAACCGTGATAGGCCCGGAATCACTATCGTCTACCCCGGGCCTAAATGTTGTTTTTAGTTCCGACTTGCATTATACATCAGGGTAAGGAGTAAAAAATGCGTAACATTATTACAAGTGCCGTATTCTTAGGAGTGATCGGCCTGGTAGCCGGCTATTTTCTTTTCGGAAAAGTCGGAAACTCATATATCGGTCTAACAGAATTGATAAACCCCGGAGATTCGCTTTTATCACAACTCGGTAGTAAGCTCAAGGGAGTTGAGTCTATCCGACAGAACATACTGCTGTCCGGCAGCGTGGGAGCGATTGTAGGGGCTGTACTGGGTGTTGTGCGTTCCCGCTGAGGAAAGTATTCGATTTTTCCGCGGAGCGCTACCGCCGTATCCAAGAGTCTTTCAAGTCGAAGGTCGAGCTGCTGTAGGGCACTGTTGTCCAGCCCGCGATACAGTTACTCGATTTCGCTGATAGATCGTTCCTGATAGCCGGACCAGAAGTCGAAGTGTTCCCGGGTCAGATGCAGCCGACGTGCCCGCCGGTCGGTGGGATCATTGCGTATCTGTAGAAATCCTTCCCGCTCCAGTGGTCGGGCCAGGGGCATGACGTTCTGATGACTCATGAGCAGGCGCAGGATGCCACCGATAATGAAGACCAACGCCATGATAAACAGGTTGGCCATAATCCTGGCCGATGAACTGGTAAATGGCCAACGGCGAGGTCTTGTACTGTATCACACCCAGACAGAGCGGCGCCATCGTGGCCATGGCGGTAATTCCAATAAATGCACTTACGAATTTAATGCATCCCGGGTTCATTGTTATCTCCTGTATTCTACAATTAAGTACTATAGTACTTTTCAAGAGGGAGCGGAATCATATGGCCGCAAATACCGGTTCTATGATACCGTAGCAGTATGAATATGTTACACGCTGCAGTAATACAGGCCGCGCCGGTGCTCTTCGACCGGGCGGCTACAGTGGACAAAACAGTTGAGTTGATCGGCCGGGCGGCCCGGGAGGGCGCACAGCTGATAGTCTTTCCCGAATCGTTTATTCCCGCCTATCCGCGGGGCCTGAGTTTCGGCTTTGTGGTGGGCAGCCGGACCGAAGCGGGTCGACGGGACTGGCAGCGCTACTACGACAACTCGGTGTTGGTGCCGGGCCCGGACACGGAGCGGATCGGCAAGGCGGCCGCCGACGCCGAGTCCTACGTGGTGATCGGTGTGACCGAGCTGGACCAGCTAAACCGTACACTCTACTGCACCACCCTTTACTTCGGCCCGGAGGGCGAGCTGCTGGGGAAGCACCGCAAGCTTAAACCCACCGGCACTGAACGGCTGATCTGGGGCGAGGGTGACGGCACGACGCTGACGGTGGTAGACACTCCCTACGGCCGCCTGGGCGGGCTGATCTGCTGGGAGAACTACATGCCCCTGGCGCGGGCGGCGATGTACCGTGAAGGCGTGCGGCTGTATGTTGCCCCCACGGCGGACTCGCGGGAGGCCTGGCAGAGCACTATGAAGCATGTTGCACTGGAAGGGCGCTGCTACGTTTTTGGCTGCAACCAATTCGTGGCGAAACAAAATTACCCCCAAGATTTAGAATACTACCATGAACTGGAATCGGCCCCGGAGGTGATGTGCCGCGGGGGCAGCTGTATTGTTGATCCCTACGGGGAGTACGTGGCCGGGCCGCTGTTTGATGAGGAGGGAGTGCTGCAGGCCGAGATAGACCTGGATGCGCTGACCCGCAGTGCCCTCGACTTTGACCCGGCGGGGCATTACACCCGGCCGGATGTGTTTCGGCTGCAGGTAAACCGCGGCGGACAGTTTACCGCCCGGGTCGTTAAGTCCGTACAGCCATCAGACCAGTAAGCGGGACTGTTTAACCTCGCGCGCTCACCCTCTCGCCGGCGTTCATTTTGGCAACCAATCCCTCGGCGGCCTTTACCAGCAGATTATGGGCCGGATAAAAAGATTGCCAGGGCTGGCTGGAGTAGCTGAAACCGAGCAGCTGCCGGGCGGTGATGCCGAACTGGATGGCCATGGTAATTTGGTCGATCTTGTCAGTCACCGGTTCGCCGCTGACCACCTGCCCTCCGAGGATCCGGCCGCTCTGGCGGTCTGCAATCAGCTTTAGCTTCACCTTTTTGGCGGTCGGCATGATTGGAAAAGCGGTAGTGAACTCGGCAAACGAGACAACCGCATCGTAGCGCTCCCGCGCCTCGGCCTCTTTCAGACCGGTGCCGCCCACGAACAGATCGCCGGCCTTGGTAGCTGAGCCGTTATAAAATCCCCCGTATTCGCGGCCGCGGCCGCGGTCGCGGTCGCGGCCGCGCAGGGTGTCCGCCAAAACCCGGGCCATCGGCACCGCATTAGTGGCAAGCTTGCCCCCGGTCCGTTCACCGGTAATTCCGCTATAGTAGGAGACGCAGTCTCCTACGGCGTACACCTCCTCTATATTGGTCTGCATGGCGCCGTCAACCACGATTCCATCCCGCACCATCTCGAGTCCGCTCCCCTCGAAAAGCTCCACATTCGGCTTCATCCCGACGGCAAACACCACCAGCTGGGCCGGAATCCTCTCGCCGCTCTCAAGCTCCACTGCGCTTACAGCGCTACTGTCCGGGCCGGCTGCGCGTGTTGCCACATTCTCCGAACCACCCGCAGCGACGAGCCCCGCAACCTTGCGACCAAGGTGCAGACGGACACCCGCCGTCTCCAGCTCGTCCGCCGCTGCGGCGGTCATGTCCGCATCGGCCAGGTTGGGCAGCACCGCATCCACCATGTCCACCAAGTGGGTGTTGATATCCTTGGCCGCCAGGGCCTGGGCAAGCTCTACACCGATAGCCCCGGCACCGACCACCACCGCATCCTGTACTCCCGACTCGACAATTCCGGCAATCCGCTCCATGTCCTTCTGCGACTTGAACACCGTTACCCCCGTCAGCTCGTGACCGGGAATCGGCGGAAGAATCGGCTCTGCCCCAGTGGCAATCACCAGACGCTCCCAGCCGAACTCCTTGCCACAGGCACAGCGCAGTCGCTTGTTCTTAAAATCCACTGCAGTGACCGTATTGCGGATCAATTCGGCCCCCGCGTCGGTCACGATCTTATCGCTCTTTAGGGTCTTGTCCGTCTCCAACAGCCCCTCGATGGCATACGGCATCGCGCAGTAAATCATCGAGTGGTCCTCCGGCCGAATCAGAGCCATATTCATCTCTTTTCCCAGGTTTTTCGCCAGGGTAATCGCCGCCGGTCCGCCGCCTATTACCAGTACATCAAAGCTCTTCACAGTTCTCCTCCCCATTGTTTTCATCGCTCACTATCAGGACCTCTCCGCGCAGCAGCGCTCCAGCAATCTTAGCCCGGCCGCTTTTCAGCAGTCGCTGTACCGTCCCGCGACTCACCTCCATCCTCTCGGCCGCACTGATCTGGCTCTGCTCCTCCAGATCGCACAAAAGCACCGCCTCGAACTCATCCGCCTCCACCCGCTGTACGGGCAGGTCCTGAGCCGGTATTCCCGCCGGCTTGAAGCGCCTCAGCTCTCCGATATGCCGGCACCGACGGGCCTTCTTTGGGGCCCCGGGCCGCGGTTTGTCCTGTTTCTCATTTATTTGCATATGCACATAACTACAATAAAAACTTTATATTAAAATGTCAATATATAAAAAATGCACTGAGTTTAATTTTTTTGATGGTCCAAAGCTTGTGGGGTCGGTATTTATACTTTTTTCTATCCCGTTTCGTCCCCGCGCAGCTAGTCGAGATGGAGCATCTGCACGCCACCTTCGAAGCTGAGGGAAAAAAGCCTAGTGGTACTAACCTTGTGGGGTACCCCGCTTCAGCGCTGCATATGGTGGATCGACTTGTGATACCACAAGGTTAGGACCATTACTAAAAAATTACCATGCCGATCAGTCCGCCGGCGATGATGTAGTAGACCGGATAGGCCTTGGTCCTCCAGTAGACCAGCGCCAGAGCTCCGAACAACAGCACCGCCCGCAGCTCTATCCAGCCGGCGTGCGGGAAGAGGTTCAGCTGCAGCACAGAGTTGGCCAGTACGAACCAGGCCGCCGCAGCAATCAGACCAATGGCCGCCGGGCGCACCCCGGCCAGCAGACTGCGGACCGCCGGGCGGTCGGCAAAATTACGCAGGAAGCGGGCGATAATTACAATGATGATCAGAGAAGGGGCCACCATCCCGGCAGTAGCCGCCAGCGAGCCGGCCACCGAGGCGGCCTTGAAGCCGGCATAGGTAGCCATATTGATACCGATGGGCCCGGGAGTCGATTGGCTGACCGCCAGCATGTCGATAAACTCGGCGCTGGAGACCCAGCCGCCCTTCACCAGCTCCTCGCGCAGCAGGGGAATCGCCGCCAACCCGCCGCCGATAGTAAAGAGGCCGATCTTGAAAAATGCCGTAAATATGGTAATCAGACTCATGATGCCCCGCTTTTCTCCTTGCTATCCGCCTTGCGAGTTAGTCCTCCGGCGATCAGTCCGATCAAAGCCGCGGAAATCAGCACCGGGATAGGCGAAAGGCCGAACACCGCTATAGACACGAAGGCTGCCCCGCACAGGATTCCCCCCAGCAGGTTATGTACGGTCTTTTTTATCAGCGACCAGACGGTAAAGCTCAGCAGCACCGCCACCGCCACTCTGATGCCGCGGAAGGCCCGCTGCACCAGCGAATTCTCCTGAAACCGGGCAAAAAACAGTGCAATCAGGGTGATGATGATCAGTGAGGGGGTTACCATGCCGGCGGTGCCGGCGAGGGCCCCGGGAATTCCCCGCCGCTTGTAGCCGACAAAGGTGGCCGTGTTAATAGCGATAATGCCCGGAGTCGCCTGGGCAATGGCGTAGTAATCGATCAGCTCCTCGTCGCTCAGCCAGTGGCGGTTCTCTACCATCTCGCGCCGCAGCATCGGCAGCATCACATAGCCCCCGCCGATCGAAAACAGACCGATTTTAAAAAATATAGTAAACAGGTTAAGCAGTTCGCGTATCACGCCGCGATTGTACGGGAAAAGGGCGGCTGCTGCAAGACGCCGCGGAGGCTATTCCATTGCTCTTGGTTGAAGTTCAGCTACACCGTCTATGAAATCTCTGACCACCTGCAGGTAAGTCTGCCGGTCGGTGTTTATGGATTCCGCATGTCCCGCATCGGGGGTCAGGTGCAGCCGGGTCGGAGCCCCCTGACTGCGCAGGCGGTACAACTCTTCGCTCATACGGGTGGGTACATAATTATCGTCGGCGCCGTGGGCTATGAGCAGCGAACAGCTGCTGTTTAGCGCGTCCCGTCCCGGCCTCACAAGGTTGAAATCGAACTTGGCCTTACGCAGGATATAACCACGGACTATTTTCAGCAGTAGTCGGTGCAGCTGTTTAGGTATCCCCATTTTGAATAGCTGATGTAGTAACTCCTCACGCAGGCTGGTGAAGGGGCAATCGGCAATGGCCGCGGTGATCTGCGGATCATCGACAAGGTACTGCAGCACTGTGGCTGCTCCCATCGATTCTCCGTAGAGCAGGGTAGCAGTTGAGGGCCAGCGGCGCCGGACCATTGTCATCACTTCGGCAAGATCTCGGCGTTCGAACACTCCGTACGTTGCAAATTGACCCTCGCTCTCGCCGTGGGCACGGTGATCATAAAGAACAATGTTCCAGCAGCCGTCCAAGAAAGGTTCGAGGTACTTGAACATACCGTATCGGGTCCAGGTAATGCCGTGGCAAAATACTGCGGTTCGGCCGGCCCCTTTGTCCAAGAGCTGCCCCTTGAGGACAAGTCCGCCGGCTGTGAGGAGCTCGAAGTCCTCCCACGGCAGGCATATTTCCTGGGCGGAGAACTCCTCATTCAAAAGTCCAAAACCCAGCGTATAGGCCGAACTGTGGTGGTGCTGACAAATGACTTTCCCGCCCATGTAACTGGCAACAGCGAAATAGACCGCCACAAGCAGCCCAAGCAGCAGCACACTAATCCACAGCAGTGTCATATCACTCCTCCGTATTTAAGACCGCCAGAACTTCCCGCTCGCGGTAGAGTAGAAACAGCAGTAGACCGCCGACAAGAAACAGCAGGGCCGCAATTGCCGACAGCCGGATACCGATATCATTGCTTCTGCTTTGTCCCAGCAATAAAAGGCTTGGGAAGAGTATTCCTCCCACCATCTGTCCGAGTTTGGACATGAAGGTGCGGGCACCAAAAAAAATTCCGGCCTTGAAGGTGCCGCGGCGGCGCCCGTCGGCCTCGGCGATATCTGCAATGATAGCATTTGGCAGGATTCCGAAGATGGCCATAGGCATACTCAGCAGCAGGATCAGCGCGTAGCCCTGAGCTCGCGGGGTAATCGGCATGCGGCCCAGGAAGAATACAAAACAGTACACAAATATAAACAGAAAGAAGGCAACTATTAACAGTCGTCGTTTACCCGTGGCATTGGCGATCAAATTAACCGGCACATAAAACACAAACGAGAGCCCGAACATCAGTATCTGCAGGGTCGAGGTAAAGGCCTCCGGCAGGGCCAACAGAATCGTCACATAGTAGACCAGGCCAGTGCTGGCGATGGTAATGGCGATCCAGTAGGAGAGGTCGGAGAGGGCGAATACCCGGAAGTTCCGGTTGCCGAGGCTCGACTTGAGCGCTTCGAATATTCCCTCTTTGGAGACGTGCTGTTTGCAGTAGCGTTTTTCATCGATGAATATGATCGGCAGTAACATAAAGACGAATCCAACTACTGCAAACAAGCCCACCGTCAGCTGAAATGCCGGGGCTGGGTCCATCCCCCTGTTTTCGAATACTGCCTTTATAGCGTAGACCTGGCTGCCGATGGCCGTGCCGATTGCCCAGGTAATCGAGATGAGGGTGGAGAGCAGCAGCCGCTCCTTGGGACTGTGGCCAAGTTCGGACATCCAGGCGAAATAGGGGGTGACATACATGGTCATGAACCAGTAAAAAATGATGATCGTTGCGAACACCCATACTGTATTGAGCATGGTGACCCCCGACTGGGGTGGAAAGAAGACCAGAAAGCTGAGCAGACTGAAGGGCAGGATACTGATGGTAAGAA
Source organism: uncultured Sediminispirochaeta sp. (assembly GCA_964504785.1). Classification (GTDB taxonomy): domain Bacteria; phylum Spirochaetota; class Spirochaetia; order DSM-16054; family Sediminispirochaetaceae; genus DSBN01. The sequence goes on along the minus strand of CAZDFY010000005.1, from coordinate 26,574 downwards.
AAAAGCGCCGTCTTCCCATCGGATGGGTAGAGCGGTCGGAGAGGCCGGCAATCAGGGGGTCGGTGACCGCATCGAAGAGGCGGCCTGCGGCGTAGGCCAGGCCTATAATAGTAAGTATTCCGAATACTGAGCCTTGAAATATCTGCGGGGAAAAACTCCGCTGCCCGGAATCCGGAGGCATATAATAGTACACCAGCAGCATCCCAGGGGCGTAACTGGTCAAAGCCCACCCAAGCTGTCCGAGGGAGTACATGACCTTTTTCCAGGTCGGCAGCGGTTCGGGGCTGGTTGAATCGGCTGTTATGCCGGGGCTTTCCGTACTGGAGGCTTGCCCATCTGTGGTGTTTCGGTTGTTTACTTTCATGGTGAAAATAATATTCCCGAAGTTTCGATAGGTCAAGATGGAAAACCGCCGCCTGACTGAAAGTTGACAGTCCTCTACCCGAAGGCATATGATACCTACATGGAATTACAAGTCCAAATCATACAGGCAATCCAGAATATCCGCTCTCCATTTTTTGATCTTCTCTTCCAGGGGATAACCATGACGGCGGAAGAGCTGTTCTTTATTGTACTGGCGGCCTGGTTTCTGTGGTGCGGGGATAAGCAACTGGGCTATCGGGTGGGCTTCGCATTTCTGTCCAGTGCAGTGGTCAATCCACTACTTAAAAACAGTTTTCGCATTGAGCGGCCGATCGGAGTAGAGGGCATCGAGTCGCAGCGGCTGCATACAGCAACCGGTTATGCCTTCCCCAGCGGCCATACCCAGGGGGCGACCGCCTTCTGGACCGGTATGATGACCACCCTCCGCCGGCGGTGGATGTACCTGCTTGGCACGGCGCTTATTATTCTGGTCGCACTCTCCCGTATGTATCTGGGGGTCCATTGGCCGAGTGACGTAATTGGCGGAGTGGCGGCTGGAGTGCTGACGGTCCTGTTGACAAACCGGGTATTCGACTTTGCTGCTCGACGCCGAAACAAGCTGTTCCTGCTGCTGGTAGTACTGCCCCTGGGTATCGGTCTGTTTCTCTTCAAGGACGAGAATTATGTAAAGCCCTTCGGAGCGCTGCTCGGGTTCTGGCTGGGATATGTGCTGGAGGACCGCTATATCCGGTTCGAGGTGCAGGCTGTCTGGTGGCAGCAGGCGATCAAGCTGATTGTTGGTCTGGGGCTGCTGCTGGCCCTACGTGTGGGCCTCAAGGGACTATTCACTGTAGTGCTTCCTGCAGACTTTATGGCGGCAGACCTCATACGCTACTTTTTTGTTGGACTGTGGCTTACTGTCGGTGCACCATATTTGTTTAGTAATTGTAACATACAATTTAACAAAAAATGAAAATTGTGTTGCATAATAGTTGACAAATGTCTGTTTTGCTTTCATACTTTGGTTAATGGAAGGGCAGTCAAATACAAAACATAAGTATTTAGAAATAGCGGATACCATACGTCGTGATATTGTTGCTGGGGTGTATGCGGTGGGAGAGAGAATTCCGCCGATTCGTAAGTTATCGGAAAAGTACGGGGTTAATCCCCAAACGGTGAATAAGGCAACAGCCTATTTGGCAAGTCTGGGATATCTCAAGCCTCGTCAGGGGGCTGGTTCTACTGTCACTGTACCTTATGAAGAGTCACCTGCACGCTATATCGGAATGCTTATAGACCGAACACGAAGTCATTGGCTCATCGATCAGGAAAAGCCGGAAAACAGTCACAGCAGGGACATCTATTTTTCTTATTTCATGCTGATGAACAGCAACAATATTAATGCAGATTTTATTATCTATGATAAAAATCTAGAGACGGTTCCCGAGGAGTTTAAAGAAAAGGCGCTTAAGGCTTCCGGGTTTTTTGTGCAGGGAAGCCTGCCTCGGTGTTATTTTGAGTATCTTGGACAGCATGAAATCCCGACTGTACTCATCAATCGCAATTTACCGAAAGGGGTATCGGGAAAGTTTGGTTCTGTGCTTATTTCCGAGGAAAAGATCCACGACATGCTTAATTACTTGGTAAGCATGGGGCATACAAAGCTTTTATTCGCTTTTTCAAAGGAATTTGAGGAGAATGAGGTCTTTCACCGTCGTTATAACGAGCTTCAAGCAGCTATAAAGAGTTGGGGGGATCCAAAAATTCAGCTTGAAGTGTTTTCTTTTAATGTACACGAGGGTGAAACCCTTGCGCAGTTGGAGGAATATTTACAAAAGGGGTTCTCCGCTGCCTTTGGGTACAACGACGTATCGGCCTTACGGCTGTATTCTCTTCTAAATGCCGCCGGACGTTCGATTCCTGAAGATTTTTCGGTGGTAGGTTTTGACGATATTATGCCCAGCAACCTAGCAAGTCCCCCGCTTACAACCCTGCGGGTGAATCGCGCGTCCCTTGTGCACGAAGGGTATTCTATTATGGAAGAGCTTATTTCCGGCCGTTCACCTGTGTACTTGGAGAAGACCCTGAAAACGGAAATGATCATACGAAAGTCGGTATTTGTAAAAAAGTCTTGATTGTCCTTTTCTTCTTAACTCCCTTCATCAGTATCCGAGTTCTCTAGTTTTCTTAGCGTATTTCCTATATGCTCAATCTATTTATATTGTATGGTACAAAAAAATAATTGTGTTATTAAATAATGAAAAAAGTGTTGACAAATATTAGTATTGTGTTACCATAAAATATCATCAATTTATTGTAGCGTCGAATAAGAGAAGGCGGTACAAAGCGATACAATTTGTAAAAGGAGTGTGCATGAACGCTGCTTCATCTGATGTAACTAAAGCGGCCGCATTCAAACCGGAGAGTCACAATTATATGTGGATTTTTCTTTTCATGCTGCCGACCCTGGTGGTATTTCTCCTGTTTATCCTGTGGCCGATTATCGCCAGTATTTACTACTCCTTCTTCCAATGGAACGGAATCGGAGAATGGCCGAGTTATTATGTGGGACTTCGAAATTATCGTGATCTAGTTGGAGATCCTCACTTTTGGAACTCCTTTAAAAACACACTAGTGTTTGTGGTGGTGAACAATATAATAAAATTGCCGCTTACACTGATAATTGCCTACATGCTGAACAATCCAAAACTCAGATTTTCTAATCTATACCGAACAGGACTCTTTTTACCGATGGTCAGTTCTACTGCCATTATCGGTATTGTAATGACTTTTATTCTGAACCCCTGGAACGGTCCACTGAATAAGATGCTTCTTGATTTAGGGGTGCTTGGGCGGCCGGTAGATTGGCTGGGGAATATTAATGTGGCCATGCTGGTGGTCATACTGGTTGAGGTATGGCACTACTCGGGTCAGTACATCATCTACTGGCTTGCCGGCTTGCAGACTATACCCAAGGAGCTGTATGAAGCGGCGGAGGTCGACGGGGCCAACTCGGTGCAGAGCTTTCTGTTTGTCACTATTCCTGCACTGAAACCGGTTATTATTATTGTCACACTGCTCGGAATAGTGATGTCCCTGCGGGTGTTCGACATTGTAATGGCTATGACAGGAGGCGGTCCTGCATTTTCAACCGATGTAATCGGTACTTTTATCTACCGTAATGCCTTTGGTACCGCATCTCCGAGAATTGGATATTCTTCTGCGGTAGCGGTGCTGTTTGGAGCACTTATTATGGTGGTAGGAACCATGCAGGGAAAAATCGTCGGGAGGGGCAAAAATGGCTAAGGTATCCGATGCTGATCGAATCAGGCGCTTGCTGCAGCGCAGTTCGCTGCACATAACACTTACCATTCTGTGTATTATTTGGATATACCCAATTGTCTGGATGGTTTCCGCCAGTTTGAAGACCAATGCACAGATGTGGAACAACAGTGCCGGTCTGATTCCGGATCCGATCCAACTGAACAACTATGTGCGGGCCTGGACCACCTCGAATTTTTCAATTTACTTTTTGAATACGGTGATTTTTGCGGTGAGCGTTGTCGCCTTGATTATTTTTCTTGGTTCTACCAGCGGCTATGTCCTTGGGCGCTTCAAGTTTCCCGGAAAGAAATTGATAATGGTGCTTTTTATCGGTACTACTGTAGTACCCCGGGCGACGACTATCATACCACTGTTCCAATTGGCGGATATGCTCGGGATGCTCAACAGCCGTATCGGTTACACCCTGGCTTACACCAGTAAAACCCTGGTTATCGCAATCCTGCTGTTCATCGGTTTTTACATAGGAGTTCCCCGGGAGATGGAAGATTCGGGGGCTATGGACGGATGTAATTTCTGGCAGCAGTTTCGCCATATTATGCTTCCCCTGGCCAAACCGATTATCGGGACAGTGACCATACTAAATACAATCGGGGCTTGGAAAGCATTTATGATTCCCCTGGTTTTTACCTTCAGCCGGCCGAGTCTGCGGACATTGGGTGTCGGAATGTATGCATTTGTAGGTGAGTTTTCCAGCGACTGGGCGGCGATGGCCGCCGCTGCTTCAATATCGATTTTACCAATGATGGTGGTATTTCTCCTGTTTCAACGCTATTTCATAGAGGGATTAGCGGGAGCAGTGAAGGGATAAATGAACATATCAATAGGAGGAGATGTGATGTGTAAGAAAAGTATTATTCTTTTAGTAGCATTCTTAGTGCTACTGGTTCCGGCCCTCTGGGCGGGAGGCGCCCAGGAAGAGGCGGCTGAAGGCGAGAAAGAGCAAGCCGGTCCGGTTACAGTGACTGTATGGAACTGGTCCCAGGAAAATCAGGAGTTCTTTGAGAAGGAGGCAGCGGATTTTGAAGCTGACCATCCCGGAATCAAAGTAAACTTTGAAACCTACGCACAGGACCAGTATCAACAGACACTGCCGCTCTCGCTGAAAAGCGGACAGGCCGCAGATCTGTTCTGGTTGTCGCCGGAGATGAGTGCGATGGATTATATCGCCCAGGATTGGATTCGACCGATCGGTGACTATATGAGTGACGATTATCTATCTCAGTTCGATTCTCGTCTTTTTCAAGAAGGAATCATGAAATACAACGGCGAGCTGTATACCCTGCCCTTTGAAAACCGCTTTGTAAAACTCCACGGGCTTCTTTTCTACAATAAAGAAGTATTCAAAAAGGCCGGCCTTGATCCAGAGAAGGATATGCCGGAGTCCTTTTCCGAATTCCGCGAAGTCTGTGCCGAGATCACTGAAGCCGGCGACGGCAAGTTCTACGGAATCGCTTTTCCCGGTGTTGGCAACGGAATGGACCGCCCGCTGCAGGGATTCCTGACTACCGGTTGTCCCGCCTCCGGCGATATACGTTATGGCCGGCCCGGATTCGACTATCGCGATGGGCAGTTCAAGGTAGAAAATGATAATCATCTCGAGGTATATCGTATGCTGAAGGGCCTGCTGGATGACGGCAGTGTTGCTCCCGGCTGGAGTTCAATGAAAAAAGAGGCCGCCCGCAGCATGTTCGGTGAAAACCGTGTGGCCTTCTATCTGGATGGAACCTGGATGCCCCGTGTCTGGAACTCAATGGGCTATGAAGATCTGAACTTCGGTATAGCCTACGTACCGGTTCCCGACAGCGGTCGTCGTGCGTACCGCTACATGAGTCTGGCCAAGGGTTCGGTATACATGTCATCACAGAGCGAAAATCCGGAAGCCGCCGCAGAGGTTTACAAATGGCTCCACGGAAAGGCGTTCCAGAAGGCAAACTTTGACAAGAACGGAGTATTCCCCGGGAATAAAGAAGTAGATACCAGTAATGCAAATTGGTACCAAAAGCGGTTCCTAGAAATTGCAGATGAGGTTGTAAAGAACCACCCAGAACCGGTAACCCAGAATCCGGATGCCGGCAAGGTGCAATGGCCTTCGGTTTCACCGGGAATTGGTGAGATCTACAGTGCCGCATTGCTGAAAGGGGAGGACTACTTCCTTAAAGAAACAAAGGCGTGGGACGAAAAGATGGCCGAGCAACTCAAGCGTAATATTGAAAAGGCCAACGCAGAAGGTGCCGATGTAGAGCTGGATGATTTCATCTTTCCTGATTGGGATCCGATGAAGAATTATTAAAACACAGGGGATAAGAAAGGTTCTTACCCCCTGGTAAGAAGGCGGGGGCCTACAAGTATAAGGCTTACAGCCCCCGCTCCTCTTTCAAGTATACAGAAAATAGTACAGAACTCCAATGGAACTACTGACAGATGAGGTGCGGAAGGAGAGAAGTGTGACCAGAGAAGAATTTATTGAGAAAACAGTCGGACAGATGTCCGTAGAACAGAAGATAGGCCAGTGTGTGGTAGTAGGTATGTCGGGTACGACAATTACCAACGATCTGCGCGAGGCAATTACCAGATATCAGTGCGGAGGGGTCCGATTATCTCCTTTTTACCGGATTTTTCGCTATTTCAGCGATGAGCGGGCTAAGCAGCAGGATTTGGGGCCGGACTACGTACCCTCCCTGCAGAAAGTAGCTAAATCGGGCGAGCCCCCCTATGCAGACCCTGTACAGTTTGTGGAAATGCTGAATGAACTGCGGCAGCTTGCGGCGGTACGCAGTCCGGGGATCCCCCTGCATATGGTGGTAGACCAGGAGGGCGATACCAGCAAGGACTACAGCCGCGGCGGTGTGGTGCAGTTTCCCTCAAATCTGGGACTTGCCGCATCGGGTAACCCACAGCTTGCCTATGAAGTGGCCCGGGCAACCGGTCTGCAGATGAAAGCCGCCGGCCTGGACATGATTCACTCTCCGGTGGTGGATGTGAACATCAACCCGCAGAACCCGGAGATCGGTCGCCGATCCTTCGGCGACGACCCTGCCCTGGTGGCCGAATACGCCATCGCCATGCTGCAGGGTTTCAAAGAGACCGGGGTTATTGCGGCGGCAAAGCACTTTCCCGGCCGCGGCGACAGCGCCACCGATGCGCATCACGCCTGTCCAAAGCTGGAAGTTGACAACAAGCGATTTCACGATGTGGAGCTGTATCCCTACAAACGGCTGATCGAGGCCGGCATCGATTCCATCATGGTGGCCCACTGCATGTACCCGCACATCGACGGCGATACTATCTCCACCGTATCACGGCCGATCGTCACCGATCTGCTGCGCAAAGAACTCGGTTTCGAGGGTGTGATCACCACCGACAGCATGACCATGGGCGCCTTGATCGACCGCTACGGAGTAGGCGAGTCCTGTGCCCGTGCCCTGGCCGCCGGTGCCGACGTTATTCTGATGAAGGCGGAGAACCAGTGGCGCGGCGAGATGTTCTACACCATCCGCACGTGGGTGGAGGAAGGCAAGATAGATGCCGGCGAGCTGGACGACAAGGTACGTCGGGTGCTGAAGATGAAATACGACTACGGCCTGTTCGATACCATGGGAATGGCCGAACCCGAACTGGCCGATGCTCCCTTCAGCGACCCGATCGTAGTGCAGACTGCCAAAAAGGCGGCCCGCAGCGCCATCATGGTGCCAAAAGACGAGCTCGACGCGCTGCCGCTGAAAAAAGAGGGCCGGGTACTGCTGATCAACCAGCTGAACAGCGTCAAAAGCCCCAACGACCGCTGGGATCATCCGGCGCTCTTTTCCGAGCTGCTGGAGGCGGAGTGGCCTGAGCTTCAGACCTACGAAACCGATTTTGCCGGCAACGACGAAGACAACACCAAAGTTCCCGAGTTCGTCAAAAATGAAAACTGGGACCTGATTATCTGCACCAACTTCTACGACCGCTCGGCAGCGCCGAACAGCTATGTAAAGGAGCTGATCGATGCCGGGTATCCGGTACTATTGATTACCAATACTCCCTATCAGATCAAAGCGAGCGGGGGAATGATTACCAAGGCCAAGAGTATCATTCTCAACCTCAACCTTTCACCCGAGGGGCTGCGCACTACCCGGGACGTGCTCTTTGGCCGGGTCGAGCCGCAGGGGCGCTGGCCGCTGTCCACCTACAATCCCTTCGGCCTTGAGGAGGCGAATGGGCGTCGGGCAAGTAAAACCGAAGCCGCCGGTGCCGGACAAGGCGACGCCGCCGCCAAGGGGGGGCGAAGGTGAGACGTATCGAGTTCCAGACCCCCTTTGACTATACCAGCTCGCGCTACTCGGGGTTCACCCGGGCGCACTATGACGAAATATTTTCTCAGCTGATGGCGGCCATCATCGACAACGCATCGCCGGGGGCCGCCCGCCAGCTGATTCCAGGCCCCCGCAGCCATCACGGCCGCCTGGCCGATGAGCTGGAGGGATTCACCCGCTCCTTTATTATGGCGGGCCCCTGGCTGTCCCAGCGAAGGGAGCCCTATTTTGAGCTGCAGGGGCGCCGCTACGATGTAGCCGACTTCTACCGGCGGGGCATCCTAAACGGCACCAATCCACAGCACCCCGAGTACTGGGGCGACATCGTCGACTATGCCCAGCACTTGGTCGAGATGGCTTCGTTGGCCTGGTCGCTGTATCTGGCCCGTACCCACATTTGGGACCACTTTTCCGATGCGCAGAAGCAGCAGGTGGCCGACTACCTGTATCAGTGCACCCAGGCTCAGTATCATCAGAACAACTGGCTGCTGTTTAACGTGGTCACCAATGCGGTGTTGAAGAAACTGGGTATGCCCTACAGCCAGGAGCAGATAGACCACAATATCGCCGCCTGCGAGCACATGTATATCGGCGGCGGCTGGTACCGTGACGGGAATATTAACCGCATCGATTACTACAACGCCTGGGCCTTTCACTACTACTATCTCATCTACACTATTCTGGAGGGTGAAGAGCATCCCGAACTGGCGCACAAGCACAAAAGCCGGATAAAGGAGTTTGCCCGCGCGCTGCCGTACTTCATTTCGGACGACGGCAGTGCCCCCTGCTTTGGCCGTTCGATGATCTACCGTTTCGGCTATCTGGCGCCGCTGGCCCTGGGCTACTCCCTCGGAGCGCTCGACATCTCAGTCGGTGAGCTGCGCAGCATGTTCAATATGAGCCTGAAGTTCTTCTTCTCCCAGGAGATTCTGACCGACCTCGGACACCTTTCAATGGGCTTTCTCAGGCCGGCAGAAGGAGTGCTGGAACACTACAACTGCGGCGGGTCGCCCTACTGGGCGGTCAAGGCGCTGAACATCCTGATGATACCGCCGGAGGACCCGTTCTGGTCGGCGCCGGAGGAACCGCTGCCGATTCATAAAGATAGCTTTTCCGTCCCGCTGAAGGAGGCCGGATTGCTTTTAGTCGGCGACCAGCGCAGCGGACATATTCAGCTGATCAACCACAAGTCGTACCACGACAAGGACGAGTACAACGCCAAGTACACCAACTTTTCCTATTCCAGCATCTTTACCTACGATTCACGTTCGGTATATGGGTCCTTCAACAGTGATTCCAGTCTTCAATGGTCGGAGGATGGTATTTTCTTTCATCAGAGATGGGAAATGGAGAACCTCTACTGTGAAAGGGATTTTGCTGCAAGCCGATATCCCCTGCACGAGGCCGATCCCGAGGGCAGGGCAACCACATGGACTATTGTAAAGGAGGGAATACAGGTACATATTCATCAGATTGAACCATCGAAGCCGGGGCTCCGTTTCCGCCAGGGAGGGTATCCCTTAGGTTTTGATGATGGAAGGCCAAATAGCGAAAGTTTCGGGGCGACGGAAATCGCCCGAATCGATGACAGATACACTGTGCTTGCAAATGTGCACGGTTTTACACGGCAAATACCGGCATCTCCCTTCCACGATCAGCTGAACGGAGTGAATACCCGCTACGTACAGAGTATCTCCCAGCGTCTTGAATATCAGTGTTCTGGAGCAGAAAGTTTTGTACTGGCAGCGGTAGTATATGCAAATCGCGGCAGCGAAACCGACGAGCAGCTATGTGCGTTGGTCCCTTCATTCTACCTGGGGGATGACTCCTTTGTACACCTGATATTTCATGACGGCGAAGAGGCGGTGTTGTGGCTAGGCAGTCCCTCCGATGAAGGCGTGCCCAGTCTTGAAGTTGGTGGGTTAAAGATTGAGGGCCGGCCTCGGTTGGTACGGGGTAAAGCGGGGAAGGTGTATCAACGGATAGAATAGGGATGCCCGCAGGGTGGACAGTGATGATCGTAATTATTCGGAAACTACCTGGTTCTTTCCGCGGTGTTTGGCCGCGTAAAGGCACTCATCAACCCGGTGGATAATTTGAGCTGCTGTTTCACCACTGACAAACTCAGCAACTCCGGCGCTTATGGTAATTGTTTTTTCTATAGAAAAGTGAAATTTCTCAATATCGGAACGGATGTGTTCGGCCAGTTCCCCCGCGCCGTCGGTTCCGGTTTCTGGGCATATAATGAGAAACTCCTCTCCTCCCCAGCGGCCTGCAATATCGGTAGCTCTTATTCTGCGGCGAATAATTGATGCGATTTCTTTTAAGACGGTGTCGCCTGCAGGGTGGCCGAAGTTGTCATTTACCTCTTTGAACCAGTCGATATCAAACATAATCAGAGAAAAGTTCCGATTATAACGATTTGTTCGCTGTAGTTCTGTTTCAAGCTCTTTGTCGAGTTTATGCCTGTTATAAAGGCCCGTAAGTTGATTAACGGTTGAAATGTGTTCGAGTTCTTGGTTCTTCCTTTCAAGCATTTCGTAGGCTTCGGAAATTTGAGAGTTGAGACGCTTTACCTTCTGTAGCCATAACAACACAATGAGGATAAGAACTGTCGCACCTCCAAGTATTTGCCATAGAAGAGTTTTATCCATTTTTTCTTCCATCTGTACTACTACCCAGTTGTCTACAATTCTATCTCTTGCGTCAGAATCTATTGAGAGTATCGCCCGGTTGAGAAGTCTGTTAAGCTCCTGGTCCTGCTGACGAGTTGCTGCAGCAATCGGAAGTTTTTCCTGGAGGGTGCCGGTTATTTTTATGTTATAGAAATTGTGCTGTTTGATTGCATAGGCAATAGAGGGCACAGTTCCGATAAAAGCAAATAGCTTTTCATCTCTTACTTTAGTAAGGCCCTCTTTTACCGAAGCAACTTCAATAAACTCTATTTCAGGGTAGGACTTTTGAATTTGTCCATCTAAACTGCATGCCCCTACTACTCCTATCTGTTCTCCTTCAATGGAACGAAGATCTCCAATAAAAAATTGGCTGCTACGGCTTGCAATTACTATGGGGAGTCTTACATAGGGTTTGGTAAAGGCAATGCGTTGATCGTAGGCCTTTGAAGGAACAACAGCCGGAAGTACGTCAATACGGCCCATGAGCAGATCCTGAATCGCCCCCTCTATACTGCCGGATTCTTCGGTTATCAAGGGGATTCGAAGTTCTTCAGATAGATGGTTAAATATATCCTGAGAAATACCCTCTTGTCCCTTTGAAGTAGTGAAATTGATAGGGTACCAGTTGGTATAACCGCCGATACGGATGCCGCCGTAGCGGTTAATAAACTCTTTTACAACTTTTTGATCTTCCCGAGAGAGAACATCCTGCATTTCTTTCGGTGTGAATCCAACCCAGCGGTCCTGAAGATTTTTGTACTCCCCAGGGGTAATTTGATTCATCCCCTGCTGGATAAGCGCGTAGAGTTGCGGTTTCTCCCGCCGGACTCCGATGCGCAGGTCCTCATCCTCAATACCCTTCAGGTTAACCCTGCCGGCGAGCTTGATATTTTCCAGCATAAACTGTCGAATAATATAATTACCTATATTTATATTGGTGATTACCGCATCAATCTCACTAAAAGAGAGCTGTTTTAACAATTCATCGGTGTCTTCTATCTCTTTTAATCGTATTTCCGGTATTTTTTCTAAGTAGTGTTTGTAATAGATATCGGATTCAATTCCTACCGTCTTTCCCTTTAGATCCTCAACGCGGTTGTACTGAAAGTCGTTTCTACGGGTATATACTACAGTGGGTAGAAGATAATAGGGATCTGTAAAAAGGGTGTACTTCCTTCGTTCACTGGTAAAGGACATGCCGGTTATCATATCTACCTCGCCATCTTGAAAGGCTGAGAAGTTTTCTTTCCATGTACCGCTTACTATTTCAAAATCTATACCGGTTTTCTCTTCTATCAATTGAATATAATCAAAAGTAAAACCTGATAACTGATTATTCATCATAAAAGAAAAGGGAGGAAAATTGTGTAGCACGGCAACTTCTACCGGCTGTTCAATTTCACCAGTGCCTATATCCTTCGGCTCATCCGCAGAAAGTGAAGAAAAGCTGATGAGGATCAAAATAATTATTATGAAGGACAAATGAAAACGCATGAAACCCTGCTGCTCCCGTATCTAATCTTTGATTATAACTCTAATGTGTGGGAGGGGGAAATTTCAAGTGAAGTTCATTCAAAATGCACTGAACGGAGCTGAGAATACCCACACCATCTTTAAGATAAACTACCTATCTTACACAAAATGTGAGCATTCGCAATGTGAAAAATATCCAAAATTTTTCACATTGCGAATTGCTGTTTTTCACGCTCTTTTTAGGTGCAATTTTGGTATAAAAAGAAGCGCTCCAAGGCTTAAGCCGCCAAGGGCAATAAAAGCCGTGCTGAAATGTCCAATCTCTCCCAAGAGTCCCATAATAGTTGGTGTGGCCCCCGCGCCGATGGCTGAGGCAAAAGGGATAATCAAAGAGAAAGCGACATTTCTGGTTTTAGCGGTGGTGATACTCGATATGGTTGTATTGAAAACTGGAAAAAAGGCGGCTACTATGGCGGGTTGAAAGAACACCGCGAGTAGCAGATAAGTTCCTTCAAGCAGGCCCAGTAATACAGCGAAACAACCGGATATAAAGAGTATTATTGCCAACAAGTTTTTTAATCCGATTCTGTCGCTTAAAAAACCCGCGCCGAGGACAAAGAAAATGGCGATTACCCTGGAAAACCCAACCACCGTATTTACTACTCTTGAATCCAGTCCTTTTTCGGATATTAAGTATGTCGGAAGAATGGAATATACACCAATAGCCGAGCTTGCCGCCAGCACCAGGAGCAAGGCCATGATCCAAAAAGAGCGGTTGTTTAGAATGAGTTTGAGATTCTGAAAATTTGGGGGCTCCCCCGAAAAGTCCCCTCCTCGGCCAAGAAAAAAGTAGAGTATACCGTTTGACCAGTTGGCTATTCCTAGGAGCACCAGAATCCACTTCCAGCCTAGAAGCGGCGCAGCGAATCCTACTATCAGGGGCGCTAAAATCAAGCCAAAATTAGGGCCTGTTTCGTGAATACTGATTGCTTTACCCCAGTGCTTTTCACCTGCAAGGTTTGTCACAGAGGCAAGTCCCGACGGGGCATATAGGCCGGAGCTCACACCAAGCAACCCCGCCGATAACTGTACGAATAAAAAATTGGGGCTAAGAGCACAAAGTATAAGGGATGTCCCCAGCATAAATTCATAGAGTAAAATAACCCCCCTGTGCCTTAAGTGTTTGGAGAGAAAACCGGAGAATACCATACTGGTGCTCATGCTGATCGACATTATGAGAAACAATGAGCTTGACCGGCCGTGGTTTACCCCGAACTCCGCCTCTAAAATAGGCAGGAGTGGGCTGAACACTCCGCGGGAAACAAAATTGTAGAGGACCATCAGCATCAGAATTAAGATAGGACCGGTATGAAAATGTGTTTCTTTTATACTCATAAGCCTATTAAACTATGAATAGCACGCTGCTTCAACCGGATACAGAGTAAAAAATAGAGTAAAAAA
>CAZDFY010000005.1:0-12865 GCA_964504785.1 uncultured Sediminispirochaeta sp. | reverse complement strand
AGAGTAAAAAATAGAGTAAAAAAAATATACAAAAGTTGCCCCACGGCATGGTATAGTGTGGTTTCTCTGTTATGTTGTTCTAGTAACTAGTACTAAGGAGGCGATTTTGTTTTTAGGTCCGTCGTTTCTGTGGGGAGTAATTGGTCTCCTGCTGATTGCATCGGAAATGTTGGTTCCCGGTTTTACCATTTTTTTCTTCGGCCTTGGAGCGTGGGGTGTTGCTATAGCAGCGCTTCTGTTTCCGCCCCTGGCGGGGAGTTTTCCATGGCAGGTACTGGCATGGGTAGGCGCTTCAGTTCTATCCTTTGCTTTTTTACGAAAAAAATTCAAAAGCCTTTTTCGGGGAACCCTTTTGAACAGAATGCCCCGGGAAGGGCTTGGAGAACACGCCCTGGTGCTGGAACCGATTTCCCCCGACTCTCCCGGGCGGGTCCGTTATCGCGGTACAAGTTGGAAAGCGGTCAGTTTAACGGAGAGCTTTGAAGAGGGAGAGCAGGTCTCAATTGTGGATGAGGAGGGAATTACTCTTACGGTAACCGCCCCCTTTGATAAATAGATTATAATTCTAAAAGGAGAAGGTATGAATGTAATTTTTGCGTATGTACTGGCATTTCTTGTAATAATTATCTTTTTTAAGCTCATTCGAATTGTGCCGGAACAAGAAGCCTATGTGATTGAGAAATTTGGGAAATACCAAACCACCCTCGGTTCGGGACTCCATCTGATTATCCCCTTTATTCAGCAGGTAGCGTACAAGCATGTTCTCAAGGAAGAGGTAATGGATGTTGATCCTCAAGTCTGTATTACCAGTGACAATGTACAAGTCACTGTAGACGGGCTGTTGTATCTTCGTGTAATGGACCCTGTGAAGTCCAGCTATGGCATTGATAATTATCGGTATGCCACCGCCCAACTGGCAAAAACAACTATGCGCTCTGAAATAGGTAAACTTGAGCTGGATAGGACTTTCAGTGAGCGGGACCAAATCAATGATGCGATTGTCAAAGCCCTGGATGAGGCCTCCGACCCCTGGGGCGTGAAAGTAACCCGGTATGAAATTAAGGATATAAGCCCGACTGAAACTATTGAGAAGGCAATGGAACAACAGATGCGGGCTGAGCGGGAAAAGCGGGCTGGTATACTTGCAAGTGAAGGAGAGAAGAGTGCCAGAATAAATATCTCCAAGGGAGACCGGCAGTCCTCCATTAATCTGAGTAAGGGGGAACGTCAAAAACGCATAAACGAATCGGAAGGACGGGCCCGGGCTATAGAGATTACTAGTGAGGCTACCGCGGAGGGGCTTACCCTCGTCGCCGAGGCCCTCAAATTACCAAAGGGGAAATCCGCAATGGCCCTGCGTTTGGCCGAGCAGTATATTGAACAGTTTGGTTTAATTCTCAATACTGCCGATACTTCGGTCCTGCCGGATGATCTGGCGCGACTCAAGGCCCTCATTGATACGGTAACTCCAAGCCTTGGAAGCGGCGGAAATAAAGGAGGTCAGGCATGAATCCATTTCTACCATTATTGATTTTAGGCGGACTATTTCTGTTATTTGTTCTAGTGACACTTGTGAGAAGTATTCGGATTATCCCTGCAAAGACAGCCCTGGTGATAGAGCGGCTGGGCAAATTTTCCCGCACCCTTGAGGCCGGGTTTCATGTCTTAATCCCCTTTATTGAGAAGGTGCGTTATAAGCACAGCATGAAGGAGCAGGCTATTGATGTCCCTGCCCAGGAGTGTTTTACCCAGGACAATGTAAAGGTCCGGGTTGACGGGGTCCTTTATATGAAGGTGGTTGATCCTCGGCGGGCGAGCTACGGAATTACCAATTATGAATATGCTACCATTCAGCTTGCACAAACGACGATGCGTTCGGTTATAGGGCGCCTGGAGCTTGATAAAACCTTCGAAGAGAGGGAGGCAATCAATGCACAGGTGGTGAAGGCTGTTGACGAGGCTTCGGATGCATGGGGAGTGAAGGTTTCCAGGTACGAGATTCAGAATATTAATGTGCCCCAGGGAATATTAGAGGCCATGGAAGTGCAGATGAAGGCTGAACGTGAAAAACGTGCGTCTATCGCCCGTAGTTTAGGGGATATGGAATCAAAAATTAACTATTCCCAGGCTGAAATGGAAGAGGCGGTGAATCGCTCTGAGGGTGACAAGGAGAAATCCATAAATGAGGCCGAGGGGCGGGCCAGTGAGATTACCGCCCTGGCAAAGTCCACCGCCGAGGGGCTTCGCAATGTAGCGGCGGCAGTGGAGTCTTCCGGCGGTGAAGATGCCCTCGCATTGCGCATAGCAGAGGCTTATATATCCGAGCTTAAAAAGCTGGCCCGTAAGGATACGAAGCTGATGGTTCCCCTTGATCTTTCCGACATGAACGGTGTAATGCAAAAGATAGAGCGTATTGTAAAACAGGAATAAAGGGGGCAATGCGGTCTTTTCTGAGTTGCACCGCGTGGTGCAGATGTGAAATGCTCCGTGTGTTGCACTAAATAAATGTCACTATTATACTTGTCCGACATGGGTGTAGCAATTTGGACTATTATATTCATAGCGAGTCTGGGGGTTTTAATAAAATCCTCAGACCTTTTTATCATATCCGCGGAAGAAATCGGCACTTTCTTTAAACTTCCTCCCTTTGTAATTGGAGTATTGATAATAGGTTTTGGTACAAGTTTACCGGAACTTGTGTCCGCTCTGGTGTCGGTCACAAGCGATGCTTCCGAAATAGTGGTGGGAAATGTCCTCGGCTCGAATATCACCAACATTTTCTTAATTGTAGGGGTAGCGGGTTTTTTCGGGAAGGAGTTTGTAGTCGATTATGATGTAATGAAGTCCGATGTGCCGTTTTTGGTTGGCGCGGTATTTTTACTGGCCTTTATGATAGTCGATCAGGAATATACCACCGGCGAAGCTCTGTTATGCCTTATCGGTTTTGTATACTACCTCTATCATACCCTTAAAAATCCGGACCAAATGCAGGAAATAATGGAATTAGAGGAAAATCCTATAAAGCCGCGTCTGCGACACTGGTTTATTTTACTCCTTGCTCCAGTGGGAATCTACTTTGGAGCACGTTATACCATAGATGCTGTGATTGTTATTTCCCAGAAAATGATGATAGCCCCGGAAGTAATTGCCCTGAGTGCAATTGCCCTGGGTACCAGTTTGCCTGAACTAGTTGTCACTATCTCCGCTGCACGGAAGGGTAAGCCGGAGCTTACTATTGGAAATGTACTTGGATCAAATATTTTTAATACATTGATGGTAATGGGTGTACCGGCAATGATAGGCACCCTCAAGATACCCGATTCAATTATCACTTTTTCTCTGCCCTTTTCTCTGGCGGCGACCCTTCTATATATTGTTATTGTACTCGATCATAAGGTTAACAGGCTTGAGGGAGGGCTCCTTCTTATATTCTATGGTTTTTTCATTCTGCGTGTTTTTGGTTTTGCCTGAGGGGGAGATTGATAATAAAAGTAGTACCCACGTCCTTGAGGCTCTCTACTTCCATCGTGCCGCCGTGGCTTTCGGTGATAATATAATATGCAATTGACAATCCTAGACCTGTTCCCTCACCAACGGGTTTAGTAGTAAAAAAGGGTTCAAAAATCCTGGATTTTATCTCTTCAGGAATACCGATTCCATTGTCCGAAATCTCAATTCTAATTGTCTCCTCTTCCCGTGATGCCCTAAATGTAAACTGAGGAGTGTACTCTCCCTGCAAAAGCCTCTGTTTTTCATACATTGCAGCGGCGCCGTTGCTTAGAATATTGAAATATACTTGACGGATCTTACCTGCTTCACAAGGGATAAGGGGAATATCCGACCCATACTCTTTCACCAGTTTAATCTTCTTAAAATCATTATTTTTCTTTAGATTAAATTCAATTGAGGCAAGTTCAATGGTCCTGTCCAGTAGCTTGATCGGATCATGATTTGAGCGGTCGGCATCTCCACGATGGGCAAAATTGAGCATATTCATCACAATTTCTTTGGCATGGGTTCCGGCTTCTCTTATCATATACAGCTGTTGTGGAATATCCCTTTCTTTAATATAAGACTGAATCCTGCTAAACGGAACTCCCGCTTTTTCGGCTGCCCTTAGATTTGCGGGATTTTCTGTGTTGATTCTCTGAAGCGCAACCTGGGCGTTCTGTACCATCGCGCTTAGGGGGTTGTTAATCTCGTGGGCCATGCCGGCGGCTAAACCACCCACCGAGAGCATCTTCTCATTTTGTATCATCATTTCTTCAAACTTTCGTTGTTCAGTTTTATCATCCACCCGAATTACCGCCCCTTCAGCCTCGTCGGTGATAAGGGGGTACACGTAAATTTCTTCGTACAGGGACTGTTCTTGAGAAGCCTCATGGGTCTTCACAAAGTGTGCTGTTTTCTGGTTCCGGATTGCTTCATTGATCTGTTCCATCTGGCTTGCAAAACGCGGAAATACCCGGGAGAAACTCTTGCCCATTGCCTCTTCAGTGCTGATTTTTCCTTCCTGTTCAGCCTTTAAATTCCAGTTTGTAATGCAGCCCCGGGTATCTACCCCCACAATGATCGACGGCATTGAATTAATTATGCTTACTATATAGTTTTGCGCTCGCTTTAGCGCTTTTTCCACTCTGTGCCGTAGAATAACATTTACAATTAAAGCGATAACTAGTATTGATAAAAAAATAATGACCGTAAAAATAGCGATAAACAAATTTTTGTTTTCCTGTATTACCGAATGGGGGCTGTTAATCACAAGGCTGCCCGGTGGAAGGGCCTTCTCTTCAATGCCGTATTTATCAAGTTCAGTATAATCAAAAGCGTAGATATTTGGGCTGCTGGTTTCTATTGGTACCTTCACAACACTGGTGCCGCTGAGTATTCTTTTTGCCTTTTTACCCGCTTCAACCCCCTGTGTGTACCCCGATACTAGTGTGCCGCCCACAATGCCCTGGCCGAGATTAAAATCCCACAACCCATATACCGGTACAGAAGCGGCCCCTGTAATAAGCTGGGTTGCCTGCTTCCAGTCGTAGAAGGTATTTTCCGCATCTCTGAAAAAGATAGAGTACAGCACTACCGCATTTTCGGGGAGTCTTTTTAATCGGGATAGGAGTTCTACCATAGAGACATTGTTCCAGATAGTGATTTTCTGAAAATCCTTAAGAAACGCGGGGGCTTTCTTATTAAACTCTTCCTGAAGACGGTCTCCTGTTGGTGTGTCATCGGTAATAAACACAAGCTCCTTCGCGTAAGGGTGCAAGGTATGAATTAGGTCTATATTCTCTTCAAAGTTTACCTCTTCGATAATCCCGGTTACATGGCTGCCGGCTTTCTCGAGCATATCTTCAGGATAATTCAAACCGCAGAATACAACCGGGGTATATCCGAACATGCTTCTTCCCTCATTGATAATGTAGTCAAAGGCATTATTGTCTGTAGTTATAATCAACTGAAAATTATGCAGAGAAGCTTTATTTTTGAGCAGTTCTGTAAATGAATCAAGATACTCCTCATTGTACTGGTGTTTTGTATCCATATATTCAATAAAAAGGTTTATGTTATCCCCAAAGGTATCCTTGATTCCCCTGGTAATATCATCTGTCCATTTAAAACCGGAATGGTAGGAATGGAGGAGGAGTATTTTCTGACCGAAAATGTTTACTTCAGACTCCGAAGGGTATGCCTGTGTGAGAGATAGCAAGAAAACGATACATATTATCAGTGGCTTCCTGTGCACATGGGACATTGTGATTAGAAATAATACGCTAATTCTCTTGAATGAGCAAGTTTTAATTGGCGAATTCCTTCCGGACTGATTTAGAATGGAAGAAAAGTAATAAAAAGTACTAAATTTACTTATAAAACAATACACATTCCTTCCATTATCTGATATATTAAATGTGAAATTGAGTAAAAGCTCAATATTAAACAATAAAATTGATCTATACATAAAATTAACTATAATTATTAGCAAATATAGATAATTTTATAGATACAAAGAGGAGCTTATTATGGAACATATTGACGATCTTACGGCGGTATTGATTGATCTGCCTATACTCAAAAAATATTCCTCACAGCTTCCGGAGCTTATTGATGAGTATAAGGCCGAGTTGGAAAAATGCGGCTGGAAAACCTACAAACCCTATACGGATGGAGTGAATCTGAAATACGGGGTTGCCAAGAGCGATTTGCTGGAGGCCTATGAGCAACTGCTCTGTCAGGCTGCCGGTTTGTATGTTGATTTTAAGCAGGTACTGAGTGAGCTAAAACAATACGAAGAGTAAGGAGAATAAAAATGAGTACAGAAGTAAAGAGTGAAGCTGAGACCAGCTTCTCACCTGAGCTTGTGGAGTACATTGAAACCTGGAAGGATAAACCGGGTAACCTTATTATGATACTTCATAAGGTCCAGGAAGAGCAGGGGTACATCTCTAAGGAGGCCGGGAAAAAGGTAGCAAAACTACTTAATGTACCTTTGGCAAAAATATACGGAGTGGTAACCTTCTATCACTACTTCCGTCTTGAAAAACCCGGTAAGCACAATATCAAAATCTGTATGGGGACCGCCTGTTACTTGAAGGGAGGAGAAGATATTCTCAATGAACTTGAGAACCTTTTAGGCATCGGTGTCAACCAAACCACCGAGGACGAACAATTCTCAATTGAAGCGGTTCGTTGTGTAGGAGCATGTGGACTGGCGCCGGTTATCATTGTAGATGATGATGTATACGGTAAATTGACCAAAGACAGACTACCGGAAATATTGGCAAAGTACCAGGAGAAATAAAATGGGAAAAATGAGTCTTGAAGATCTCCGTGCCCTGCGAGAGGAACAAAAGAAAAACCTCTCCCGCCGGAGTGTAGAAAATAAAGATGTGGAAGTAATTGTCGGAATGGGAACCTGTGGTATTGCCGCCGGAGCGAAAGAAACCCTTGATGCATTTGTACGGGAACTGGATGAGAACAATCTGGTGAATGTGAGGGTCTCTCAGACCGGCTGCATGGGACTGTGCTATGTGGAACCGACGGTAGAGATAGTTGTGCCGGGTATGCCCGATGTGATTTATGGAAAAGTAGATGCAGAAGTAGCCGGCAAGATTGTCAGAAAACACATAATGAACAAAACTCTGGTGAACGATCATATTTTTGATCGCCCGGCTGCGGATATTGTAGAAGAAGGGAGAAAGAACTGATGGCCCCATTTAAACATTACATTTTAGTATGCGGGGGAACGGCCTGCGAATCCTCCCAATCCGATAAAATATATAAAAATCTTTTAAATGAATGCGAAAAGCACGGATGCAAGGAATCTACTCAGATAGTAAAAACCGGATGTTTTGGCTTTTGTGAACAGGGACCTATCGTAAAGGTTCTGCCGGAGGACTCTTTTTATGTGCATGTCCAGCCCGATGACGCCAAGGAGATTGTAGAAGAGCATATAATAAAGGGGAGAGAAGTAAGCCGCCTTTTATATGATAAGCGAAAAAGCAAAGTCCGTGCAAAAATTGAGGAAATAGATTTTTATCAGAAACAGTTTCGTGTAGTACTGCGTAACTGCGGTGTTATAAACCCGGAGGATATTAACGAATACATTGCCCGGGACGGGTATAAGGGATTAGAACGGGCCTTGTTTGATTTTTCCTCTGAGCAGATAATTGAGGAGCTTAAAACCTCCGGCCTGCGGGGGCGAGGGGGAGCCGGCTTTCCTACCTGGATGAAGTGGAATTTTACAAAAAAAGTAGAGGGTGAACAAAAATATGTGGTGTGCAACGCAGACGAGGGAGACCCCGGTGCGTATATGGACCGCAGTACCCTGGAGGGAGACCCCCACAGTATTTTGGAAGCAATGACCATCGGCGGATTCACCGTCGGGGCCGATTACGGGTATATCTATATAAGGGCGGAATATCCCCTTGCAATTAAACGCTTGAAAATTGCGATGGAACAGGCCCGGGAATATGGATTACTGGGAAAAAATATTCTGGGAAGCGGGTTTAACTTCGATATTGAAATTCGACTTGGCGCCGGCGCGTTTGTGTGCGGCGAAGAGACTGCCCTTATCCGGTCGATTGAGGGAGAGCGCGGCATGCCTACTCCCAGACCACCCTTTCCAGCGACCCACGGGGTGTTTGGAAAACCGACCGTTTTAAACAACGTAGAAACCTGGGCGAACATACCTGTGATTTTGCAGAAGGGCGGTGCCTGGTTTGCCCAAATTGGGACCGATGATTCAAAGGGAACAAAAGTCTTTGCCCTTACCGGAAAGCTAAGAAACTCCGGTTTGGTGGAAGTGCCGATGGGAACGACCCTCAGAGAGATTGTGTACGATATCGGAGGGGGAATTGCAAATGGGAAAGAGTTTAAGGCTGTGCAAACCGGCGGACCCTCCGGCGGAGTGATTACAAGGGACCATCTGGACACTCCCATCGACTATGAGCATCTGAAAGAACTTGGCTCGATTATGGGCTCCGGCGGTATGATTGTTATGGATGAGGATGACTGTATGGTGGATATCGCCAAGTTTTACCTCGGCTTTATAGTTGACGAGTCCTGCGGAAAATGCGCTCCCTGCCGGGTCGGCGGACGTACTCTGTACAATATCCTTGATAGAATTACGAAGGGTGAAGGACAGCTGGAGGATATTGATAAGATCAACGCGATCGGTCATGCCATGCAGAAGGCCTCTTTATGCGGTCTGGGGCAAACAGCCCCTAATCCTGTACTTTCGACCCTCAAGTATTTTCCCGAGGAGTACAAATCCCACATCAAGGATCATCGTTGTCCCTCCGGAAAGTGTAAAAAACTCATCTCCTACCATATCCTTGCTGATAAGTGCATCGGCTGCGGACTCTGCGCCCGTCGTTGTCCGGTGAATGCAATCAGCGGTGAAATACGACAGTTGCATTCCATCGATCAGGAGAAATGCATTAAATGCGGAGAATGCTATGATGTGTGTAAATTTGACGCCGTGTATGTTCGATAAAAGAAGGAGCAAATAATGAAGATGATCAATATGAAAATAAATGGACAGCAGGTGCAGGTTGAGGAAGGAACAACTATTCTCAAAGCGGCAAAGAAGCTCAACATCAATATTCCAAGCCTCTGCTATCATTCAGACCTTCCCGCTTGGGCGGCCTGCGGTGTGTGTGTAGTAAAGTTGGAAAACTCGCCGAAAATGGTGCGGGCCTGTGCAACACCGGTAAGCGAGGGGATGAGTATTATCACCCACGATCCCGAACTCCACCAGATTAGAAAGACTGTAATCGAACTGATTCTCTCCACTCACCCGAATGAGTGTCTGATGTGTGGCCGTAACGGAAACTGTGAACTCCAGGACCTTGCGGCCTCTTTTGGTATTCGAGAGCAGCCCTACGAAGTTCGTCTTCGTGAATTACCCCTGGACGATTCAACACCGTCGATTATTGTTGAGCCGGAGAAATGCATCAACTGCGGGCGATGCGCCAATGTATGCCAGATGATGCAGGGAGTCTGGGCCCTTGAGTTTGTTGGACGCGGAGAAAATACTCGGATAGCTCCAGCGGGAGATGCAGCTTTGGCCGACAGTCCCTGCATCAAATGCGGACAATGTTCCGCCCACTGCCCGGTGGGAGCAATCTATGAAAAGGACGAGACCGGCAAGCTGCTGAATGCCATTCGTGACACCTCCAAGCATGTTGCCGTGCAGATCGCCCCCTCCGTACGGGTAGCGCTAGGAGAGGCCTTTGGATATGAACCGGGAGAGATTACTACCGGTAAAATATATGCCGCTCTTCGTCGGATTGGAGTAGATGTTGTCTTTGATACTAACTTCGGCGCAGACCTTACCATAATGGAAGAGGCCAGCGAGTTTGTAAAACGGGTGACCGAAGGAGCAGGAGCACTGCCCCAGCTTACCAGCTGCTGTCCCGCTTGGACGGACTATATGGAAAAGTACTTTCCCGATATGATACCCAATTTTTCAACCGCCAAGTCGCCGATGATGATGCAGGGTGCGATGATTAAAACGTATTACGCACGGCAGCTCGGAAAAACCGCGGAGGATGTGTATTCAGTTGCTATTATGCCTTGTACGGCAAAGAAATATGAGATTACCCGCTGCGAAAATATGTACTCCTCCGGAGAGCAGGACGTGGATGTTGTTTTAACAACCCGTGAACTGGCGCGACTTATTCGGTCCGCCGGTATAGATTTTAACAGCCTGCCTGAAGAAGAGGCCGATAGCCCGATAGGAAAATACTCCGGTGCCGCCACTATTTTCGGTAATACCGGAGGAGTAATGGAGGCGGCTATCAGAAGCGCCTACCACTTCATTACCGGAAAAGAACTTGAGAACATGAATGTGGAGGAAGTTCGTGGTATGGATGGGGTTCGTACCGGAGAAATTGAGATTGATGGTAAAAAAATACGGGTTGCCCTTGCCCACGGTATGGCCAACATCGCCGCATTATTAAAAGAAGTGCAGTCGGCCAGGGATGCCGGAAAAGAGCCTCCCTACCACTTTATTGAAGTGATGGCATGTCGCGGCGGCTGTATTGCCGGCGGCGGTCAACCCTACGGTACTACCGATGAGATCAGGGCAAAGCGAATTGCCGGTTTATACAAGGATGATGAAACGTCGGAAGTTCGGGCATCCCATCAAAACCCTGAGATTATTCAACTGTATAATGATTTTCTCGATAAGCCGCTCAGTGAAGCATCCCATAAATATTTACATACCATCTATGTGCCGCGGCCGATATACCAGATCTGATTTTGTATAACTATCCCCTCAATGGCAAGTGCCGGCACCCATCGCCGAGGGCTTGCCGTTTTTTTCTCAGTAGCGGCCGATCAGTTTGACGAGTTCGAGCCGCCGTTTTACTCCGCACTTGCGGTATATATTGCGGATGTGGTTTTCCACTGTGCGGGGAGAAATAAAGAGGGTTTCGGCGATGTCTTTGCTGCTCATGCCGTCGCACAGCAGGGGCAGAACCTCTTTCTCACGGGCGCTGATTTTGTACTCACGGATAAACTCTCCGGGGAGGTTTTCGGCTGAAATGGCGGATCCTTGCGCACTGATTTCTGCTACAGCAGGAATGGCGGCAATTACTCCCCAAAATATTTCGTACAATGCGTTGGTAAGTAATATTCCCCGCAGCGGACCTTGTTGGTCGAGCTGAATATCGAGAAACGCAACATCTACTACCCACAATAAATGAAACAGGGCCGCACCGGCGATGAACACCACTATTTCTCGGCTCCATCGGCCGGCGGGGATCCTCTTACGACGAAAAAAGGTCAGGAGAAAGAAAACGCACAAATAGAGGTAAAAAAATGCCGAGATAAACCGGTTGTACCGCTCTGCAAATATGGTGAGGGGTTGAAACGTGTTCGGCATCTGAGCAAGAAGGGTCAGAAGCGTCAATACTACCGGTACAACGAGTATCGCAATGTGAGTGCGCCGTGTGTACGCTCTCTTTGCAGCTCCGCCGTTGCCGCCTCCTCCCAGTGGTCCGGTCAACTCCAGCAGAAAGCGGGGAGCGAAGTATACCACCGCTACGGAGGTGATGATCTGAAATAGAATGAACACCATGCTCGGCGATGATGGCTGGTCGGAAAGGTACACATGGGAATAAAACACAAAGGTAAAGCTTACGCTGTAAAACGCTTCAAACCCCATGTAGATCAAAAAAAACCGTAACCACCTCCGGGGTGATTTCTGATGTGCCAATATCCCGAGCGCTGTAGAGATGAACAGCACTGTGAAACTGATCATGCGTACGAGTAAAACTGCTTTTATCATTCATTCGCCCCTCATTTTGGCAGTATATGAGGGGCGTTCAATGGCTGTCAATCATATCTTTTCTGCAGCGCGTGTATCGCTGCCAATTGCAGTCTCATACTTACCTGGGATATAAAAGGCGAGCAGAAGAGCGGCTGGAACTGCGAATAGAGCAATACCGTAAAATCCGAGCCCGAAAGAGAAGATTGAATCATGGGGCTGCCCGAAGTATGCGAAGAATCTCGGCCCCATAGTATTAGTAATACCGTGCAGCAGAACCGGGGCCCAGATACCGCCGGTAATAAGATATGAATAACCGAAAATTATTCCCATAACTATACAGAAGCAGATCATTGTGAAGATTCCCAATATCGGGTGGCTGGGATAATTATATCCCATGGCAATTATCGGAGCGTGCCAGATCCCCCAGATGAGACCAACCAAGACCAGCCCTTTCCGCAGGCCGAACAGGTGACAGACGCGTTCCTGCAGGTAATAGCGCCAGCCATACTCTTCGCCGAAGTAAATAATCCAAGCGTAGAGCACAATGTGTAACAGCAGCACCGGAAATGAAATCAGCAGCCCCTTGAAGGAGGTGAGTGTGCCGGTCCCGCTGAGTCCGGTTACTCGATTGAGCCAAAAACTGATACCTAAAAGCAGGGTGTAGACGACTAATAAGGCTACGAACCTGATATGATGAGCTTGAAAGAGTAAACCCGCTGACCGAACGGCTTTCCGAGAGTATCTTCTGAAATGCAGGCTTATAATGTAGGCGCTAAGCAATGCTCCTGCTACAATCTGAGTTGCCTTTCCCGCAATTTTCATCCCTGTCAGATCAAGAACCATCGGCAAAACTAGTGCACACAGATACGCCGCAAAAAAGAATTTGACCTGTTTGTTCAGTTCAGAGGTCCTGTAATACAGCACAAGGCCCATCGCCGTGAGGGCGGGAACCAGCATTCTGATTTTCAATACCACTGCCCATATTTCCGGTGCAGATTGAAGAGGTCCTGCAGCTGCAAAGCATATTGCATCCAATAGGAAACTCAACCCGAGGCATATGCCGACGAAGAGTATGGTTTCAGTCTTCAT
>CAZDFY010000004.1:38972-92174 GCA_964504785.1 uncultured Sediminispirochaeta sp. | reverse complement strand
TCGATTTGTTTGATTTAATAAGGGGGATGCTCCGGGCCGGTATAGATTCAGTAGAGGGTGAAGGTAAAATATTATTGTCTCCGGAGAGGATTACCGAAATAGCGGTTGGACTGTCGGATATAATCCACGGCCTTACACCCTACGGTCCTGTAAAAGTAGCGTTACTGTCGTCCCAAAGTTCAAGTACCCCCGGGGCACGAGGGACAGTGGAACTTGATATTCAGCTCAGCCGCCTTTCAACTATTCCGGAATCTATTGAAGAGTTATTCGAAAATGAGCTTATACCGGAGGAATGGATCCGTCTTAATCCGGAAAAAAAGCGGGTTGCCCTTTTTATCCCCTCTGAAAAGCTGTAATGTGCCCTTGCCCTGGGCTATAGCGCATTGCCTCACCTTTTTTTCTATGTTAATCTGAAACCGCATATCCGGAAGGGAGGAAGTTTCTGACTTTTCGGTTTCGACAACATATCTGATCCGTAGGTACTGCACTGACGGAAAAGAGGTTTATGAATGAAAAATTGTTCTGTGTTCTCGGCGGACAAAGCCCTGCAAGGTCGGTACGGTTATGCGGGCCCTTAAGCAGCTTCTTCTGCCGGTCTTTATTATTAGTATCTATCTCGTGGTGTGCCGGTTTGACCTGGTGAGTTCATATCTGGTCCCGCGTCCTCAAAAAATAGCAGGCGCCCTATTACTCATGCTCCGGGACGGCTCTCTGGCCCACCATATAGCTGTTTCCTTTCAACGTGTGGGCAAGGGGTTTCTTATTACCACCGGCGTCGCCGTCCCTCTGGCGCTTCTATTTTACTTTATCCCTCCCATATCCCGGTACTTTTTAGGCAGCCTACATTTCCTCAGAAGCATACCCCCTCTGGCAATGGTGCCGCTGCTGATTCTATGGTTCGGCATCGGCGAAGCCTCAAAGCTTGCTATCATCATTTTGGCATCCTTCTTTCCGGTATTCCTCAACACCCTCAGCGGGCTTCAGCAGGTTGACCCCAAGCTCTTGGAAATGGGGCGGACCCTTGAACTGGGCCGGGGAGAGCAGATTATCAATATCCTCTTGCCGGAATCCCTCCCTACGGTCCTTACCGGGCTCAGGTTGGCCTTCGGCTACAGCTGGAGGGCTTTAATCGGGGCGGAGATGATCGCCGCCTCCAGCGGTCTTGGGTACATGATCCTGGACGCCGAGGAGCTTGCCCGTACAGACAAAGTCTATATCGGTATTCTCACAATAGGAACTTTAGGCTTGCTGCTGGATATAGTTTCAATGAAATACCTGCAGTGGAAATTTCCCTGGATGAAATCGGAGGCTTCATGAGAGAAATAACGTGCACCCCCTTTAAAGGGGTAGAGGTCGAAGGACTGAGTAAGAGCTTTTCGCTTGAGAACAACCGGGTACAAGCCCTCTCAGATATCACTATTACCGTTGAAAGGGGCTCCTTTGTATCAATTGTAGGCTACAGCGGCTGCGGGAAGACGACCCTCCTGAATACAGTCCTCGGCTTACAGGAACCGGACTGCGGGCATGTGAGGTTCACAGGCATGAGGGGCCGTACCGCAATTGTGTTCCAGGAACCCCGCTTAGTTTCCGCCCTGACCGTAGAAAAGAACATGGCCCTGGCCCTTACCCACGAGCCTGATACCCGTAAAAAACAGCGAAAAATAGATGAGGTCCTTGAAATGCTGGGGCTTACCGCTTTTAGAAAAGCCCGTCCCTGTCAGCTTTCGGGGGGGATGGCGCAACGGGTAGCCCTGGGGCGGGCACTGTGCCGTGAGCCTGAGCTTCTCTTGATGGACGAACCCTTCGGCTCTTTGGACGCCCTTAACAGAGGCTATCTGCAGAGCGAACTAATAGAGATCTATAGAAAAAAGAAAATAACCATACTCTTTGTGACCCACGATGTAAGTGAAGCCGTACTGCTTGGTAACAGGGTACTGGTAATGGAGGCGGGAAGTATCTCCCGGGATATCCCAATAGACCTTGAGTATCCCCGCAACAGAAGTTCCTCCGACTTTTTAAGCCTCCGCGACGGGGTACTCAATTCGATTTTAAACAGTAATTTATTATGCAAGGAGTAATAATATGAAAAGAATTCTCATCACCCTACTTATCATCGGTGTAGCGACGGCAAGCTTTGCCGCCGGTCAGACCGAAAGTTCGCTGCCGGATACGGTACATGTATCCTACGTTCGCTCTCCCTTTAATCTACCGGCAATTCTGATGAAGGAGCGGGGCACCTTGGAGGAGGCCTTCGCTGAGGCGGGGGTAGAGCTCAAGTACCACGAAATTACTTCCGGGGCAAAACAGGCCCAGGCAATGGCGGCTGGGTCGCTGGATATCGGGGGGGTAATGAACACTACCTCGGTAATACTGGCAAAAAGTAACGGGAACGATGTGCGAATTGTCTCCGGTTTTAGCCGACCGGCGAATATGTTCTCGATAGTGGTAAAAGACCCTGAAATAGAGACCATCGAAGACCTTGAGGGAAAGAAGGTAGCCGGTCCGAAGGGCACGGTTCTTCATCAGCTGCTCTCGGCGGCACTTGTTTCCAAGGGGATGGAAATGGGGGATGTAGAGTTCCTTCATATGGGGCTGCCCCAATCCTCTACTGCATTGATGGCCGGACATATCGATGCCGCGCTCTTGGCGGGAAGCCTGGTGATCAAGGCGCAGAATAGCGGTGCCCGTGTTCTGACCAGTGCAGAGGGCCTTGTTTCTCCCAAGCTGGTAATTGCAGCCCGGGGTGAGTTTGTAGAAACCTATCCCCCTTTGGTAGATATCTATACTCAAGTCCACACTGAAGCGGTCGCCTGGATGGAAGCCAATTTGGAAAGGGCCCTCAAAATAGGTGCGGAAGAGCAAGGTATTTCCCTTGCCGATGCCCGGCAGCTTTACGAATGGACCGAGTTTACCTCAAGCATTATCCCCCGGGACCTTGAAACTATGGAGGAGGATATCACCTTTATGCTGAACAATAAGCTGATTGAAAATACAGTTGAACCGGATAAAATTATAGTCGAAAATGCTATGAATTTGTAAAAATTTTTTTATTCCCACGCGAACGAGAGGAGCAGAACCGACTGGTCGGTTTGATACCTTTCATTATTAGCAGCGGGCCGGGGGGAGGCCAGTCTTTGAAGGCCGGCAGCCCCTTCGGCCTTTTTATTTTCCTGTAAGTATTTCCTTCGCCCATTGCAGCTGCAGAAACAGATCTCCCTCACCCCCGAGGTCGGGGTGGTGTAGTTTACTGAGGCGGCGGTAGTTGCGGGCGGCCTCTTCTGGGTCAACTGAGACTAGGGTGACCGCGTGGGGCCTACCAGGTCGGTTTTCATCCTTCGGCGGACACTCCAGAATAAAAGCGGCCAATAGCCGATCTGTGGTTTTTTTATCAAGTCGATGGTAGCGCTGTTGAAGCCTACGAAGATGGGTGCTGAAGAGTATAATCCAATCCATTTGGGTAAAGCTGCAGTACTCCCGCACCCTCTTTTTTGTGGCGGGAAATAGATGCCGGGTCCAGACAGGAAAATTATTCCCACTGTTGTAGTTCTGTTCAAATGTTGCCAGCTGCTTGATAAAGCCGAGGGTCGGCGGAGGAAGAGTTCGCATCTTTTCGGCAATGTAGCGCACCTTCTCCTCCCGCTTCCGACTCCGCTCTTCGAGGTAATCCCGCTTTATTCTGAAATAGAGGGGAAAGAAGGGGTCCCTCGGCAGACGGTAGGTGCGGTAAAAGTTGTCTAAATATTCCGGTTTGATGCGTGCATGCAGCAGCAGGCTGTAACAGCGGCGGCTTACGCGTATTTGCTGTAGGCGGGGGGAGCTGCGATAATGGGAGAGCATCTCCCGGTAATACCGGTGCTTTCGCAGCCCCTTAGGCTGCTTCGAAAGGAGGTATTCAAGACTGTATCTCTTCAAAGGGCGTTGTCTTCTCCGCATGGTACAGTAGTACTGTAGCCTACTATGGGGGATGAATCAAACATTCTTTACCTAATAGACTGTCCCGAAGCTTAGCGGAAAAATAGAAAAAGCCGGTAGAAAAAGCCGGTAGAAAAAGCCGGCTTTTTTTCCGGAATTCTAATTCCTCTTTTCAAGCTAGTTGAATTTTGTGCTGCAGCTATTACACTTTGCTGTAGTGTGAAGTGTAATCTTGTCGATAGGAGGGTTCACAAATGAAATACCCTACTAAAGCCCAGCTTGCCGTTGCCTTAGACCACGCGGCGGAGCTCCATCACTCCTACGAGCAGGCCTTTCTAAAGGGAAACCGTGATACCCAGTGGGCCGGCTTCTATGCAGCGTATATCATTGGGCGGCACGGTGATTTTCTCAAGGCGGAAGCCCTGGCGGGACAGCTTGAAAAAGTTCCGGTCAGTGAAAACTGGACTTCCGATGCGGCGGAGGCCCTGTGCGAAATGCCCGGAGGGGCAAGTGGAGACGGGTCGGAGAAAAAACCGCCGAAAATTGTATACGTATGTCCCCACTGTTTCAGCGCCTCAGAGAAACCCGGTATATGCGAGGTGTGTGGAGAACAGAAGTATGAGTTCCGCCCCGGCGACCTGGACGATCCATGCCGTTGCCCTGTGATAAATGAACAAGGAGAGGTCGTTACCCATGCGCCCCTGTGGTGGCTGCGAAGCGTAGCTCCGGAGCTGGCTGAAAGAATGGAAAAAGACAAAAATAATTACTGGAGTAAAAAATGCAGACGGAAAAACTGATAGTAATCGGATCCGGTCCGGCGGGTTTTGCCGCCGCCCTGTACACAGGCCGCGCCGGACTCAAGCCGCTGGTCCTCAGCGGACTGGAAATGGGCGGGCAAATCTCCCTTACCTATGATGTAGACAACTATCTCGGCTTCCCTAAGGGTACTACCGGGCCGGACCTTATCGAACTTATGACCAGCCACGTAAAAAAGTTTGACGCCCGTCTCCAGTTTGAAGAGGTAACTGAAGTTGATTTTACAAGCGGCCCTCCCTTCAAAGTCTCAACCCATGCCCAACAGTACGAGGCGGATGCGGTTGTTGTGGCTACCGGGGCATCACCCCGCCGGCTAAAGGTGCCGGGAGAAGAAAAATATATCGGCCATGGTATATCCTTCTGTGCTACCTGTGACGGATTCTTTTTCCGCGATAAGGATGTTCTTGTGATCGGCGGCGGGGACAGCGCAATCGAAGAGAGTCTGTTTTTGACAAAATTCGCCAGGAGGATTAGAGTTGTTCATCGTCGCGACGAACTTCGGGCGGGGGAACAGTTGAAGCGGGCGGCCTTTGATCATGAAAAAATAGAGTTTGTATGGGACACCGTGGTGGAAGAGGTCCTTGGCGAGGACAAAGTGACCGGTGTAAAGGTGAAAAATGTAAAAACCGGGGCTGTTTCAGAGCTGAAAACCGACGGGATTTTCATTTTTATCGGCCATTATCCAAATTCAAAACTATTTCAGGGGCAGCTTGAAATGGATCCCGAGGGGTATGTGCGTACCGATGAGAGGATGATGACCACTGTTCCGGGGGTTTTTGCCGCCGGTGAAATCCAGGACAAACTCTACCGTCAAATTGCTACCTCCGTGGGGCAGGGAAGCGGCGCAGGAATAATGGCCGACCGATGGCTGCGGGAGCAGGGCAGGGCCGGCACATAAATATTACCAGGTGTAATAGCGAATAGGGGGGTACGCCTTCCACACCGCCATCGCCAGGGGTGTTCCGATTAGTATTCCTGCCACGTTTTGTAAAATATTTCCGGGTATTTCAGTGGCTGCAGCGGCAAAACCGACCATTATACCACCGGTAAAAAAGTAAATTCCCCCCATTATCAGGGTACCAACTACAAAGGATAATAGAAGTGAAACAACTCCGGGCCTCCGGGGAAACCCCCGGCGGTCCTGTTCCTGGTCTGCACGTGCACTGATACCCCCTTTTGTTTTTTCGCTCATCCTCCGGCCGGCTTTAATTACCAGACCAATACCGAGGCCCTGAAGGCCGTGGGCGAGGAAGGTAAAGGGGGCCCATTGGGCATACCCGGACAGCAGGTCTGCAAGGGCGGTACCTATGCCGCCGCTTATAAGGGCGGTGATCGGACCGAATATGATGGCCGTAAAGAATATCGCTACATCACCGAAGTTAATATACCCCCGGGTAGGGGCGACGGGAATTCGAATCACATAGGTAAAAAGTGCGGTTACGGCTATAAGTATGGCCAGCGTTGCAATTCTGAATGCCGGCAGCTGCATAAAACTCTCATTTTTCTTATTTTCCATGGGGCGCTCCTTTCAAAATCTGTGTTTTCTATTGTACTAAAAAAAAGAACTATGTACAGAGTTTTGTATTATATAAATAGAAAAAGTACTAAAAAAAATAGTACAATTGTTGAATAAGCCCCTTGGTGTATTACTTTTTTTATGGGTAAAAGGGCGCGATAAGAGGTCCTTGCATTGAAACGGCCGAACCCACGGCTTTCAAGTGCCATTGAGAGGGTGGGGATGCTCTTGATTGAATGAATCATGACGGATACGAGGGTGGGAAATATGTGGGTAAACTTCTTAATTGGATGAAACCTGCGCTTCCCCGACGGGGCCGGCCTTCGAAGGGCGTGGGCATCCTGAATATTCCTATAGAGTTGCAGCAGCGAAGGAATGTAGCGAAACGCAATGGTAATGATCAGGGCCCCTGAGTAGGGCAAGCCGAACCATCGGAGGGTAAGAATAAAATCATCTATTGTTGTGGTGCGGAAAAACAGAAAGAAGGCGGAGGTAATACCGCTAAAGCGTAGAATCAATACAATGGCCTCCCGGACACCACCAATTGTAAAGGAAAACAAACCGCTGAACTGATACAGCACCCTTCCAGACTGGTGAAAGGGCGGAGTAAGAAGTGCTACTAAGAGAAGAATCGGCCATATGGTTTTTAATGGTTGAAATACCTGTCGAAAAGATAATCCGACTGAGATCAGCAGTACTAAACCGGCATAATATCCGGCAAGGGCATATATTCTTACCGGTAGAATGAGGAACACTACCCATAGAAGTAACAGAACAAACTTAAACCGGGGGTCGGCTTTGTGAATACACGAGTTTCCCGCTACATAGGTACCGCTTATCATTTTCTACCCCCGCGGGCTTGAGTCTCTGAAGCTGGAGGTTCTTGGGTCGTCGAAGCGGCTGGGGTGTGGGGCAGCAGCAGCCCGTTTTTCATGTGCAGAAGGCGGTCGGAATAGTGCTGTGCCAGTTCTGCGTCATGGGAGATAATCAACAGTGTCCGCCGGGGTGACTGAAATGCTCTTATTAAAGCAGCGAAATCTTTAGGGCTGATCCCCGAGTCGGTCTCATCAAAAATACACAGGGGCCTCTGCAAGAGCCAGTACGTAGCAGCCTGCAGTCGCTTACGGGTGCCGTAGCTCAGAAGAGTGGGGGAAGTGTCACCGGAGGGCAGCTGAAATGTATCAATTGCCCTTTGAACGAGGCTGCGTATTTCCCCGTGGGGGCGGCCTTCCTCTTTAAGCCCGTAGGCAAGTTCCTCTTCAATTGAGGGAAGAAAAATCTGATAATCCGGGTTTTGAAACATATATGCCGCTGAACTGCGTAAAAGCTCCGGGGAGGCATTTCCCTGTTGGACCTGGGGTAACTGAATGCCGCCGCTTAGGGGGGTGTATAAACCGCACAGAATCTTTGCAAGGGTTGTTTTTCCGCAGCCGTTCGGACCGGCAAGGGTAACCGTTTCTCCGGCGAACAGTTCAATCTGATCTACCTGCAGAGAAAAATCGGCGCTCTCCTCATAGCTAAAACTGAGCCCTTCGGCCTTGAGAAGGGGCGGGTTTGTCCTGTCCCCTAGGGGCTTGTCTTTTGTAAAGCTCGGCTTCCACCGTAAACCCTCCCGCTCGGCAATTTTCTCTATCTCCGCTTCATCGGTGTGGAGCTGTCCCCGGGAGAGGATAGCTGCCTGCCGGCTGCCGGCGGAGGTCGATTGAGCAGGGGTCTCCCCTCCTGCGGGGGCTGCAGGTACTACAGATGGCTCTACAGATGGCTCTGGGCCTGTGAGCGGCAAGGGAGTGGGCATTTTTGAAGAGAAAAGTATCACGGTGCTGTTCTGCTCTGTAAGATACTCAAATAAGATTGTGCGCCAGTGGGGATCCATTTCATCCAGAGTTTCATCCAGGATCCAAATCGGCGGAGCAATTGCCGCCAGAACAGCACATAGAAGGCGTTTTTTCTCACCCCCCGATAAAGAAGCGGGGTTGCGATCCGCTTTATCCTTCAATTCAAATCGGAGTAACTCGCGGTCTACCCGCTCCTCGATAATGTGTCGGGCAAAGCCGAGGGATTCCAGGGGATAGGCGATTTCCGAGTCGACCCGGGTAGTCAAAATCTGATCATCAGGATTTTGAAAAATAGTTCCGACTGTTTCAATCAAATCCTGGGGTCTTGTATCGGAGATATCCCGTCCTAGGATTTCCACCGTCCCCTCTAGGTCCCCGCCGGTGTACCGCGGGACCAAGCCGGAGAGGATTCTGCTTAAAGTGGTTTTTCCCGACTCCGGCGCACCGATAATGGTGTGGAATTCTCCCTCACAAACCGTATAGTTAAGGTCGTTGAACAGTGCACCCGTTGAGACCTCTGCAGCCGAATAAGCCGGATAGGTAAAAGCGAGATTTGTTGTCTGAATAAATGTTTTCATGAACTCCTATTGTCCTGCCGGAGGTAAAGTATAAGCCAGTTTTTTGAAAATAAGTGGATGTTCCGCAAAATGAATCCTCAACCCGAAGGATGTAGTTATAGTAACGTGAATTTTCAGGTTCTACAAGTTCGCCGCAACGACCACCCTCAGCGTCCCCCGGGAAGGTGTAAGTACCTGTGCTGCAAAAACAGAGTGTAGAAGCGCTGCCCTCTATTTTAGTCCGTAGTAGTTCAGTATAAACGGTTTTATGTCCAGGAGCGACTGGGGTTCGGGGACTTTCGAAGTCCATTTCTCCGCTTGAGAGGAAATGAGGAAGAAGGGAACCGGATTCAGGGTATGGTCGGCAATCTCCATGTCTTCGGCATTTCCGTGATCGCTGATAATCAGGATATCGATCCGCTCTTTTGATTGCTCCCACAGTGCCCGCAGAAAGGCGTTGATGTTTGAAACGCAGTGCCTTATGGCAGCTGCCTTGCGGGCGTGGCCGTAGGTGTCGGTTAAGAAATATTCAAAAAAAACCAAATCATGATTTTTAAAGATGTTGATTACATTGGAAGCGGCACGTTTCGGAGCTATCGGTTTGATGCTGTACCCCTTGTCCTTGAGCAGCTGGTTGGTGATGTCGGCAAATATCGCCCGCCTGAATCGATAGTCTTTATAGTACCTAAAGGGTATACCCGCCGACTCAATCGAGAGGGTGGAGACGGGAAACATGTTCTTGCGTCGCTTGCGGCGGTCTGTAAAGAACTTATGTGAATACAGATTTGCGCTGGTAGTCCGCACTCCGTTTTGGACTAAGACCTTCAGAAGATTGTGGGAGGAAATGAGTGGAAGCAATTGATCATTCGGGAAGGCCAGTAAATGATAGCCCAGCTTCTCGGCGGCGTTGATGCCGGTCATAAAACTGGTTTGTCCGGTAGCTGATTGCGGCCGTCCAGCTACCCCCAGGGTTGCATCGATCGGCAGAAGCCAAACCCGTGAGTTTCGGAGGGGAATGGTTTCGGCATGAAAAGCAGCCGGCCCGAGAAAGGCATCTCCAAGTTGAATCAGAGGATTACTCTGCGGATCGTTGGTACCAATACCTATTCCGTCTATGAAAAACAGGAACAGTTTAGGCCTATGCACTTCACTCCTCTCCTTTCAGGCAAAAAGGTGTATGTATAAAGTAATTTTGATGAGCTCCTCTTTCAAGTCCTTTTGGGGGTTTTGGGAATAATTAAAAACTAATCAATGCAGCGCCGGTTCTGCTCGACCCCAACCAATAAAAGTAGTACATTTGAATCTCATACTGGAGAATATGGAGGATCTGTAAATGTTTATCGTGACAGCTCTTTCGCTGTTGATAATGCTCGCTTTTATCAGGCTGTACCTGCGGGAAAAACAGCGGGCCAAACGGATAGAAAGCGATTTGAGCAGCTGCAGGCAGTCTGCAGAACTCGCAGAGCAGAATAATAAAAACAGGCTCGAAAAGCTGAACTCATACAGTACTGAACTGAATAAAACGGTGCAGAGCGCCCTTGATAAATTCAACGATCTACTGAAAGGCGCGGCAGAGGTCGGCGAGATGACCGAGAACCAGAAGAGTACGGTTGCCAAGACCTCGGAGACGATTCAGGACGTTGCCCGGGTAATGAGCCAGGTGTTTGATGAGATAACAGATTATGTAGCCTCTTTTCAGGAGAGCAGCGAGGTGTTTTCATCAATGGTTGAGGTAACCGAGCAGGTGGAGGAGAACTTTCAGCGAACCAGTGAAATTGCTGAAGCCCTGCACAGTGATATTCAGGAGGGCCGCCGGCTGATTGGGGAAACCTCTGCGTCCGTCGAGAGCATCCGCGAGGTATCCGAACAGATGAAGAAAAGCCTCAATGATATCGCCGGCATTTCCGCCCGTACTAATATGCTGGCGATGAACGCCGCTATTGAAGCGGCCCATGCCGGCGACAGCGGGCGCGGTTTTTCTGTGGTGGCTTCGGAGGTGCGTGAGCTGGCCGAGCACAGTTCCGAGTCGGTCAAAGAAATACAAACCCGCATCAATGACATGCTGAACCGCATCCAGACCGGGGCCGAACACACCGAACGAACTACCCAGATTTTCGCCTCCATCCAGGAGAATACCTCCCGTGCGGTTTCGGTGGTCGAGGGGGCAAACTCAACTATCAGCAGACAAAAATCATCGGCAGAGAGCATGATTCCGCGCATCAACGAGCTCATCACCCACACCAAAGAGATACAACAGCTCTCGGAAGCCCAGAAAAATCGGGCTGCACAGATCGAATCGGAGATGGAAGGGGTTTCGCAGTCGAGTATTCAGATTCGGGAATCGGAAAAGCAGCTGGTGGATTTGGATTATGTGATACTCGACATTCTCAAAAAGAACCAAACCCTGATTGAAGAGCTGACAGGCGAGCTCGAACAGAGTCAATAAGGAGCGCCACTGATGCAAATTGGCCCGTTTAATATACCACTACTTCTTATCCGGATTGCTGTCGCGTTAGCAGCAGGGTACGGGCTGCAGCTGGCGTTTCTGCGAGGAAGCAAAGCCGCCGGGCGCCTCTTCTGGGATCTGCTGTTCGATGTGCTGCTTATAGGCTTTCTGCTGTGGAAGCTGGCTCCACTGCTGAGCGATCCGGCGCTGCTGTGGAGCGATCCTCTGGCAGCTCTGTACAGGCCCGGCGGCCCGCTGGGCCTGCTGCTGGGGGCTCTGGGGGCCGGCGGGTACGCTGCAGTCAGGATCCTCAAGCGCCGTCCGCTGCCGGAGGGTTTTTCGAAGCTTGGTGCCCTTACCCTGGGCGCGGTGGTGGTAGTGTTTCTGCTCTCTGGGGCAGTCGGGCCGGCAGGACCCGCCGGCAGCACCCCCGGCTTCGAAGAAAACGCTGGGGGTACGGCAGAGGGCGAAGGCGCCGGAGGCGAGATTCGGCAGATCGTCAGGGAGTTGAGCAGTTCGCTGGAGGGCAGTGAAACCGAGGTGCGCTGGCAGGCCGACTACCTCATTATCAACTTCTGGGCCAGCTGGTGTCCACCTTGTCGCGGGGAGATGCCGGAACTTATTGAATTTTATAAAAACATTAAAAACGAAAATGTAGAGCTGGTAGCCCTCAATATGACTTCCACAGAAAAATCTCTGTCTGCAGTGCGGGATTTCGTCGAGGGCAGTGCGCTGCCGTTTCCGGTGCTGCTTGACCTTGAGGGCGAGATCGGCCGGCGCTTGGCAATCGAGACGCTGCCCACTACAATTGTAGTAGGCCCGGAGGGAGTTCTGGC
This sequence comes from uncultured Sediminispirochaeta sp., assembly GCA_964504785.1. Lineage (GTDB taxonomy): Bacteria > Spirochaetota > Spirochaetia > DSM-16054 > Sediminispirochaetaceae > DSBN01. The sequence goes on along the minus strand of CAZDFY010000004.1, from coordinate 80,256 downwards.
CCGGCGCAGCGGGATAATCGACCGCCGCTGGCTGCGTACGAATTCCGCTGAATAGCGGGCATGGGGGCAAACATGAGTGAAGGTACTACAGTACAGATGAACACCGATCCACAGGTAGTGGACATGGCGCTGGGCCATCCCAGCCCGGCCCTGCTGCCGCTGGGGGCGATGCAGAGGGCGGCGGAGCACCGGTTTGCCCAGGGCGATCCGCTGATTTTGCAGTACGGTTTCGAGCAGGGCGATGCCGGATTCAGAGCCGAACTGGCTGCCCTGCTGGAGGCGCGCAGCGGGGCCGCAGTGCAGGCGGATTCGCTGATGGTGACCGGCGGCATTTCTCAGTCTCTGGCACTGCTGTGCAGCCTGTATACCCGCCCGGGCGACGAGATACTGGTCGAAGATCCTACCTACTTTTTGGCGCTGCGCATTTTCGAGGATTTCGGCCTGAAAGTGACCGCTCTGCCCGGTGACGAGGAAGGGCTGGATCCGGATGCGGTCGAGCAGTATCTGGCGAAACACCCCGGCAATCTGCCCGGCGGGAAACCCGGCGGGGTGGCCGGCAGTGGGCAGGGCGGCGGCCAGAGCCGAATGCCGCGCTTTTTGTATACTATTCCTGTATTTCAGAACCCCACCGGCCGGACGGTTTCTCAGGACCGCCGGGGGCGGCTGATCGAGATTGCAGAAAAGTATGGCCTGCTGGTTGTGGCCGACGAGGCGTACCAGCTTCTGAGTTATCGAGATGCTCCGCCGGTCCCCTTAGCTTCTGCGGCTGCCGCTGCTTCAAGCTCTTTAGCCGCGAGCGGTTCTCCTCAGGCGTCGATGGCCGCGAGCGGGTCGACACAAGTTATCTCGCTGGGCTCGTTTTCCAAGATTCTGGGGCCGGGACTGCGGCTCGGTTGGCTGCAGACCGATGAAAAGAACCTGCAAAAGATTACCGGCTGCGGTATGCTGGACAGCGGCGGCGGGCTGAACCCCTTCACCTCCACGCTTGTGCGCAGCATGTTTCAGTCCGGGGACATGGCGCGGCACCTCGACCATCTGATCGGCGAGTACCGCCGGCGGATGGATGCGGTAGTAGAGAGTATCACAGCGGAGCTCGGGGGGCTGGCAGAGGTCGACAATCCCGGCGGGGGCTATTTTGTGTGGGTCAAACTGCCGGAAACGGCCGACAGTCGCGAGTTGAAGAAGCCGGCCCGCCGGCACAAAGTGAATTTCATCCCCGGCAGCAGCGCATCGCCCAGCGGTTCCTTTCGAAACTACCTGCGTCTGAGTATTTCGTACAATGAGGTGAACCGGCTGCAAAGCGGAGTCAAGCGCCTGGCCGAGGTGGTACGCGAGGCCGGGACAGATCGAGGATAGAGTGGGTAAAAGGCAGAGCGATTTTATATAGAGCTACAGCGGTTGACTATACACCGCTGTCTTCGACCCGGTTATTTTTGTTTCGGTCGTTCTTGCTTAAAGGTTGAAGGTTAGGCCGGATGCTCTGTTCTGACCTGTGCAGTGGTGCTTCCAACTACCAGATCAACCTCAACTTCCTGGCGGTACACAGGGGGCTGCTTCTCCATTCTCAGTAGAACCGAATCGAAGGCGCGGCGAGCCATTTCCGCTTCGTTCTGGCGGAGGTGGGTTAATGGCTTTATATGACTGACCAGATTATCGGGGACATCAAAACAGATCAGACTCAGATCTTCAGGTATTCTTATGCCTAGTTCGAAGGCAACTTCTTCTACAACCGGGATAACTGAATACTTCAGTCCGAAGATTGCAGTTATATCCCTGTTTTTCTGAAGAAAAGAGCGAACCCGCTTTTTCACTTCTTTCAAGCACGTTTTGTCTTTTTTATCCAAGCCTTCCAGGTCGGTGCATCGCCATTCCGGCCGAAAGGGATATTTGCTTTCCATAATTGCCTGCATAATTCCCTTTTCCCGCTCCATCAGGGTAGTGGTGCTTCCAATAGGTCGGGAAAAAATGCCGATCTTCTTATGCCCCAGAGAGTAGAGATATTTCATTCCGTCCATTGCCCCTTTGAAGTTATTGGATACCACATTAGGGCAGGAGACATCCTTTAGGTAGCGGTCAATCAGTACTACGGGAAAATTATCTATAATAAGTTTGAGTATCTCATTGTTGAAGGTTTCGTTGTGAACCGGCTTAATAATAAGTCCGTCCACACCAAAGTCCAGAAAGCTGGAAATAAGCTTTTTTTCTGTGGCGGTATCATCGTTGGAGATGCCGGTAAGGGCAAGCATTCCGGCATCCTGGGTCAGCGTCTGAAGTGTTTTGAAGATTTCCAGGCCAAAGCTGTCCGACAGGTCGTGTTGAATGATGCCGACTATCTTCTTGTTTTCTGAAGCCTTCCGGCCTATCATTTTTTTTGACTCCGAACTTATGAAGGAACCCTTGCCGGGATATTTCACAATGATATGGTTTTCTGCGGCCATATCCAGGGCTTTCTTGGAAGTGATACGGCTGACATTATACAGCTCTGCCCACTCTGCTTCGGTAGGAATTCTATCACCCTTCTTATATTCTCCGGTTTCAATCTTTTGCAGCAGCTCATTGTAGATGGTTTTGTACAGGGGCGCTTTTTTCTCCATACCAAGCAGTATATGATAGGAGAAGAAGTTTGTCAATAAATGATATATCATATTATTAATGGAAAAAGATACTTTAATTATATATATTATAGATAAATAAAAACATTTTAAATTTTCTATTTACAAAAACTTAATTAATGATATGCTAATTATAACAAATATGAGGAGGAAATCTCATGAAAAGAGTTATTTTAATTGCAAGTGTACTCTTTTTTGTCTGCTTTGGAACCATCTGGGCAGGCGGAGCGCAAGAGGCCGACAAAACTGCCGAGGACGTTACCCTTAATGTTCTTGTAGGTCATTGGACTGTAGGATCTGATGATTCCCCTTTCGAGGCAGCCAAAAAAGAAATTGAATCCAGGTATCCTAATGTAACAGTTGTCTTCGATGTACAGCAGGGAGGGGGAAACGTCAAATCAAAGTTTCTCAGCTCTGCCGCAGCCGGTCAGGCTCCCGATGTGGCAATGGTCGACTCGGTGGCCCTTGGTGAAATGGTCGATGCCGGCCTACTCACCGATCTTGGTCCCTACGTGTCCAGTTGGAATGGGTGGGAAGATATTCTACCCAATTTCCGTGAAGCCGGTTCCTGGGAAGGCAATCCTTACGGGGTTTTTATGAACACCGATTTGAGAATTTTTGTATGGAACAAGCAAATCTTCAAATCTGCTGGACTTGACCCCGATCAACCTCCGAAGACCTGGGATGAACTGTTCAAGTTTGCTTCTGCGGCAAACAATCCTCCCCGGGTATATGGAATGATGGTTCCTGGGGGAAGCTCAGAACACTTACCCCATCGCTGGTACTCATTTTTACGAGGGGCCGGCGGCTCATTGCTTGATGAAAAAGGGTGTGCAGCCTTTAACAGCCAAGCAGGAATTGCGGCAGCAGAAGTTTATAAGCGGCTGATTGAAGAAGGTCTTACGCCTATTGATGTATTAAGCGCATCCGCCGACGATAACGATCGCGGTCTTGCCTCTGGGTCCTATGCGATGGGCGTTGTGGGTTCATGGTTCTACAACTATGCAAAAGAAGCCGGAATTGATACTCCCGAGAAGTTCAATGAAACCTTTGGTGTATCCTTTGTGCCGAGTCCGGACGGGTCGATTAGTCCTTCCGGTGCCGGAGGCTGGACTGTTGCGCTTCCTGATGGTTCTCGCAATAAAGATCTGGCCTGGGAATTCATCTCCATCGCTATGAACAAGGAAAACCATCGCACCTGGGCACTTTCCCGCGCCTATGTTCCGGTAAGAGAGAGTCTTGCTTCTGATGATGCCTTTGCCCAGGCAATTCCCTTCTATGCAGCCCTCGAAGACCTGCTCCCTTTGGCAAAGACAAGACCGGCTATTCCAGAATACCCTCAGTTAAGCTCCCAGCTCCAGACCGCCCTTCAGTCCATTATGGCTGGAGAGATGGAAGTGAAAGAGGCTCTAGATGAGGCCGCAACCGAGTTTAACACACAGGTCGATTGTAACTAAAATCATAAAACCTAATATGTGAATAAAGTGAATGGCCCCGGAACTTTCGCTGGAAAGCCGGGGCTCCATAATTTCTGTAAGGAGTAAAGGCTTGTGAAAAACATGCGTAACAATGACAGATTCAATCAGGTTGCCTTCTCTTATGCCTTCCTGGCGCCACTTATCATTCTCTATGTAATGCTGATGTTTTACCCACTGCTTCGTGGAATAGTGTGGAGCATGCAGGATATCAGCCTTGCTCGTCTTGCCGGAGGCAAGCCATCTCCCTTTATCGGGCTCAAAAATTTTCAGGATCTATTCAGCGACCGTACATTCTGGAGCAAAGTTGTTCCCAATACTATTGTTTTTGTTGCAGGTTCGGTTACTCTGCAGATAGGATTTGGAACAGCGCTTGCAATTCTTATTAATCAGCGCTTTGTCCTGGGAAGGCGGATCATGCGCTCGCTGGTTTTGCTGCCATGGGTAACCGCCAATGTAGTGGTAGCCTATTCTTGGGTTTTTATCTATGACAGCAGAGTGGGGCTGATAAATCGTTTTCTCCTGGAGTCAGGCATGGATCCGGTTTCCATCCTTTCAAGCCGGTCCCTGGTAATGCCGGCGGTGGTTATTGCCAATGTGTGGAGGGGAACCGCATTTTCGATGCTGGTTCAGTCTTCCGGCTTGCAGAGTATTCCCGATGAACTGTATGAGGCCGCCTCCATTGATGGAGCCGGTACCCTGCAAACTATACACATGATTACCTTGCCCCTTTTGAGACGTTTTACCCTTATCAACCTTTTATACGCCACCATGGCAACTCTGAATGTGTTTGATCTTATTTTTATCATGACCGGCGGCGGGCCTCTGCATAACAGCTCGGTTGCCGGACTTTATATGTATGAACAGGCGTTTATTCTCGGCCGGTTTGGTTACGGGTCGGCCATCTCTATACTGCTGCTGGCATTTAACCTTGTTCTCACCTTTATTTTTCTCCGTTGGTTTCGCGATGAGGCCCGGTAATTCATAAGGAGTGTATGCTATGACTCGAATCCCTGCGCCCTGGAAAGCAATTACTTACACTTTCATTCTCATTTGGCTTCTGTTTTCAATAGCTCCCCTGCTTTGGCTGGTTGGTGCATCGGTAAAAACACCGGAAGAAGCGGGGTCTTATCCTCCTACGATTATTCCGGAAACCTTTACTCTTCAGAACTTTGGACGCGTCCTTGAGAGCCGCGGTTTCGGAGGCGGGGAGGAGTTCAGAATACAGATCGGCATAGGTCAATTTTCAGTTCAAAGCCCCCCAATGCCCCCCGGGTTTAGGCCCTTCTGGAACAGTATTCGCCTCGGAGTGGCTACCACGCTTGCTTCGCTGATTATCAGTACTATGGCAGGCTATGTTCTGGCACTATTTGAGTTTCCCCTGCGGGGTTTCTTCAGAGTATTTGTGTTACTCGCCCAGCAGATACCAATCGTCTTAATGATTGTGCCTCTTTTTCTGGTTCTGGCCAGTTTTCGTCTCGCCTTTACTTTTACCGGACTAAACCTCGCATTAATTGTGTTTGTTACTCCCTTCAGCACCTGGCTCATGATGGGCTATTTTTCGATTATGCCCCGGGAGCTTCTGGAGTCCGCACGGATAGATGGGGCGGGCCATCTGGCGACCTTTCTTAAAATAATGCTGCCCCTGGCAACTCCCGGCCTTGCAACGGTTGCAATCTTTGCTTTTACAAGAGCCTGGAATGAGTTCATGATTGTGCTTGCCTTGAGCCGGGGTCAGGAGACCCTTCCCTATACGGTAGGCCTCTTTAACTTCTTTGGGGAATACGGGAGTGGTTCGTGGCATTTAATCGCAGCTGCCGCTTTATTGGCCAGCCTGCCGGTACTCATCCTGTTTACGGTATTTCAGCGTTACTTTATCGCCGGGCTTACCAGCGGTGCGGTAAAGCAGTAAAGGTGAGAATGATGCCCAAACGTAAACCGAAAGACCCGGAACGGAGTGCCGATCTTCCAATTAACCGGATGGAAAGGATTCTTCATCGTCTGCAGAATTTGCGTTTTTATGATCCTATCCCCATAGAGGGATGGGAGCAGAGACGAGCCAAATATCATCTGCCCGACAAGTATGAGTATATCGATGAGCAGTGGACGAAAATCAGTCCGGGAGATACCTGGGGCGGTGAAGATGTGACCAGCTTTTTTCGCACTTCCCTGACTGTTCCTGATAGCCACCGAGGCGAGGATGCTGCACTGCAGATTGACCTTGACGGCGGGGAGGCCCTGTTAACAATAAACGGCCAAGCCTGGCAGGGGCTGGACTGGAACCGCAGTATTGCTCCCCTGTTCCCGCTGGCGCAGAAGGATTCAAAGCTTACTCTTGAGATTGAAGCCTTTGTAATCAATTATCCCTACGATGCCCGCCGTAAAGATGAACGTCCGTTTCACCTCTTCCGTACTGCCCGGCTGCTGCGCATTAACCGGAAGCTTGAAGGGTTTCTAAATGATGCTTCCCTGGCGGTAGATGCGTATCGGGATCTTTGGGAGAGCGATGGCGACCCCGAACTGGAGGCCTTTCTCCTGAACCGGCTGGAGGCGGTGTTTTCGCTGTTAGGCCCCCCAACGCTGGTTGAGAAGAGCTGCCTGGAGGAATGGAAAAGAGTTGAAGAGGCCCATGCCTTGCTTCGTTCTACGGTTTTGAAGAGTCCCTATTTTCGGCATCCGGGAAACATCACAATCTGTGCCCATTCTCACCTTGATATTCTTTATCTCTGGCCATTAAAGGAAACCTTACGAAAGAACAGCCGAACCGTTTCGAACACCCTGAGTCTGATGCGGGAGTTCAAGGATTACCGCTTTGCCTGGAGTCAGCCCTGGCTCTATGAACAGCTCAAAAAATATTATCCTGAGCTGTATGAAGAAGTAAAAGTACGGATACAGGAAGGACGCTGGGAAATTGTAGGCGCCATGTATGTGGAACCTGATGTCAATATTCCAGGTGCGGAAAGTAATGTGCGGCAGATTCTCTCCGGCCGGCAGTTTTTTCTTGAAGAGTTCGGTATTGATGTCAAAAGTTGCTGGCTTCCCGATGTCTTTGGGCTTATGTATACCATGCCGCAGATTATGAAAAAGTGCGGGATAGAGAACTTTTCCACGGTAAAGCTGAATATATGGAACGATACCAATGAGTTTCCCTTCGATACCTTCCGCTGGAAAGGCCCTGATGGAAGTGAAATTCTTGTGCATGCCCCGCCGACCCACTTCGGCCAAGATTTTACCCTGGGTAATCTGCGAAGACACTGGCGTGATTTTCGCGACAAATACCGGCTCGGAGAAACGCTCTATGTGTACGGTCCTGCCGACGGAGGGGGCGGGCCTACCCGTGAAATGGCGGCGATGAGCTGCACTGTAAGCTCTGCAAAAGGATTTCCCGGGCTCCCGGAAACGAAGATCGGAAGGGTAGATACATTTTTTGATTCACTGTCATGTGATTATAAGGAGCTGCCGGTCTGGGACGGCGAGCTCTATCTGGAGGCCCATAGAGGGACCTATACCACCAGAGGCTCCTTAAAAAAGACTAACCGAACTCTTGAAGCGCTTTATCGGAACACCGAGGTTTTCGGCAGTATAAGCAGGTTTTTCGGTGCACCCCCATTTCAACCCGAACTGAACCGGGGATGGAAGCTGCTGTTACTGAATCAGTTTCATGACACCATCACCGGTACCCATGTCCCAGCAGCGCATGAACAGATTGATGCAGCGTACGCGGAAGCTCGGCAGATTGGGACCGGACTGCTGAATCGTTCTCTCCGGTGGATAGCTGACCGAATTAAATTGCCTGAACAGAAAGGAAGCGGCTATGCGCTGTTCAACTCGCTATCCTGGCCCCGGGCAGCTCTTATTCCATTTTCTTTAACAGAAAAGACCAACCGAGAGCCTGACTCCATCTCTGCAAAAGACTGGCGAGGCAACCGGCTTGATTCTCAGTTCTTCGAAGGTAAATGGTGGGTTTGGGTACCGGAGATCCCTTCGGCCGGATGGACAAGCCTTTTGTGGGATGCGACTGCCCCGGCGGAACCTGCTGCAGCAAATAAAAAAGAGAGAAGCTGGTGCCGGTACAACCAGGATGAGGGAAGAATAGAAACGCCTTATTACCATATTACCTGGGACAGTAGCGGTAATCTGGTCAGTATCTTTGACCGTACCGCCGACAGGGAACTTGTCTCCGGTCCTGCAAATTGCATGCAGGTGTTTGATGACGACCCGGGGGAAAAGTTCAGTGCCTGGGATATCCCCTACCATGTAGAGGAACACCCTATTCCGGTTAATCCGTGTGGGAACTGGGAATGTGAGACTATCGGGCCTCTTTTTGCGGTATTTATCATGAAGTGGGAAGTTCTGAACTCTTCCATAGAGCAGAAAATGGTCCTCTATCGTAAGGACCGGCTTATCGACTTCAAGACCAAGGTTATATGGAATGATTCATGCAAGCTTCTCAAAGTTGCTTTCCCCCTGGCTATGCAAGCCGGACAGGCAACTACCCATCTGCCCTTTGGTGCAATAGGCCGCAATACCCACCGAAATACCAGCTGGGAACAGGCAAAATACGAAATAGTCATGCATTACTGGGCCGACATAAGCCGGCCCGATTACGGTGTGACCATTCTTAATGACTGCAAGTATGGATGTGATATAATAGACAGTACCATTCGGCTTTCTCTGGTGCGCAGCCCTATTCGTCCGGATGGAAACAGTGATTTGGGGGAACACCTGTTCTCCTATGCCCTGTACCCCCATGAAAACAGCTGGGAGTATGGAGGAACCTGCCGGAGAGGATACGAGTATAATATCCCGGTAGTGACAGCACCGATGCACGCATTGGAGGAACGAGAGCTGGATACGGAATTTTCACTGCTCCAGATAGATCAACCCAACCTCATTATGGAAACATTGAAGGAAGCGGAATCCGGGGACGGGTTTGTGATGAGAACCTATGAGGCTACAGGTTGCGAAGTGAAGGGTGGAATTACCTTGAATGCTCCGGTGCAGAAGCTTGAAGAGACCGATCTTATGGAACGACCCCTTGGCAGGGACAAACCTCAGGGGGCGCAGAGGGGTTTGAGTGATATTTCTTTTGGCCCCTGTGAAATCAAAACACATCATCTGAGGTTATGATATGAAGATAACATGGCTTGGACATGCATCCTTTCTGGTGGAGGGAGATGGGAAACGGATTATCACCGATCCCTACGACCCGGAAATTCTAAAAATTCATCCGGTAGATATTGCAGCTGATATTGTGGTCCGCAGCTCAGATGACGACCGGGCCCACTCCTGTATCGATTTTATTCCCCCGGGGTACCGCCTTCTTACGGCAACTGAGCATGTGAACCCGGATTTCGGTTCTGTAGAGGCAGAGGGAGTGGACTTTTCCTTTGCTCTTGCCCGGGAAAGCCTAATCCACAAGGAGGATCCCGGCGACAACGGCATGTACAGATTTTCCCTGGAAGGGATATCGATTACCCATATGGGCGATGTGGGCAATCCGCTATCGGAGAGGCAGATAGACTTCATGCAAGGCACGGACATTCTGTTCGCTCTGGCAGGAGGTCCTCCGGTTATCGAAACCGATGACCTTTTGCAGGTGATAGATGCTGTCCAGCCTGCAATAGTCATTCCCATGCACTACCGCATACCGGGTCCGGAGTTTTTCATGCTCCCGGTAGATGTCCTTTCCGACCGGTTTCCTCCGGAAATGGTAGAAAAGCGGGGTCGCTCGGCTCTGGAGCTGGGAAGGGAAAGCATTGGAGAGGTGAAAGACAGCCCACGATTGATTATTCTGAACCCTGCCTTAGGATAAGCGGACTTTGATGTCTGTTCTGCTTTGCCGCCGGCTTGCTCGGAATCAGCCGGGTAACTCTCTGGAGGCGGATGCGCGAGTTGAAAATTGAGTAAATAATAAAAGAAAAATATACTTATAAAAAAGCATAATATGCAAATTAACGCAAAAATATATAAATTAACTCTAAAATTAAAATAAAAACATTAAAAATTGGTTTGACAACAACAATATACTGAATATATAATTCACAACACAAGAATATGTATACATAGCCAAATCTAAGATTAAGAGTATTATTATGGATAAACTAAAAAGAATCGGCGTGCAGCCGTTAACTGAGTTCTTAGAAAATCTTTATTCTGCTGCTGGTTTATCGCAATCAGATGCAGAGTTTTCTTCTACCTGCATGGTAAAAACAAATCTTTGGGGAGTTGATTCTCATGGAGTCCTACGTGCACCAGTTTATATTAACCGTATAAGGGATTCAGTGGTTAACCCGTCACCGAACTACCACACAACAGCCGGTGGCAGTCAATTTGCTATTGAGGTTGTTGATGGTGATGCAGGGTTAGGGTATGTAACAGGTCGTGATGGAATGCAGAGGGCCATCGAGAAGGCGCATAAGTTTGGTACCGGTACAGTATTGGTAAGGAACAGCAACCATTTTGGTGCAGCTGCTTTGTTTGCCCGTATGGCTGCTGAACAAGGCTTAATAGGTATCGCCTGTACCAACGTGATTCCAAATATCGGGATGAAGGGAAACAAGAAACCGGCTATAGGTAACAACCCTGTGGCGATGGCGGCTCCATTATTTGAGGAATATCCCTTTTGCTTAGACATTTCAATGAGCTCGGTAGCTGGGGGCAAATTGCTGTTAGCTGCAAAAAAGGGCGAGAAAATACCGAAAGACTGGGCGGTAACATCGGATGGCTATGAAACAGATGATCCAAAGGAGGGGTTTGATGGGTTTCTTCTCCCCTTTGGTTTACATAAAGGATTCGGTTTAGCTTTATTTGTGGATATCATCACAGGGGTGCTCTCGGGAGGATCTTTTAACAGAGATTTGAAGAGCATGTATAAGCATCCTAAGGATACCAGTGAGACTACCCATTGTTTTCATGCAATTCAGCCTGAGATATTGATGCCAAGGGCAGAATTCGATTCCAGAATGAGGAGTTGGGCCGGTTCGATACATGCTACACCTATGGTTGAAGAGGGGGCCCGCCAATTAATTCCGGGTGAACTGGAGTATAAAACAGAGATACAACGCCGCGCTGAAGGGATTCCTCTCCCTGAGGATCTACTTACAGATTTAAGGAAGTTAGCTCAAGAGTTAAATGTGGCTTTTATACTTGAGGAACAAAAATAGAGAATCTATAAGAGAGGGATGAGATGGAAAAGAGGCTAAGCGGTAAAGTCGCTCTAGTAACCGGAGGGACAAAGGGGATTGGTTACGGTATTTCACAGGAGTTTCTGAGAGAGGGCGCGAAGGTATTGATTTGTGGAAGAAACTCCGCGGGAGGCAAAAAAGCTGAAGATGAGCTTAAAAAAATAAGCCCTCATGTTGTCTTCACGCAGGCTGATGTGTCAAACCTTGACGAACTCCAAAGGATTGTAGATGAAGCAGTTTCTCAGTTCGGGCGTTTAGATATTTATGTAGCAAACGCGGGTATTAATGATCCGAGTGCGACTCACTATTTAGATATTACCCCGGAGTCGTATGACAAAATAATGGATATAAACCTGCGGGCAATGTTTTTCGGTGATCAGTGTGCTGCTCGTCAAATGGTAAAGCAGGGGGAAGGAGGCGTGATAATTAACGTTTCTTCTGTAAATGCCTATCTCGCCTTGGATAGCCAGATGGTATATACCACAAGTAAGGGAGGGGTGCAACAGCTTACAAAGGTTCAGGCAGTCGCCTTGGCCGAACACAATATTAAAGTGAATGCAATGGCACCTGGCCCAATCGATACAGAGCTTATGCGCCGGGTAGGTAAAAATCCCCAGTTATACAACACGGTAATATCTAGAACTCCCATCGGTAGAGTTGGAACCATTGAAGAGTGTGGCCGCTTTGCTGTTTTCCTGGCATCTAAAGATTCAGATTTTATTTTTGGACAATCTATCTACAATGATGGGGGGCGTGGTTTTCAGGCTTTTCCTATACCAGGGTACAAGACGGTAACTGATGACGAATATTCAATAATACAATCGAAGGCAGATACAGGAGAGAGAAATGAATCGTAGAGAAATTTTTAATTTGACAATGAACCATCAAGAAGCGGAGCGCCTTTTAGTAGACCATGGAAAACAGGTCAGCTCTATACATAAGTATAATTATAATCCAATTAGAAAAGAGTTTGGCCTGCCGGAAAAAAAGGAATTCAAAATTTTAGACAGGATGAGCCAATGTGTGGTGACCGACGAAGATTTACTGGAACTGTGGGGTATTGATTTTAGGTGGTTGATACCGACTTGGACGAATGTGACCGAGATTGATTCTCAGTATTATCGCAACACCTTCGGGACTCTGTTCAAGGATTCGGGAGATTATTTTGCAGTTGCAGATTCCCCTCTAAAAGGGAAGGGAATGGATGGCCTCGCTTCCCATGAGTGGCCGGCGGTTGATGATGTTGCGCAATTTAAAGGGTTGCGAGAACAGGCCGAGTATTGGCATAAGAATACTGATTATGTTATTGGTGCTGACGGTATAAAAGGAGGAGTTATGCAAACCTCTTTGGAGTTGGCAGGGTATGACCAGTTCTTTATGGATTTGGTGCTTGACCCAGACTTTGCACATGCCTTGTTAGATAAGGTGACCGGTATATATAAGGCAATGTACACAAACTACATGAAAGAGGTTGGTGAATTTATACAGACCCTCTATCTTACCGACGATTTTGGGACGCAGAATTCTCTTCTCATGTCTCCGGAGATGTGGCGGGAATTTATAATGCCGCGCGAAGCGGAAATAATAACACATATTAAGGAGCTGGCACCACATGTGAAAGTAATCTTTCATACAGATGGTTCTGTACGTCCTCTGCTTGATGATATGATTGATGAAATGAGTGTTGACATTCTGAACCCGGTACAAACTTCAGTTGAGGAGTTGAATGATACCGCTGCGTTAAAAGAAGATTTTGGTGACCGCGTCTCCTTTCATGGTGCTATAGATGTGCAAAAGGTGCTGGTGAATATGAATCCTGAGGAGATTCGCAAAGAGGTGAACAGAAGAATGTGTGATTTAGGCAAGGATGGAGGGTATATCGTATGTACCTGTCATAATGTCGGTCACGATATCCCTCCTGCAAATATAAAAGCCATGTATGATGCTATTCATGAATTCAATTCTTACCCGCTGAAAAGAATATAGGCATACAAAAGAGCCCTTCCTCCCCTGCAGTTGCCCCTGAAACAGAGATGAATAATATACTGTTTCTGGGGCTTTTTCACTCTTTTTTTGTGAATATTATACACTTGTAACAGGTCTCTTGGTTGTATATACTGTGTACTATAGGAGGGCGATCGTGGAAGAACCGTATGTATCAAAAAAAAGACGTAAACAAGTATCCTCAATTGATGTGGCAAAAAAAGCAGGGGTATCTCAGGCCACTGTCTCAAGGGTTTTTAGTGCGGGCTCGAATGTTTCAGGAGAGTTGAGGCAGAAGGTAATGAGAGCTGCTGAAGAATTAGGATATTATCCAAATTACTTTTCCAATGGGCTTTCACCTGAGTCCACCCATATTATAGGTATTGTAAATCCGAACTTTAGAAGTCCCTTCTATTTCAAAGCATTGAAACACTTTACCCTTGAACTGCAAAAGCTCGATTACACCGCAATGCTCTTGAATATTCCTTCAGGTGGAAAACTCGAAGATGTTCTACCAATAGCATTCAGATATCAGGTAGACGGCTTGATAACCACTTCATTGCAACTTACCTCTACTTTGATAAAATCGTGCCATGAGTACAATATACCTGTGGTGCAATTCAACCGTTATTCACTGGGATTAGAAGCCAGCTCCGTCAGCCTTGATAATATTCGAGCGGGAAGAGAAGCTGCACAGTTTCTTATCTCTAGAGGGCATAAGAGAATAGCCTGGATCGGCGGCGAAGCCATGAGCTCGACCAGCAAAGATCGTGAAACCGGATTATCTCAGGAGCTCGAACAATGCGGTATGGATGTTTTTTTTCGGTATGAAGGAGACTATTCATATGTATCAGGGGTAGAGGCCGCTAGGCAGTTTCTGGAAAATACAGAAAAGCCTGACGGGGTGTTTTGTGCTTCCGATGAAATTGCATATGGGTTTATTGATTGTGCAGAAAAGGAATACGGATTGAATATTCCTCTAGACCTTTCCGTTATCGGCTTTGATGATAGGAATATGTCCAGCTCTCTCCGCTATAATCTAACGACTTTTACTCAGCCCGTGAAGCGAATGGTGAAGGCGACAATAGAGGTTATGATAGATACCATCACAAATCCTCGGAAAGAAGTTCAGATAAAATTGATTCATGGTGAGCTTATTGAACGTGGATCGGTTGTAAACAGAAAAGAATAATATACATAAAAAAAAGAAAAATATACATTGACAGCTCCTGATTCCATGTTATAATTCTCCTAAAGGCTAGTAAACATATTCATAATTCTTTAGGAGGTATTTATGAAAAAGATCTTGGCTGCTTTGCTTATTATTGGTGTCGCCGTCGCCTATGTGGGGGCTGAAGGCCAGCAAGAGGGGGCTGCCGGTAAAACGGTTACAATCAAATTAGCCCATGACAATCCTGTTTCCACACATATGCACAAAGGCTTTGAAGAGTTTAAGCGTATCGTCGAGAGCGAATCCGACGGGCAAATTGAAGTAACAATTTATCCCGGCGGGCAGATGGGCTCTGTGCAAGATACATTTGAACAAACACGACGCGGTGACTTGGACATGTCTGTTGGAGCAACCACTCTACTGACTCAAACCATTCCTGAATTTTATATTTGGGATCTGTTTAGTCTATTTGAGAGTGCTCCCCACGCCCATGCAGTTTTAGATGGCCCTGCTGGACAAAAATTACTGGAACCACTCGAAAAGTTCGGTCTCACCGGTCTGGGATATATGGAAGTCGGTTTTCGTAATTTTTCAAATAACAAAAGACCAATTAAAAAGATTGATGATTTTCAAGGCTTGAAAATTCGTGGATATAGTCCTACTCAGATAGCAGCGTGGGAAGCGGTTGGTTGCAATCTCACTACCCTTAGCTGGACTGAGGTCTTTACTTCATTGCAGCAAAATCTAATTGACGGACAGGAATGTGCTACTACAAGCTTCTATGATGCTCGCTTTTATGAGGCTCAAAAGTATTGGTCTCTTACAAACCATGTATACACAAACTATATGTGGTATGCAAACCAGAAGTTTATGGACAGTCTTTCAGAAGAACAGCGTAAAATTGTAGTTGATGCTGCCGAGAAGGCAATTGATTTTGATCGTAAGCTTTCAGCTGAGCAGGAAGCCGAGGCTATTGCAAAAATCAAAGAAGCAGGTGTCCAGGTAAACGACGTACCTACTGAAACAAAGATCAAGCTCGGGGAACGTCTTAATAGTGTTGTGAAAGACGACATTGTTGCTAAGGCAGGGCAAGAAATTTACGACATGGTTATGGCTGAAGTGGAAGCGACTCGAGGGCAATAATTAAGTCGGTTTAAGTTGGATGGCCGGAAGCGGCTATCCAACACCTATTTAACCAAACAGGAGTTTCTTTATGTTGAAAAAAATTTATTCTTGGTTCGACGTAAATTTTGAACCGGTGATTGTTGTTTCTCTTTTCCTTGTAATGACCAGTTTGGTTGCCCTGCAGGTGATACTTAGGTTCGTATTTCAGACTGGTTTTTCTTGGGCAGAAGAGGTGTCGCGATACATCTTTGTATGGGTGATTTATTTAGCAGTGAGTTATGCCACTCGAAATAATCGTCATATTAAGCTTTCCGTTATTCTCAGGCTTTTTCCTGAAAAAGGTCAGAGAGTTATGACCATTATTTCTGATTTCTTATTTTTCATTTTTTCGGGAGTTATTTTCTTTTACTGTTACAGTGTAGTGAAAACAACCCAAGAGTTTGGTGATATGGCAATAACAATAGAAGTGTCTATGAATGTGCTGTACGCGGCCGGTTTTGTAGGTTTTGGGCTAAATACCATAAGGCTTCTTCAAAATCTGGTATGGCGGTTTCGTTTTTTTAATTCAGATTTGTACATCTTTCTAAACGAAAACGGAGTAGTTTCAGGTTCCGGTAAAAACATCTTGGGACCCCTCCCAGATTTGAAGTCAAATAACCCTGATGCGGAAGAAGCTGCAACACTATCTGCAGGGGTACAGGGAGGAGAAGAATGTTAATACCGGTACTATTTAGTAGTTTTATCGTTTTCTTATTGTTCACTGTACCGATTGGAATTGCTTTAGGATTGGCATCAGTCTTAACAATATATGTTACCAGTGTAATTAGTCTGGAAACTTTTGCCCAGACAATGATTGCAGGGCTTAACTCTTTTCCCTTAATGGCGGTTCCGTTGTTTACTTTTGCCGGTGATATTATGGGGCGCGGCGGTATATCAAAACGTTTGCTGGGAGTTGCTGGTCTACTTTTTGGTCGTTTCACCGGAGGATTGGGAATGGTTGCCATAGCTGCATGTCTTTTTTTTGCTGCTATTTCTGGTACCGGGTCCGCTACTGTGGCTGCAATTGGTTTTATCATGATTCCGAGTATGGTGAATAAAGGGTACGATAAAGTTTTCTCAAGCTCGATGATAGCATCTGCTGGTACGGTCGGCGTAATAATCCCGCCAAGTATACCAATGGTAATTTACTCAATTGCAGCGGGTGTATCCGTATCTGGAATGTTTATCGCCGGTGTAATACCAGGGCTCTTGGTAGGGCTTGTTTTAATGGGATACACTTGGATTTATTCAAAACGACATGGGTATACCGGTGATTCAACTCACTATACTTTAAGGCAGAGTATCAAGATCATTATCGAAGCGGTTCCAGCACTATTGGTTCCGGTGATCGTTCTAGGGGGTATCTACGGAGGAGTTTTTACACCAACTGAGGCCGCATCAATCGCTGTTGTATACGGTATATTTGTGAGTCTTTTCGTATATAAAGAAGTAGATGCGAAATCGCTACCGGCAATTGCGTTTAACTCAGTGCTCATCTGCTCAACGGTTCTTATAATTATCGGTACTTCCGCAGGTTTTGGCCGTATTCTCACAATTTCACAGGTCCCGGTTAGAATAGCAGAATTTATCCTCGGTATCACCACGAATACCTATTTAATTATTTTTATGATCAACATAATGCTGCTGATTGTAGGAACTTTCATGGAGACGAATGCATCAATCATTATACTTGTACCAATTCTTTTGCCGGTGATACAGCAGATTGGGATTCATCCGATACAGTTTGGAGTGATAATGGTGTTGAACCTTGCTATTGGTTTTATCACACCTCCCCTCGGAGCAAATCTCTTTATGGCGGTGCAGGTGAGTGGAATTAAATTTGATGATATTGCGAAGGGTATTGTTCCGTGGATTATAGTGCTGATTATTGTGTTGGCACTGATTACGGTAATACCAGCACTCACATTATGGCTTCCAAATATATTAGGTGTGGCTATCTAAACACACAATAAAATTAGTAATTAAATTACTCAAACAGGAGAACACAATGAAAAAGCAGTCAAGTTTTAAACTGGACAAGAGAGACTCTGTGTGGTTTCATGAAAATTCCGCACATGTATGCACGGACTATGCAAAAGAGGTGTGCGATATTGCCATACTTCCGATCGGAGCAATTGAGCAACACGGAGCTCATTGTCCAACGGGGATGGATACATTCAATGCACTCGGCATAGCTGAGAAAATCGCCTATGAGACCGGAGCTATGCTTCTGCCCTCACCAATGTATGGTTCTCACCCGTATCACCACTGGGGAATGCCTGGTACTATTCCGCTTACATTCGAAACGCATATAGGACTGTTAATGGATATAGTACGCGGTGCTGCAGTGGCTGGATATAACAAGTTTTTGATTATCTCAGCCCATGGACAGGTGTCATCAACCATTGTTGCTACCCATAAACTTGGAATTGAGGGATTCTTTACCCTTTCCTCCACCTGGTATGACTTTTTGCGGGACAACAAAAATGTGCTCGATGACTATATGTGGCATGCCGATGAAGCTGAAACTTCGGTAGGACTGCATTTGTATCCTCAATGGATTCACATGGATCTGGCAGAACCCGGCGGTGGTGAAGGGCTCATTGGTGGTGAATGGAAAATCGCTCCTGGGGAAGCTGCTGAACCGGGAATGATGTATCACTTTGAAGGGACTTTTGCTCTACCGGAAAAGGATGATCTGGAGAATGGTGTTATTGGTGATCCGACAAAGGCATCCGAAGGAAAGGGAGAGAAACTGGTGAACGGAGTGGTCGCATACTATGTCAAGTTGGTGAATGAAGTCAAAGAGCGATATCCCAATGGAGTAAACCCGCTCGGGTTTCGAAATCCTACAGGATACAATGGCACTCCGAATATCAGTTACGACTCCGACCATGATGAGAAAGGTCGTCTAAAATAAAGACAAAATAGCGAGGAGACGTAAGATGGAACAGCCAAAAATTGGGTTTATTACTTTTGCAGATCATCGTCAGGATATGTGGGAAAAAGTATTTGCACGTGTCTGTATTCCTTTGCACAAAAAGGCTATTGATACATTACAGCAATTGCCTATTGACCTCATTTACGAGGAAGAAGTTTCGAGAACCCGTGAACAAATTGATGCAGCCGTTGATTCTATAAAAAGCCGTGGTGCGCAGGTGTTGATCGCACATACCCCTGCATGGACATCGCCCAATTTGGTACTCCACGGTGTACAGCGAATGGGGCTGTACACCGTCGTTTTGGGGAACCAGGACCCAGCTACCCACGGTAGTGTCGGCTTGTTTGGGGCTTCCGGAGCCCTTGGGCAGATCGATTATCCGCATATGCGTATTAGAGAAGAGTATGATCCGGGGGTATATCGGGAAAAACTACTGCCTGTGTTACGCGGGGCGGCGGTAAAGGAACAACTGAAAGGTTCTGTTTTCGGTTTATTCGGTGGGCGTTCGATTGGAATTGATCCTGCAACCTTCGATCCGATGCAATGGCGAGCATTGTTCGGGATTGATAGCGAGCATATTGATCAACTCGAGATAGTGCGGCGTGCAGAACTCATCCCTCACGAACGAGTTGACAAAATGAGAAACTGGCTTGAGGGCGGGGTAAAGGAAGTACACTACAACCAGGACAAGTTAACGCGAGAAAAATTTGATTTTCAGCTTGCCTGCTATCTGGCCACTAAGGACATTGTGAAAGAAGCTGAGCTGGATTTTGTTGGTCTCAAATGTATGCCGGAGCTGTCGAATTACTATGTGCCTCAGTGCATGACGCAAGCATTTCTCGCCTACAGTGAAGATGCCGAGGGTGTAAAAGAATCTACTCCAATAGCATGTGAGGCTGATGCGGATGGAGCACTTACACAACAAATTCTCAAACTTCTTTCCGGAGGAAAACCTACATTTTTTGCCGATGTGAGTCATCTCGATAACAAACGATCCCTCATGTACTGCGTGAATTGCGGAGCAATTTGTGCGTATTATGCCGGACGGAATGAAAATAGCAATGAGAATCTAAAAAAGATTGTTATCAAACAGTCAGTACGGCCGGGGGGCGCCGGTATTACCTATTTCAATGCCGCCCCTGGAGAAATGCAGCTGGCCCGCTTGTACCGTAAGGGCGGAAAATACAAAATGGCAATCATACCAACTGAGGCGGTTTCGCCTAGTCAGGAATTGCTTGATGAGTTTGTGGCTGCCCGGGGACCGCACCAGTTGCCGACGTTATTTGCAAAAATCAGTTTTGATATAGATGCTTTTGTAAAAGAATACGGCTCAAACCACATCTCCGGTGTTGAAGGCAACTATGTTGAGGAGTTGCTTATGGTATGCGAAATACTAGGAATCGAACCGGTGTTATTTCAATAACAAAACTGAAGAAAGGAGAAAGTATGGATAAGGGATATTTTTACAGAGTTACTGAACAAACTCCGACTAGATTTTGGATTAACAATGTAACTAGAAAGCAAGCAGATCAGGCTATTGCGAATGGGGCGGTAGGGTGTACTCAGAATCCTGCCTACACCTGGAAGATGTTGATCAATGAAGAAGAAAAGGATTATGCATTAGCTAAACTGGATAGAATTATAGGTGAATATGAGGACGATGAAACTGTTCAGGTAGTATTGCAGCGTGAATTGGTTACAGAGGTGGCTAAGCGCTTCATGCCTGTATATGAGAAGAGTCATGGGCGTGAAGGGTATGTCAGTATTCAGGGATCACCCTTGTACGAGGATGAAGCCACAATGCTGAAGAATGCACGTTTTAATCGTGAAGTAAGTCCGAATATAATGAGTAAAATTCCCCTGACTGAAGAGGGAGTAAAGGTTATTGAGGTTCTCTTGGAAGAAGACGTTCCAATAAACGCCACTGAAGTATTTGGTGCCTCTCAGGTAGTAGCACTCATGGATGCCTATGAAAGGGTTGCAAAAAAGAAAAAAGAAATGCCCCTGGTGTACTTTTCCCATATTACCGGTATTTATGATGAATACCTGAAAAAGCAAGTGGAGCGGAACAACATCAATATCTCCGAAGATAGCCTATGGCAGGCCGGTATGCTGGTAGCCCGTAAGGTGTATAAACTTACTAAAGAGCGCGGGAGCCGTGTAGGGTTCATAGGTGGAGGAGCCCGAGGGCTGCAGCATTTTACAGAAATGGTGGGAGCAGAAGCGTGTGTGACTATCAATTGGAAAGGAACCGCTGATCAGCTCATAGAACAGAATCCACCGGTAGTTGATCGTTTTAACACAATAACTAACGAAAAAGTATTGGATGAGCTTCTCAGTACTTTGGATGATTTCAGACGTGGGTGGTATATCAATGGATTAGCACCGGAAGAGTGGGAAGATTTTGGTCCGGTTGAGTTGTTCCGTAGTTCCTTCGTGACTGCCTGGAACAATACTCTTGAATATATTTCAAAGCGGAGAAAAGAGTTATGAAAGGTGGGCAAGAAAATTGGGTGAAAAACAGCTTAATGGCTGGAGAGAAGATCTCGGCAGGCTGGCTTCAAGCGGCCAGTAACATTACCGCAGAAGTAATGGCTGAGGCAGGCTTTGATGTCTTGATGATAGACATGGAACATGCTCCGGGTGATATTCAGAAGCTGATAAGTCAGATTCAAGCGATGAAAGGGGAGCAGGCAGTACCATTTGTAAGAGCACCTTGGAATGATTTTGTACAAATAAAGAGAATCCTTGACGCCGGCGTATACGGACTGTTGGTGCCTTATGTAAACAGTGCTGAAGAAGCTTCTCAGGCAGTAAAAGCTGCAAAGTACCCAGTTAGCGGTATTCGAGGTGTTGCAGGAAGTCCCCGAGCTGCCCATTATGGTAACAACTCTGTAGAATATTTGAAGAGTGCCGGGAATAATATTTTTGTGATGACTGCAGTGGAAACGCCTCAAGCAGTAGAAGATCTTGATGAGATATTGAAAATAAAAGAACTGGATGGAATCTTTATCGGCCCAATGGATTTAGCAACAAATATGGGCTTTTTTGCCGATTCATCGGCAGAGTCTGTACAAAAAGTGATAGCACAGATCGAATCGAAGGTCCTGAAAGCAGGCAAAGTCTTAGCCACGGTGAGCGGAAATACTGATGACGCATTTGCCAAGTATAAACGTGGTTATAATATGGTTGTTTTTATGTCGGATACTACAACACTAGGAGCTGTCGCACGTGAAAGGGTAAATGAATTTAAAAAAGAGTTTGAAATAATATAGTTACATAATATATGTAGAAAGTTAAGACTAAAAGGTCGGAGAAATTCCTTATACAAATGACATTCCTCTGACCTTTTTCTTTTTATAAAGACTATTGCTTTCCCTGTGTATAGTACCTATCCTTTCTAGTAAGGAGGCACACTGTGCGAAAAATAGTTCTGTGTATAGGTTTATTAATCGGATTGGCTTCGTTCATCTGGGCCGGCGGCGCCCAAGAGGTTACTCCCCAGGAGTCCGGCGATGGATATAAGTACATAACCACCGAAGACCTGGAGTTCCGCTGGATGCTCGATGGCGAGAATCTCAAGGTTGAGGTAACCGCGCCGACAACCGGTTGGATATCTGTCGGCTTCGATGCCACCCGGGCTATGAAGGATGCCAATATCATTATCGGGTTTGTGAACGACGGCAGTGTAACTATCAGTGACCATTTCGGTACCGGCGCATTTTCTCACAAAGCCGATGTAGATATCGGCGGATCCAAAGACATAATATCGGCTTCGGGATCGGAGTCTTCCGGCAGCACCACGCTGGTGTTTGTTATTCCTTTGAACTCCGGGGATGAGTACGATGTTGATTTAAATCCGGATGAACCGCATACGGTGCTCTTCGCCTATGGCCCGGACGGGGCCGACGACTTTTCCACTAAGCACGCTTTCCGAACAAAAGTAGAACTACAGTTCTGATAATGCCGAATTTCGACGAAAATGCCCCTCATACCGACTCCTCCCCTGCCGGCACTTATTCCGATTGTGGTGTCGGCGGCCAGGTGTGCACTTCGGTCGGCACTCAGGCAAGGCTTTTTCTCTGTCTTGTGCTGCTGCTGTCAGTGTTTCTAGGCGGTGCTGCTTCAGTGGCCGCCCAGGAGGGTCAAGAAGAAGCCCAGGAGTCCGCTGAGGATTCTGCCAAGGGGCGAGAGCAGGAGGACAGGCTAACCCTGGAAGAGTGGAACCAGGAACGTATCGGAATCCAGAAGAACGGAATGTACGTGCTCGGGGCTTGGGCTCTGACAAACTTTGCCGTCAGCGGCTATTACATGACAAAAACCTCAGACCGTATCTATTACTTTCATCAGATGAATGTGTTGTGGAACGTGGTGAATCTCGGAATCGCAGGTTTCGGGTATTTTGGGGCGGTCGGCAGTCCTCTCGATCTCGGGCTGGAGCAAACGGTGAAGGAGTACCGTAGTTTCGGGCGGGTCTTAGGGATAAATGCCGCTCTGGATGTGGGCTATGTGATGGCCGGATTCTTCCTGAAAAACCGCGGAAAAAAAACGGACACCACGGGCAGCCGCTCTGAACGTCTGATTGGATACGGCAATTCGCTAATTCTGCAGGGCAGTTTTCTGTTTGTGTTTGATGTTGCCTTGGCCTCTATCAATCAGTACTCCCTTTCGAAAATGGCGGAAACCTATTCCCTTCAAATTTCTGCGGTTCCCTGGGGGATCGGCGCCCGCTTTAGCTGGTAATACTTTACATCATCCTGCCGATACATATAACATACCATATAAATTCTCAAGGGGGCGGGGAGATATGAGTCCTGATGCAGGGCTGAGGCGAATACCGAACAGACTCATTACTTATTGTGTAAAAGCACTTGCCCAGTCAATGACTATCAATATTATGGTTGCCCTTGCCAGGCATATTATTCCGCATTATGACTTGCATCAGAAAACGGGCATCCCCAGCAGTGTGGCTATCCCCAATATTACCGCAGCCCAGCAAATTGTAAAAGATGTCATCGCACAACAGGCCTTCCTCGATTTTGTGCTGTTACTTATCAAAACAAGTGATCAGGGGTATATGGGCCGCCGGTATGCGATACCGTATCTTCGTCAGCTTATAAACGGTGTAATTGACCTGGGATATATCTATGATTCAGTCAATGATATGTTTGTGGAAAACCCAAAATTACGGAGGACCCGGAATTGGGGGACCCTAAAAAACGGCCATACCTACGATTTTGCGTTTCTTCGGCTGGATATTGTCGGTAATTCCCAATTGGTCAAGGAGTGTGATGATGCAACAATACAGCAGTCCTATGATGATTTACGGGAGATTGTAAACCTGTCGGTGGAAAAGCGGAACGGGCGTATCTGGGGATGGGACGGCGATGGCGGATTAGCAGCTTTTTTCTATGGAAACAAAAATCAGAGCGCCGTACTTACCGGGATGGAGGTGCTCCACGAGCTGTTTCTCTACAATCATACCAGAAATCCTTTGGGCAGACCTCTCAAGGTAAGAACTGCGGTCCACAGTGGATCTATGGAATACTCTGAAAATGAAGAGGATATTCGCTCCTCCGAGGTGGTGAAGCAGGTTGAAGAGCTTGAGCACTCTTATACCACACCGGGTAATTTATCTTTGAGTGAGGTTGTGATGGTGATGCTTGATCATCTTCTTTTGAGCCGGCTTGAGGAGAAAACGGTACGGGGCCGACGCAAATTCTATGTATATAGCAGCGGGGCCCTCTAATGAAAAAATTTATTTTGGTTACTGGGGATTCTCCTGATTCTCCGGCAAGAACAGCCTTTAAACCGATTGTCCGATCAAAAAAATACACCTTTGAATCGATAAGCTGGGACGAATGGAACTCCACCAATAAAGGGGCAAACGGTCATTTCTTTTATTTGGATATTTCCCAATTCACCGATACCGAAATAAATCAGCTGCTTAAGAATGCCGAAAGTCTTGGTTCTCCCTGGGGCATAGTAGATACTAAAAGTCGGATCAAAGATGTGGGCTCCCTGTTTCATAGAGGCTGCTGTGATTATATTGATACAAATCGTCTGGATTCGGTAAAGGTGAAGCGCCTTAAGCAGGTGACGGATTTTCACGCACAGCGGGCGGGTTCAACCGCTCAAGCTCATGCCCACCCTATTGCCTATGGTCAGGCCCTCGTCCCTGCTTCTCAAACTACTCCGTCGCCGCAGGGGAAGTGTGCAAAATACTCTGCAGAGTTTTCCAAAGAATGGAACAACGTAATACCCGGCAGGGAGTATGTTTTTTGTTTTATGTATATTGAGCTTCTTCCTTCAAAAGAGTGGAGCAAGAAAGCGGGAGATAGTCATAAAGAGCAGATGCAGAACGCCTTTCACGATATGATAGATACACATACTTCCGCTTATAATGGAAAAATCTGGATGTGGAACGAGTGGGGTGGGGTGGTCCTCTTCCCCTTCGATGGAAAAAAGTGTGAGGCTGCGGTATGCGCCACCAGGTTGCTTTTAAACCGGGTAATTCTAAGTATTGAAGGTGGGCCTTTCCACGCCCTGATCGATTACAAGATAGCCCTTCATGTCGGTACTTCTTCTTATAAAGAGCGCGGAAAAACGGGTACAATAGTATCGGATGATGTGAACTTTATATTTCACCTTGGTGCCAAATATGCAGAACCAAACCGCCTGTATATCACATCACGGGTGTACAATTCAATTCAAAGTAATCTTTACACACTCTTTGCACCACAAGGGGAGTTTGAAGAACATCCTATCCTTAGGCTCGATTCCCCCTTTCCCCATTAACTATTTATTTGACTTGGTAATTAGTTCCTTTGTATCTTAGCTAGAGGATGAAGGAGGATTCGATATGATAAATCGGGACCAAATTGAGTCGTTGATGGGCTATCGAAACGATGAGCATCCGGTAGTGAGTATGTATATTACTACAGAGCTGCCGAAAAAGTTTAGATCAAAATTAAATTCCTTGGTAAGGGGGAAGTTGAAGGAGCTGCATGAGACTTCCCGCTACTCTACCGAAGAGAAAGAAAATGTAGAAAAATTATTATCAAAAATGGAAGATGTTTTAAAAGAACGGACAAACCGGTACGAAGGTACCAAAATGATTGCTCTGTTTGCCGATACTACGGGCTTTTGGGAAGAATTTGAGCTTCCTGTCCAGTATCCGAATCAAATTGTAATTGGTGCTGAACCGTATATACGCCCATTGACGGCGGTACGGGACCAGTTTGCACGGTTTTGCGTATTGGTAAGTAATTCCCACAAGGCAAAGGTGTATGCACTTTCGGCCAACCAGCTGGCGGAAGAGAAGGAAATCTTTACCGAAGAAGAGATGGAGGGCGATACTGACGAGGCCCTACAGGGATTCGGTGAGCAGCGGCATCAGCGGAATGCCCGGGACCACCTTTATAAACATACTAAAAAAATAGCTGAATCGGCTTTTCATGTGTTTAAAACCGGTCGTTTCGATTACCTTTTAGTGGGGGCTCCCCATGACAAGGAGTTACCCCTGTTGAAGGACAGCTTGCACAGCTACTTACAGAAGCGTCTGGTGGGAGATTTTAGCGCCCGTCCTGAGGAGGATAAACAGGTGATTCTCGAGAAGGCACGGGAGGCCGCCTCCGAATGGGAGCGTCGGCAGGAATCGGAGCTTCTCGATAGAATTGAATCCGAACAGTACGAGGGCGGTAAAGCCACTGCGGAGGTGGGGCCAACACTCAAAGCGTTGATGAACGGCCAGATCCATACCTTGGTGGTGCAGGAACACTTTTCCCGCCCCGGGTATAAGTGTCAGAAGGACCATTACCTCGATTTAGCCAAGAAAAAATGTCCCCTATGCGGTGAAGAGTTGCAGCCGGTAGAGGATATTATTGATGAGATGGTTGAAGAGAGCCTGCGACAGAATGGTGAGGTGTACTATCCCCAGTACTTTTCGGAAAGGCTTGATAAGACAGGAGTTGCCGCGCAGCTGCGATTCCTCTTATAATTTATAAATAACAGATCGGCCTGAGAACTTTTATAGCCAGGCTTCCATCCATTCCGCCGAATCGCTCATCATCGCTTCGGTGGTCTGGTGTCCTGTATTATGAAAGATTTTAATTTTAAGGTGGTCCTTCCGGGTATACCTGTGATGCAAATGAGCGTGAAAACTTTTTACCCCATGAATAGGCATAATTGTATCGTCCTCTGAATTAAGCATTAGCAGTGGAAAATCCTTGAGTTCTTTAGCCCGGGGAAGCGGTTGCCCGGCCTTTACACGCTCAATTTTTGAGTGAGAATAGGCGTTGTAAAATTCCGGGTTTTGTTCGAGGCTGTTATCGATTATGCTCCCGAAATCGGGGGTCGAAATGATGCTCGCCGCAGCCTTAATTCTTTCCGTACCGAAGGTTGAAAAATATTCATACAGGATCATGCCGCCCATTGAGGTCCCTGCCAGTCCACAGCGAGTGGAATCGACTATAGAAGATTGAGAATAGTGGTGGAGAATGCTGTCGATTTCAGAGGCGGTTTCCGTAACAATATCAAACAAAAACTCCGCCTTTTCCGTATACCCTAGGGCTGCAAAAGCGCTGTCCTCGCGCTCGCCATGACGGACCGCATCGGGCAGCACCACAAAAAAACCGCGCCGCGCAAGGGTATAGGCATGCTGCATTTTACGCTCTTTACAGCTGTCGAAACCATGAAAAATAATTACCATTGGTAAAGGGGCTGCGTCCTGCAATTCCAGGTCGGGGTACATCTCCAACACGGGAATCGACTGAATTTTCGTACTGTGAATGTGTAATGTGCTCATACCGCTAAATATAATTGAAGAGTAGTGTGTGTACAAGTGTATAAGGGAAATAGGCCTTGCACAAACCGCCCGTATTCTTCACCCTTAAGGATATGACGGTCTTTGTGGAACATACCCCGGAACAGCTGTACGAACCGATAGTGGAAATCCTGGAAAGATTCCCAAAAGGGTTGAGCGAGCACGAACTGCTGCGCGCCCTTACGGATGAAGGATTTTTAGGGTTTAACCCGGAGCTTTTATCGGAAGATCTGGCCCTCTTTCAAACTCACTTTTTCCTTTTTCATGTGTTGTACCGCCTTCGTGATACGCTCCTCCAGCAGGGACGGTATGAACTGGAAATCTTTTGTCTGGAAATTCGGCTATGGCCTTACCGACCGGATAAGCTGCAGAGCGAAGGCTTAGTAGAGGCGGACCCGTTACGGGAGTATTACCTGGACCTTAAAAATCTCCATGAAATAGATGCGGCGGAGGTACGGAAGCTGTTGTCCGGTTTTTTCGGACGGCTGGAAGCGTACGAACAGCGGAGGGACGCCTATAAGGTCCTGGGCTTGGATGAGGGGGCAAGTTTTAAGGCGGTACGGCAGCGCTATAGAAGTTTAGTAAAAAAGCATCACCCCGACCAGGGTGGTGATAGTGAGAAGTTTCAGGAAGTTGAGCATGCTATGAAGCTTCTCAGCCGGCTTTATTGAAGCTGCGCGGTTGTATTAAGGCTGTGCAAGAAGCCCTCTCAGCTGCCCCTATTCAAAATAGTGTGAAATAGTGTAAGTTGACCCGATGAGTGAAGAAAGAATTACGGCAAGCTGGCTGGAACGCCACATAACATTGCATACCCACGACTCCAACCATGAGGAGATCGCCTCGGGACTGGTACATGGATTGGGAGTGCTGCTCTCTTTAGCGGCGCTGGTTCTACTGGTGCAAAAGGGTATGCGGGCACACGATCCCGCCCTTCTGACAGGATTCATCGTGTATGGAGTGGCCATGACACTGTTGTATCTCTCATCCACCCTTTACCATTTTGTCCCTGTATCTAATGCAAAGCGGGTGCTGCGTATCTGTGACCATATGTCCATCTATATCCTCATCGCCGGCACTTACACTCCGGTTATGCTAAGTCTGGGCGGGTATTATCCGATGTTGACCCTGATATTGGTGTGGATAATAGCCGCCGGCGGCATGGCCTTTAAAATTGCCTTCTGGGGCCGGCTGCGTCTCGTGCAGATGCTCATCTACATTCTTATGGGCTGGCTGATAGTCCTTGTATGGAAGCCGGTGGTGGAACAGGTTTCGATGGCCTTTTTCCGGATGATTCTGGCCGGCGGCATTACCTATACCTCCGGGACCCTGGTGTATTCAATGAAGAAAATGCCCTATTATCATGCGCTGTGGCATCTGTTTGTACTGGCTGGAAGCATCTGCTTCTTTCTGGCGATTTATTTATACTTGTAGACGGCGGCTGAACACAGCTTATTGGGCCGACACGGTGAAAGTAAGTATATCCGAATATGTGCCTTCCGTGGCCATACCGTAGTCCTGAATTTCTACGCGTAAATCGTATATTTCACCATCTACAGAAGTAGGACCAGCTGTTGAAGGAAAGGGCTCAAATGTACCCTCCGATAGGGTTTGTTCCCTGCCGTTTACCTTTAAAACATAAGGGACAACACTGGCATCATTCTCATCATGAATAGCAAGTACCCCGCCATGGTCCGAGCGTACGGTCACTCCGTAATTGTTATTTGATCGCACTACTAGGTCAGCATCATTTGTCTCGCCGGCCTCGAGTACGCTAAAATCTATTGTATAATCCGGGTCCGCTGTATCAAGTCGTGCGCCCTCCTGTACAAGCGACATTTCCAAGTAGGAATCCATTGTTACTGAGATATTAAGGGTTTCACTGTTAATCCTCTGGGCATTTTCCGGGGTCCCTTTATACAATGTAACCTCTACACTCGAGTCTTTATACTGTCCGGCGGGAGGAAACTGATCACGGTCTATGATAACGGTATAGCTGTGTTCTTTATATACCCAGCTGTTCGAATTACTAAGTTCTTCTGCGGTAATATTTCCGCTTAAAATTTCACCCCCCGAAGGATTTGCACTCAGGTCTTTTAGGATTGTTTTTTCGCTGCTGTTGTTATAAATATTGTAGTACATCTCATCTGAACCGCTAAGCAGTTTTCTTTGAGAAAAAGTGTTTGATATGCCGGGGGAAAAGGTTATGAAGTAGTCACCGGAGCTGTTTTTGCTGCGTACTTCAAAAGTTTGAGTTATTATCACATCCTTCTCTATCGAAAATGTCGCGGACACATTTTTGCTTCCCTTAAGTTTAAAATCGAAGGAGAAAAGCAGAGTTGTTGCAAAGAAGATAAGACCTGCAAAAATAAGATGTTTATAGTGTTTCATAAAAGACCTCCTTGGACCTATTCCTCACCCAAGGGCATGGTGAGCCTGTTCAGTTGATAGGGGTTTTGTGCCCCCTTGGGAATTTCTATCTCGATTGTTGCCTGTTCATGGGAATATACTCTGAGAGTATATGTTCCGGGTGAGACATCGTGTATTTGAAAATGACCGTTTTCATCTGTAAAAAAGTAAATTGGCTCCGGATTTTCAACGCCCTGTTGTATGAGCTCTCCAGCCTGCAATGGAAGGGCTTTTTCCTCCAGCGTGTAGAGAGTTCCCTCTAAATACACATTCTCCCGAAGCCGTGCGGTAATTACAATTCCGCTGCGATATGCGGGAAACAGTTCAATTTGATTTTCCTGCAGCACAGTTTCAGGGGGAGTTAAGGGGAGTTCAAGTTCGATAGTGGTCGGTTTATATGAAGATATGTTGGGAAAGGCAATTACTCCACCCTCCGTCTCACCGGGGACTGCTCCACCTCTGTTTAGCCTTGCCGTCAGTAACTTATCTTCAATTTCCGGTGCAGGGGCCACCATAACAAAACTGTCCTGAACGGGTGTAGTGACGGCTGCTTTTCCCTGGGTGTAGAGTAATGCGCTGGAGAAGTCAAGACTAAGCTGTACGGTATGGGTTTCGGCTCCAGCCTCCGAGGGGGTATAGGCGTACATCTGTGAAAGCGAACTGGAAAACTTTTCGTGGGAATAGGCAGCCCCTATAAGTGCCCGGCTGTTGGTAGATCCCCCCGGGGGCATGCCCTCCAAAGACATTGAGTAGTCCGGGGAGTTCTTATCGGGGGAGCTGAAATTATAGCCGGCACCGGCGGTGCCGTTCTTTAAGTCCTGCGAGTAAAGGAGATTGCGGTTCGCCTCTTTTCCCTTGAAAGAGAAGGTAAGACTTCCCTGCCATTCCAGTTCTTCCGTCCCCTCCCGGTTTACACCAAAGCTTAACGAGAAGGTTCCATTTTTGCCCACACTTTTAAGAAAAGTGAGTGAACCGTTGAGTGTATTTTCGGTGTCCTGATACCCAATTCTATATGTTGATGAGATATTCATATAACTGTTGAAGGGGAGACGCTGACCGACCGACCCGCCGAACTGGGATCTGTAATTCCTTTTGACGGGATCAATAGCGCTTGATAGGTAGTTTTCCCCTGTGTAGTGATAGAAGGCGCCGAAGGTAGGCATTTGCCCGTTGGATGGAAAATAAATACGGTAGTGCACCCTTCCTGAAAAGTCAATTGGAGTATCAACACCCCCGGACACTCCTGCTTTTACATCTATATTACCAAGGGAAGTGGCGAATAGGGAGTGTGCAGTTCCGATATAATTATCCAGAGATGCCTGTAATTGGATCCCACTGCTGATGTTTTTTGTTGCCCCGTATTCAATAATTCCTGATGCCACGGGGTCCGAGAAAGAGTGTTGGGGAGTACCGGCCCCGAGGGCATACGACCACTGCCCTTGATCTAACAAACCTGAATCAAATGGAACCAGGGTGCGGACCGTTTGCTCTTCCCCGCCCTGGGGGGTGACGGTTATTTTAATCTCATTCAGTCCCCCAATGTAGGGAAAATCTATCAGTTCATGGACTCCCGGTTTAAGGTCAAGCTGTTTCAGCAGGCGGCCGTTGAGATAGATAGATACAGTTGCCGGCTGCTCGAGCATAAGGGTGCGGCTGGAGGGAGTATAACTGCTGAAGACTTCTTTTAAAACTGGTAGAGTACCCACGCTTATACCGTCGACAGGTATGGAAGAGATCAAGCTCCCTTCTCCCGGGGTGTTGAGGGTACCGGCGGCAAAACGAATACCCTGCTCCGGAAAATCGCGGAGGAGCCGGGCATAGTCTAATTGTACCGCCGGTTCCCTGTCGCTGTAAAAACGGGATGACGTTTCAAGTACCCAGTTATAAAGATTCAAGCTGGGCGAAAGGTTCAGAACCGCCGGAAAACGATATTCGCTTTTTCCGTCGTAGTTTTCGTATACCACATCACTGTGGGCATATACATTCATATATGCGCTAAAAGGGGCTGCACTAAGGCTGTAGTCGCTTACCGGAGTTCTGCCCCGCCTAAGTGGAATGGGTTGAGGCGGAAGCATACGAGGCGGAATTTTCAGATATATGCTGAGTTGGGAAGAGTCATAGGAGGCACCAATACCCTTGTCCTTTAGCTGGGAGAGGGTAACCCATTTTTCACTGGCGATGGGATCTATCTCTTTATGAAATTCTTCCGCCAGAAAGGGTTTTAATTGAGACAGTAATTGGGAAGAGTCGATTTTTACACTGGTTCCTGTATCGGTTTCAGAAATTGATGCCGGAATATCGCTTGTGTAGTGGTCTTCCACATACAGCGCAAGGGGCACATTGATGTATTCCTGGGCAGCGATAGTTGTCGGCAGCCCAAAAATGAAGAGGGCAGTGAGAAGAGTTGATAATATATATGTATTACTGGGTATCGTACTCAATCTCAACTTGAAGTGTATCTCCTTGTATTTCTGATGGAAGGGGAACGGAAAAATGGCGGCGACTGTCGGGCAGGATATTCTCGCCCGAGATCCCCTCCAATTTATCCGAATCGATTACATGTACCGGTTCCGACGTAGCCCCTGCTGTATTGATCCTGAGGGATAAATTATTCAGTATTGCATGTCGGTTCCCTTGGTTGTAAATTGTAAAATTGAGTCTATTCCGGCCGGAGGCATCGGAAGGGGCGGGTTCTACCGAGTGCGTCTCAAGAATTACATCAGGTTGTGCCCCCTCCGGTGTAATGTAGAGGGCCCCAAGGTAACGAAACATTATTTTAAGGTTGCTCTCGGAATTTGAGCTGTTTTCAAATTGTACAGGTACTTGTTCGACCAGGACGCGAAAGCACTGTTCCTGCCGAATATCTGAGGGGCCGTTCCATTTGATTCGAACGGTTTGGTTTGACTGTGGTTGTACTACCACCTGTGCAGGATATACGGTAAACAGGTCGTCGGCGGGTCGGTTTTTCTCTTTGCCCTCGGGCGTAACCGAGCGTGTCAGTATTTTAATACGTATGGCAATATAATCTTCACCCTCGTTTTTTAGACGAAATGTCCTGGTCGACCCTCTGCCCTCGGGGGAAAAGGTTTGACTTATCGGCGAGAAGGAAAAACTCCATAAAAGAGAATGGGTCCCCCCAAGAAACAATAATGTGAGTGCAAAAAATCTTATTCCTTTAACTGTCCATATCTTCATTCTATACCACCTCTCTCCCATTATCGGCTTAAACCACCTCGTGTATAAAAAAGGAGGCTCTACCATTGCGGCGGCCTCCCTTTTAAGTTGTAAGGCTTATATGTTGTCTATTTAGCTGCAATGGTAAAAGTTAAAGTATCGCTGTAATTTCCTTCATACGGGAAATCTGTTGCACCATTGTAGCTGATTGCTACTTCGTTGGATGCTCCGGAGCCGGCTGTTTTCTCCGACACGTTTGAAATAATCGCTGAACCGTCGGTGAGAGAAACCTGTTCGCCCCCATAGGAGATGGTGTAATCAAGTGATGCGGATACATCAGGATCATCATTGGAAAATACGCCTTTGTCCGCATTCTGGGTAACTGCGTTCTCCGATTCAAGTGTTACGGTATATCCCGACTTCTTATTGCTCCGCTCTACAACGGTCGCAACTTTTACATTACTTGCATCGATACCAAGGTCCAAATCGGTGTTGCCCGCCGCATTTACAGATATCTCAAGAATCGAGGGGACCGTTCCTGTCAGAGTAAGAGTTCCGGAGGTGGCCGCGAAGGCTGTACCGGATCCGGCTACCATCAGTACCATAACCGCTACCAAGATTTTCGCTGTATTTGATTTTCTTATTTTATTCATTTTGTCCTCCTTAAAGACTTATTGTAATTATATAAATGCAAGAAGTATGCCAAGTTTATTAAATGCCGGAGGATTAATTATAGTTGTAGTTAATTATTTATAATTAAACAAATTAAGAAGTTCTTATTACACCTGTGTATAAGGAAGCAGTACATGCTGTTCGACAAAATCGTCGAATTACCTCGACAAAAATGTCGAAGGTTATGGTGCTTCAAAGCACCTCAGGTGGAATCGGAGTCGGTATTGCCGGTGGCATCTGATGTGCGAAGGCCTACTATTTCCATTCGGGACCTTAATCTTCGTTCACTGATACCAATTTTTCGGGCGGCTTCGCTTTGGTTTCCCCCCGATTCTTCAAGGGCCTGTTTTAGCACATTATACTCAAATTCCCGCATTTGTTGCTCATAGTTACCAGAGGCTAATGTGGGGCTTTCCTGAGCTTCTAGTTCATTGGCGTGGCTCTCATTGGCCTGTAGTGGTAAGTCCCTAAGGGCAATAAGAGAGCTGCGGGTCATCAGGGCCGCCCTTTCAATAAGATTCTCCAGTTCCCGAATATTACCGGGAAAGGACTGTTGCATTAACCCGTCCAGGGCTTCACGACTTATACCGGTAATCCTACGCCCGCTTTTTTCATTAAAACGCTCAATAAAATGTTGAATGAGGGCTTGTATATCGGTTTTTCGTTCACGTAGAGGAGGAAGGTGTAAGGGAACAACATTAAGTCGCCAGAACAGGTCGGACCGAAACTCATTATCTTGTACCATTTGGTTTAAATCACGGTTTGTTGCAGCAATTATACGTACATCGAGATGACGGTCTTTATTTTCCCCTATTCTCTGGACCTGTCCGAATTGGATTATCCTAAGAAGTTTGACTTGAATTGAAGGGGGAATGTCTCCGACTTCATCGATAAAGAGGGTTCCTCCATCGGCCTGCTCAAAACGTCCTTCCCGGTCCTGATCGGCTCCGGTAAAAGCACCCTTTATATGCCCAAATAGTTCACTCTCCATAAGCGATTCCGGGAGTGCTGCAATGTTCACAGTTACAAAGGGATTTTCCCTGCGGGAACTAAGTGAGTGAATTAGATGTGCAATTACTTCTTTCCCGGTGCCGCTTTCACCGGTAACCAGTACGGTTGCATTACTGTCGGCAGTGCGGGATATGACATTCAGGGTCTCCCGCATCTGCGGACTCTTATATACAAGAGGAAGATCCTCAAAATTCTCTTCGATTGTTTCATCTACTACTTGATTTTCGTGTTCTACACTGCACTGCTCAAAGGTCCGAACTAGAAGGTGTTCAATTTCCTTTTTGTCCGTCGGCTTCACAAGATAGTCGTCGCCGCCCTTTTGAAGAATCACTACAGCATCTTTTGCATTTTCAAAGGCGGTCATGATAACTACATGAATAGTAGGATTGGTCTGCTTAATGTATTCAAGGAGTTCGAGACCGGTGGAATCGGGCAAGCGGTAATCACTTAAAACCAAATCAAAGGCGTGGGCGGCAAGTTCCCGCTTAGCTTCTTCTACATTTTCAGCAGTGGAGAGTTCAACCTGTGGATATTCAATATACTCGACAAAGATCTTTAGTCTCTCCAACTGGGTCGGGTCATCATCAACAACAAGGACCTTTAATAAAGCGTTATTCATATCATCAGTATCGGCATTATCTATCACAAGATAATCTCCCATTTCCATTGACAAACCCGTCGGCCCGGTCCATTCTTTTTAATATGTGTGATACTTTTGTGAGAAATGCCGGTATCCAGGCGGCGGGTCAGGGACGGGAGGGGTCAGCTGCTCTATTTGGAAAGAACTCCGACCGTCATCCCGATGAGCCTCAGATGCTGTTTGTCGGGAGAGCTGATCTTAATGCGTGGGAAGGAAAGAGTGATCAATCCCTCGATAAGTATACTGACGGCCCCCTGAAGGCGCTGCGTAAAATATATGATCAGTATGAACATCCGTATCGTGCCTTAATTTCACGGCCTATCTGGATGTGGGGCGGTGAAATGGGCCTCAATGAGCGGGGGGTTGCAATTGGGAATGAAGCGGTTTTCTCCCGCCGGCACAGAAGGGGACGGCAGAATTTAGAAGAGGGATTATTGGGAATGGACCTTCTGCGTCTTGCTTTACACAACGCGGCAACCGCACGAGAAGCTGTAGATTTTTTGACTCGGATAATAGAGCGTCATGGACAGGGTGGTGACGGGGCATACAAGGGGCATCTGTTTTATGATAACTCCTTTTTAATTTGTGATGCCCGTCAGGCCTTTGTGCTTGAAACTGCTGATCATCGGTGGGCATTAAAAACCGTTACAAGTGATGCAATCTCTAATTGCTATTCAATTGAAGACGATTTCGAAGACGCTGATCAAATAAGCTCTCAGGCTGCATTTCGTCCGCTTGAAGGATCAGGGGGGGCGAAAAGCAGTAACTTTTCCTTTGCCTCCCACAATGAGAGTCTCCTGCATCGGATAGTAACGAGGGGAAGAGTACGGCGTGCCCGTGCCCGGCGCTTGCTTGATGACGGGGATTTTACCCTTGAAAGGGCCTTTCAACTTTTGCGGGACCATGGCGGACATTCCCGTCCAAAAAAGGGAATGGGAAATCTGTGCATGCATTCGGGTGCTTTTATAAAATCCCACACTACCGCATCTATGGTGATAGAATATCATGAAGGCGGACCGATAGCTTGGCTGACGGGGTCCCCCCATCCTTGTCTTTCTCTTTTCCAGCCGTGGAGTTTTTCTGCATTGCAGCCGGAGGAGAACGGGAGTGGAAATTTCAGCGAGCATCTGCTGGCCGCAGGGCCGGTGTTTCAGGAGTATCAGGAGGGCGAAGAGTACGCGATTCAGATGATGGAGCTTAACCGCGGGTTAAGTGACCGGTATTCCCGTTTTATAAAGGAGCTGAAGCCCGAACGGGACCGTATTGAGGGCGAGAGTCGTCAAAGGGTAAACCGAGGAGTGGCGGAGGGTGATCTTGCCGGTTCAATTAAAAGCTGTCATCACGCCGGATATGAGTATTTGCGAAAAGTACGAGCTTTTGCCGGTTCTTCTTAATGGTCCAATTTCAATATGAAACAAATGTGAAACAAAGGTATATATAAATGAAAAGTACGGATAGCTTTTTTAAGCGCCTTGACAGCCGCTTTGCTTCTCTTACAAAAATACAAAAACAGATCGGCTCTTATATCAGAAATACATATCGCAGTGCAGTTTTTCTTCCACTGGCGGGTGTATCCCGCGAAACAGGGGCAAGTGAGGCTTCGATTGTGCGTTTTGCCCGTGCTTTAGGGTACAGCGGGTATTCCGAGATGCAGTCTCACATGCAGGAGTATGTCTCCGAATCTATGCTGACCACTGTGGAAAGGTTCAGGCTCTTTGACCGCCCTCGGCCGGAGGGGGAAGTGCTGGATACGGTTGTAAAAAACAGTACCGAGACGGTACAAAATCTGGAGAATCTGCTGGACCCTGCAAAATTGAGGGAATGTGCGCATACCTGGAGTACTACGCGAAAAATAATGCCCGCCGGGTTTGAGAGTACCGCCGGGCTGGCCGAATACTTTGCCTATTACCTGAGCCGCAGCGGATTTCCTGTGACTGCCGTTACCGAAAGAACAGGGGATTTATTTCCCCTAGTACGGGAGGCCGGAGAGGATGTGCATATCCTGGCTTTGTTGTTGCCCCGTTATCCAAAACAGCTTGTTGACTTTTGTACCCACTGCCGCTTAAAGGGGGCACAACTCACGATCATTGCCGATGCCCCCGACCATCCGTTGCAGGGACAGGCCGAGTACGAGTTTTATGTGTCCCAGCGGCGTGTGCAGGGGATGAATCTGGAAAGTCAGATTGCTATGCTGGCTGCTATTCAGATGCTTATTCAGGAGGCAGGCTTGAGCGACCGTGAAAGGACCAGGCAGTCCCTTGAAGAGCTGGAGGAGTACAATCTTCGGTTTCAGCTGTTCAATGATACAGGGGGCACTGGGCATTGACTCTAGAATCACTGTAATAGCGAGAAAAGGTGCGAGTATAAAAACTTTATAGGCTGTTCCGAAGCTTAGCGTTCTTGGAACAGTCTAAAAACTTTACAAGAAAAGGGGTTCATGGTATCTTAAATGAAGTAAATACTACAAAATAAATAGAAAAGAAGGAAATAATGCAGAATTTGGTAATAAAAAACGCTCTGATAGTTGATGGTACAGGGGCTGAACCCTATAAAGCCGATATAGTCATCGAACAGGACAAAATCGTACGTATTAACGAGAACGACAGCACCCGGTATGAAGCCCATAGAACTATTGAAGCTGAAGGCAAAATGCTTTCCCCAGGGTTTATTGATCTTCACAGTCATTCAGACCTTGGATTGATGCTCTCTCCCTACGAGCCGAATAAATTGAGCCAGGGGGTTACTACTGAAGTCGCAGGTAATTGCGGGTTTTCACTTTTTCCTGTTACCCCTGCGGGGCGTCCGGCGGTAGGCCAATTGATGAAGGCTTATGGAATGGAGATGGATCTGCCCTGGTCCGACGGGGCCGGATATTTTGAAACCCTTGCTCGAAGAGGTATCGGTGTAAACTACCTTCCCCTGGTTGGGCATGGTCTTTTAAGATTGAACGTGATGGGCACTACCGCGGATGCCGCAGACCCTGCGGACCTTGAAACAATGGGTTCTTTACTGGAGGAAGAGCTTGAATCAGGGGCCTGGGGGTTTTCCTCAGGATTGGCCTATATGCCGGGGTGTTTTGCCGGATTCGAAGAACTTCGGTACTTATCGGAGATAACCGCCCGATATCATGGGGTCTACACTTCTCATATTCGCAATCAGGGAAATGAATTGTTGAAGTCGGTGGGAGAGGCAATCCGACAGGCTGAAGAAACCGGGGTAGCGGTCATTATTAGTCATCTCAAGGCTTACGGACGATCGAACTGGGGAAAGGTTAATGCTGCATTGGAGAAAATAGCATCGGCACGGAGTGAGGGGTACCGGGTAATGGCGGATTTTTATCCGTACAATTCCTCCGAATCTACTCTGATGTATGAGATGCCCGAATGGGCAAAATCCGGAGGGGTGGAAGAGCTTCTGCGTCGTCTCGATAATAAGAAACTAAAGGAGAAGATTAAAAGTGAGCTTGAAGAGCACGCCGAGCTTAGCTGGGACCGTGTAATAATAAGTGGAGTTCGAAGTAAAGAACATCTTCCCCTGATAGGAAAAAGTATTACTGCGATTGCGGAGGAGCAGGAGCGGGAACCCTTTGAGGTGGTTTCGGATTTGCTAAAAGCTGAAGGAGGGGGCGTTTCGACCATCTGTAGTCTGATGAGTGAGGAAGATGTGGATACAATTGCCCTTGCACAGGAAACCGCCGTCGGTTCGGATGGGTATGCGCTACTTGAGGGACACTCG
Source organism: uncultured Sediminispirochaeta sp. (assembly GCA_964504785.1). Lineage (GTDB taxonomy): Bacteria > Spirochaetota > Spirochaetia > DSM-16054 > Sediminispirochaetaceae > DSBN01. The sequence continues at coordinate 41,261 of CAZDFY010000004.1, read as the reverse complement.
TTTACCGGACATCCGAGAAACTGGGGGGCCTTTCCCCACTTCTATGATAAGTATGTGCGAAAAAAAGGGCTTCTAAAACCCGAGCAGGCGGTGTATAAAATGAGCGGCATGGCGGCCGAGTTTCTGGGTTTGAGGAACAGAGGCTATGTGAAGGAAGGTTTCCAGGCCGATCTTGTGCTGTTCGATCCTGATAAGATAGCCGGCCGGGCGGATTATCTTACCCCGGATGAACCGTCAATCGGTATTGATCTGGTGGTGGTCAACGGCTCTATTCAGTATGAATCCGGAGTAGTGGGGCGAAACCCTGCAGGAAAAGTTGTGCGTAAGAGGAGGGAGGGATAGAGATGGAATCCTATCTGCAAAGTGCAAATTCACTGGTTATAAAATGGACGGTTGGGCTGATTGTTCTCTTTGTGCTCAGTCAGTCACTCCTTTTTCTCTGGATTGCCGTAAAAAGGGGGAGGGCTGCGGGCTTATCGGATCAGGTAATGCGAAGGGCCTTCCGTGCGGGGGTTACAACAAGCATTATTCCGACCCTTCCTATTCTGATGGCCCTTATTGCCATGGCTCCTGTATTGGGGCTTCCGATTTCCTGGATGCGTCTTTCACTTATAGGGTCCGCGCCCTACGAGCTGATGGCGGCGGGGATCGGAGCTAAGACTATGGGAGTTCATAGCCTTGGGGGCGAAGCTTTTACCCCGGCAGTTTTTGCCAACGCGGTGTGGGTTATGTGCATCGGTAGTTTTTGGGCAATCATGATAGTGACGGTGTTCTATAAGGGATTGAAAAAACGCTATGCCCTGAAAGCCGCCGGTGATTCCCGCTGGCAGGAAGTGCTCACCGGCAGCTGCTTTATGGGAGTGTTTGCCCTATTTATGGCGGATCCGCTCACCAGCGGCGGTGTGGCCCTTGCGACTTTTACCACCAGCGCCCTTTTCATGGGTATGTGTCTTTTCCTGATAGTGAAGTTTAAATTCGAAAAACTACGTGAGTTTGCCCTTACATTGAGTATGATCGGCGGAATGGCAATGAGTGTAGTGTGGTCCCTGTACTTCGGATAAGGAGATCCTGATGAACAATGAATACAAGCCTGAAAAATACGAGAGACTGAACCATCTGATAGGTCGGATTACACTTCCCGCCGGTTTTATTCTTACATTCCTTCCTCTTTTTGTTTTGTGGAAGCAATTTGGGATAACCCCGGAATGGCTCAAATTGGTGGAGGGAATTTTCAGCATATCGGTACTTATGGCGCCGGTTTCACTTGTTGAAGTGCTCACTTTTACCGCAATGCTTGGCTCCGGGGCTATGTATATGTCCTACCTCACCGGTAATATCACGAATTTGAAAATACCGAGCGCCGCCATGGCTTTGGAGGTGTGTGAAGTTTCACCGGCGGGGGAGGAGGGAGAGATTTTGTCCACCATAGCCATTGCCGGTTCCGTAATAATAAGTGAAATAGTTATTGTGGCGGGGGTGCTTCTTATCGGCCCCCTTACAAGCCATCTTCAGCAGCCCGTTTTGCAGCCTGCCTTCACGCATATTCTGCCGGCCCTTTTTGGGGCAATCGGAGCATTTTATGTACTGAAGGAGTGGAAGACGGCAATAGCCCCTTTATGTGTGGCGATAGTGTTAAACCTTGTTGGTGAACTTCCGACGGCTTTGACTATTCCCCTCTGCGTGGTAGTATCGGTAAGTGTAGCCAGGTGGCTGTATGTACACGGATTTTTACACAAGAAAGAGGTGCCGGTTGATGAGTATGCAGGCTAGGGCCTGGGGGATCGCCCCGGGACGGCTCTCCCCGGGAGAAACAAATACAATCATGGACGTAGAGGGAGTAGGGGTCGGCCACGTCACCTTTGCCGAGGGAAGGCGTCAAACGGGGGTCACCGCCGTGTTACCCCATCAGAAGAATATGTTTCTTGAAAAGGTACCGGCGGCGACCCATGTAATAAACGGTTTCGGTAAAAGTACGGGCTTGATTCAGATACAGGAGTTGGGAAGCCTGGAAACTCCGGTAATCCTGAGTAACACCTTCAGTGTCGGCTCGGCGTATCAGGCCTTGGTTGATACGGCTATAAAGCAGAATCCTGAGATCGGACGTAGTACGGGGACAGTCAATCCCGCGGTGTTCGAATGTAACGACGGGGTGTTGAACGATATTCATGAGTATAGGGCAACCGCCCCACATGTGCATAGGGCAATTCAACAAGCCCGACAACGAGCCGAGCAACAAGCCCAGAGAGAAGCCCAGCAGTCGGCCCTACAGAAGGCCCGGCAGAACACACA
>CAZDFY010000004.1:19484-38872 GCA_964504785.1 uncultured Sediminispirochaeta sp. | reverse complement strand
AAGCCCAGAGAGAAGCCCAGCAGTCGGCCCTACAGAAGGCCCGGCAGAACACACAGGTTCAAGTTGAAGAGCCGGGAAAAGGGGGGCGCGAAGAGGGGGCGGTAGGGGCAGGCCGGGGGATGTGCTGCTACGGCTTGAAGGGTGGAATAGGTTCATCCTCAAGAAGGTTCGAGTTAAAAAACAGATATGCATCTACCGATGTTTCAGGGACACCTTTTTTTACCCTAGGGGCCCTGGTCCTGACCAACTTTGGGTCCCTCAAAGACTTGAGAATTGAAGGACGACCTCTAGGCACTGAGCTTTATGCGTACCAGGAAATCCGGGCCTCCCTTGAAAAAAGCCGCCCCCGCATACCCGAGGGTGAACAGGGATCGGTTATTGTGCTCCTGGCCACTGATGCTCCTCTCAGCCCGCGGCAACTCGGACGCATCGCCCGGCGGGCTTCGGCAGGACTAAATAGGACCGGCTCATTTATTGCCGGGGGTAGTGGTGAAATAGTGCTCGTCTTTTCGACGGCATACACGATTTCTCACTTTCCAACCCGCACGGTAGTGGATAGGCCGTGTGTGCATGAGGATTTGTTGGACCGGTTCTTTCTTGCCGCTGTGGAGTCTGTCGAAGAGGCTGTCTTGAACTCGCTGATAGCCGCTGAACGGGTTGAAGGTCGGGATGGCCATGTCCGTTGTTCCCTCGCTGATTATCTACCTGAACTTGGATACTCTTACTCCGGCCACTCTTTCAGCACTTAAGGTGTAAACATTTTATCAGGTAAGGTGCGTGCAAAGTTATAAATTCGGGTCCTTGCGATAGTTTTTTTTCTCACTACGCTTTTTTTTGTGTTCCAATCGACGTTCGTTGGCCGCCTTCGGAGGCCTGGTGCGTTTTCGCTTCTTCGGCCGTGAAAGTGCCGCCTTAATAAGAGAAAAAGCCCGTTGTTCGGCGAGTTCGCGGTTGTGCGACTGACTCCGGGTTTCGGAAGAGCGGACTACAAGTTCGTTCTCGGAGTTTAACCTGTTCTCCAGTTTGTGTATTACCCTCTCTTTTTGCCCCTCCGGCAGGGGAAGTGTATCAATTGGTAGATGGAGGGTAACCTTTGTAGCTGTTTTATTTACATGCTGTCCCCCCGGGCCTCCCGACCTTGAAAAATCAATTCGCCCGAAGGTATGTATCCATTCCTGTAAAATATCACTTTCCATTCCTGCTTCTCCTTTTAGTACTATAACAGTAATGCTCACTATACCAAAAGGGCTTTCTGCTGGGGACACATCTGTGTATAATGCCCTTTATGAAAGCGATTATCACAGTTGTTGGAATGGACAAAGTTGGAATTATCGCCGGGGTAAGTAATCTTTTGGCCGAGTGTGGTGTAAATATCATGGATATTTCACAAACTATTTTACAGGATTACTTTACGATGATGATGCTGGTGGATCTATCGAAGATGGAGATGAGTCTTGAAAAAGTAAAGGACAAACTTCAACAGAAGGGCGGCGAGCTGGGAGTATCGATACAGATGCAGCACGAAGAAATATTTAGATCTATGCACCGAATTTAGTATGATAAACTCTTATGAAATAATGGAAACAATCCGAATGATTTCTGTTGAAAAACTGGATATTCGGACGATTACAATGGGAATATCTCTTTTAGATTGTGCCGACCCGGAGGAAGGAGCGGCCCGTAGAAAAATCTACGATAAAATTACCCGCTGCGCCGGCAGTCTTGTGGAGGTAGGGAAGCAGCTGGAGTTGGAGTTTGGTATTCCCATCATCAACAAACGTATTGCGGTCACCCCTATTTCAATGGTTGCGGCGGCATCAAAAACCGAGGATTATGTCGGGTTTGCCGAAACTATGGATAAAGCGGCCAAGGAAGTTGGAGTTGACTTTATAGGAGGCTTCTCCGCTTTGGTCCATAAGGGGTTTAGCCGGTCCGACCGTATACTGCTACGTTCAATACCTGCGGCCTTAACCGCAACCGAAAGGGTATGCTCTTCGATCAATGTAGCTACCAGCAAAACCGGAGTCAATATGGATGCTGTTGTCGAGATGGGGAGGGTCATAAAAAAATGTGCCGAACTTACGGCGGAACAGGACGGTATCGCTTGCACAAAATTGGTGGTGTTTGCGAATGTGCCGGAGGATAACCCCTTTATGGCGGGTGCTCTTCATGGGCCGGGAGAGCCGGAATGTACTATCAATGTAGGAATCAGCGGGCCCGGTACGGTGAAGGCGGCTTTGGAAAAAGTACCCGGCGAACCCTTTGATGTGGTTGCGGAAACCATAAAAAAAACGGCATTCAAGATTTCCCGGGCAGGACAGCTGGTAGCGAGAGAAGCCTCCAGGAGGCTCAATGTACCCTTTGGAATTATCGATTTATCCCTGGCACCGACTCCGGCTGTTGGGGACAGCGTGGCCGGTATCCTGGAAGAGATAGGTGTTGAGCGGGCGGGGGCCCCTGGTACAACCGCAGCCCTGGCCTTGTTGAATGACGCGGTGAAGAAAGGCGGAATCATGGCGACCTCTCATGTGGGAGGATTAAGTGGCGCATTTATTCCTGTCAGTGAAGATACAGGTATGATAGAGGCGGTAAAGGCCGGTGCACTGAGCCTGGAAAAGCTGGAAGCTATGACCTGTGTATGCTCGGTGGGACTTGATATGATAGCGGTTCCCGGAGTTACAAGCGCTGAAACTATATCTGCAATAATTGCCGATGAAATGGCTATTGGAGTGGTAAACAACAAGACCACCGCCGTGCGGATAATCCCGGCCCCGGGAAAAGGGGTAGGTGATTCGGTTGAATACGGCGGTTTGCTGGGCCATGCTCCGATCATGCCGGTGAATCCTTTTTCCAGTGATACCTTTGTACAGAGGGGAGGGCGTATTCCTGCCCCCATGCATAGTGTGAGAAATTAGCCGGTACGCCCCCTGTCCCCGGGTTAGTGCCTTCTTATGACTGCTGTTCCATAGAACGTTCCATAGAATGAAAGATTTCCCTAAGCACCTTTGTTAACCAGGAAAAAGCAAGGATGAAAGTAGCCGCTTCGGAGATAGGGAATGCATACCACAGGCTGTTAAGCCCGTAAAGTTCACCGAGAATGTACATGATCGGCAGCAATACCACGATTGTACGAAGTATTCCGATCACCAGGCTTGGAGTACCCCGGCCGATTGCCTGAAAAATATTTGCCGACATTATTGAGGGGCCCACAAACAAAAAGCCGATACTGATACGCCGCATAGCGGTCACTCCGATCTCTACTAGTTCCGGGTTTGAATTGAACATAGTAATAAGCTGTCGCGGAAAGCTCTGAAAAATGAGAAAACCGATAAAGGTAAAGCAGAAGGCGGTTGCTATTCCGATGCGGGCGGTTTTTTTCATTCGCTCTGGATTATGGTTCCCGTAGTTATAGCCGGTCAAGGGCATCACTCCCTGCCCAAGGCCGAAGACCGGCATGAAAATAAAGGACTGAAGGCGAAAGAAGATACCGAATACTGCAATAGCGGTCAAATTGTGCCTGCCGATAATCAAATTGCCCCCGGCAAGCATGACGCTTGCCAAAAGCTGCATAGCCATGGCCGGAAGCCCAATGCGGTAAATCTCTCTTATTATCTTAAAACTGAACCGAAATGTTTTGGGGTTCATTTTTATTTCATTTTTATCGCTGAATAAAATAAGTATAACAAAGGTTCCTGAGATAATTCGGGAGAGTACCGTGGCGAGGGCCGCACCTTTTACTCCCATTTCCGGAAAAAATCCTATACCGAAAATAAGAAAGGGATCAAATGTAATGTTTAGTATCGCCCCGATCATCATCGTGAGCATTGGTATAAAGGTGTTGCCTTCCCCGCGGAGTATACCGTTAAACAGCATAGGAACAAACATAGCGATAGAGCCGACCATAATAATACGGATATAATCTCCGCCCATTTGGATGAGCTGTTCCTCTTTGGTGAACATACTGATGAGTTGATGGGAAAAAAACATGCCCACCAGCGCTACAGAAACTCCCAGTATGAGGGCAATCAAAACTACATGGTCCGCAATGATTCCGGCTTTTTTCCGGTCTCCGCTGCCGAGGGTACGTGAGATGAGGGAGGTAGCGCCGACCCCGGTTCCAACAGCGAGTGCGATCAATACCATCTGAAGCGGAAAGGCCAATGAGAGGGCCGAGAGAGCTTCCTTACTTACGTGTCCTATGTAAATACTGTCGACCACATTGTAGAGTGCTTGGGTTGCCATACCTAGTACACCCGGTATGGAGAGTTTTACCAGCAGAGAAAAGACCGGTTCAGTTCCCAAGCGGTCGGATCGGCGGTGTGCCTTCATGGAAGTGCTCCTTAAACAGTGCCGCAGCGCATTTAATAAAGAATTGGAAAAAGTGTAATTCGGCGGGCAATTTTCAATTGTAGTGTTAATCCTTGCCGATTTCGTCTGGAAATAAAGAGTAATCACTAATAAAAATGCTGTCAACTCTAGGTCCAACGTTGTTTCAGTTTTATTTTTTCCTGTAGACAAAAAATTTGAATAATGTACACTATTAGAAGCACTTAAGGTTGCAGAATAATTTAGAATATCCGCCTGCGAAAAGTACAATAAGTGAAGGAGAATAGTAAGTGGGCCATCTTTTTCTTTTTTCGAACATAATTGCTGCTATGATTGGAACTGGATCTCTGATTCTCTTGTTGATTGCATATTTTCATTCGAAAAGCAAAGCGCCTTTGTATGCGTTCTTACTGTTTTTAGCGGCCACCACCGACTATTTCCTGTTTATCCTAGCGACATACTTTTTCAAGATTCTGCAGATTGATGTAGCCCACGGATTTAGTGTGATACAGTCGGTTGGAATTGTTCTTACCGGGATTCTGATTTACGGAATACCGGCCCTCTATCGAATAATCGCACAGCTGGATTATACTGCAAAGGAACGTCTCGTTTTTGCCCTAGGTGCAGTTCTTGTAACCCTACCGTTTTTGTCTGCGGTGATTGCAGGTGCACAGGATACGGTGGTACAGACTCTTCGTCTGATACAGTTAGGGACCGAGTTTGTCTCATTACTGTACGCTGCAATTAGTTCGTTGGTATACGCCCCTACCGTTCTTTCGTTACAACGCAAGCGCTTGATCCAGGTGGCGGCCCTGCTGCACCTGTTGATAGTATTCCTAATGGCTACTTACAATTTTTTTGTGTCCGCGGACCTGCTGGAATTTGCGTATGTACTGTTTTACCTGTCATGGGCACTTATTCTTTTAAGATACGCCTTGTTATTGCTCCCATTTCACCCGGCCGGCACTAAGCGGGTGGATATATTTTGTAAGGCCTATAAAGTATCAAAGCGTGAAAAAGAGATCATCGATCTTGTCCTAGAGGGAAAGAGTAACCAGAAAATAGCGGAAAAACTTTATATCTCTCCCCGTACGGTGGATACCCACCTTTCCAATATTTACCGGAAATGCGGTGTGGAAGGGCGTTTTGCTCTTATAAAAAGGGTTGAAAGTCAGCACTAAAGAAGATGACCCAAGTAAGAAAATGTGAGCATTCGGAATGTGAAAGGATTAAGTAGAATTACGTAGAAAATTTATGTAAAACTAAGTAAACCCTAGGATATGGTAAAGTAAAATTATTCACTACTTTTTTGGTGAGAAGTATCAAGCTGTAAGGAGCGAGAGATGAATAAAGTGCTATGGGCGATACTGTTGTTGCTTTTAGTATGTACTGGTGGTATAGCCGCTGAGGGATGGAATTTTACGCCATTGCCCTTAGTTTTTTACACCTCCGATACCGGTATAGCCGGCGGTGCATTATTAGTAGCGGAAAGGTCGGTCCCGGTGTATGAGGGGGAAGTGCAGGATGACAAGAGAGCGGCCCCACCCAAAGGCAAAGAAGACACAGCAGACGGGGCAGGCGGAGGAGTATTAGGTGATGTGTTGTGGCAGATTGCGGCAACCTATACCCAGGAACGGCAGACAGAGATCTCCTCACTTTTTCAGAGTGATTTTATGAATGGAGCATACCGGCTCACCGCAAATGCCGGTTTTTTTAACACCCCCTCGGTGTTTTACGGAGTGGGACCTGATTCCGATTTGGAGGAGTCTTATGAGGAACAGAAGTTGGACTTCGAGTTTTCATGTGTACGGCGCTTGTGGAAGCAGCTGTATGCGGGGCCTTTGTATCTTTATACTAATGTTGAATATACAGATTTTGAATCCGACGGCGCAATTGCCCAGTATGTGCATGGTTCGAACAATACCGGCATAAGTTCGGAGCTTGGGCTTGTGCTGCAGTGGGACAGTAGATCATCCCTGGTATATCCCCGGAACGGCAGTTATGTTGAACTTCGGGCCCTGCATTCCGGTACAGGATTGGGTTCGGACTTCGATTTTAGCACCGTTAAATTGGATGCGCGGGGGTATTATGAGATTATTCCCGATACAGTGTTGGCCCTCCAGGCTATAATGCAGAGTAGTAGTGGGAGTGTACCCCTCCATAAAATGGAGGAACTCGGCGGTGTAAGAGTTTTGCGTGGCTATCAATTTGGGCGATATCGGGATGAAAGCAGTGCTGTAGTGCAGGGGGAGGTGCGATTTCCCATTTTTAATAGGCTTGGTGGAGTTGTGTTCGGGGCTGCCGGTCAGGTAGAAGAAGGGTACAGCCGGTTTTCTTTAGAGAATACAAAGGCTGCAGGGGGGCTCGGATTTCGTTTTCAACCGAATAAGAAGAGTGATGTTCGGATCAGAGTTGATCTAGGCTTTAGCAGGGATTTTACAGGAATTTATATCACCTTGCTTGAAGCGTTCTAAGACAGTTGTACAAAAAGGAGTTTTTATGTTTACCGAAAAAATGTTAGCCCACAGAACGAAAAATATGGGCTCAAGTGCTATCAGAGAGATATTGAAAGTACTTTCTAGACCGGGAATTGTGTCTCTGGCCGGTGGAATGCCCGCACCTGAAGCATTCCCTATGGAAAAAATGGATGTACTTTGTACCCGGGTGTTGGAGAAGCACGGAACGGCTGCACTGCAGTACGGGACTACTGAAGGGTTTGTACCGCTAAAAGAGGCTTTAGCTGAGTATTTGGAGGAAAACAGCATTGTAACAAAACCTGAGCATATCAATATAACTACCGGCTCTCAGGGGGTTCTTGATGCACTGGGGAAGGTACTTATATCACCGGATGATGCTGTTGCGGTGGAGGCCCCAACGTATCTGGGGGCGCTTCAGGCCTTTAACCCTTATGGCCCTCGCTATGTGCAAATGGAAACCGATGAAGACGGGCTGATTCCAGATTCGATGGAAAAGGTAATTAAGGAACACCGGCCTAAACTGGTGTATCTGGTTCCCACATTTCAGAACCCCACCGGCAGGACTATCCCCCTGGAACGAAGAAAGCGGATAGCCGACATTGCAAAGAGCACCGATACCCTGGTGATAGAGGATGATCCCTACGGGCAGCTGAGATACCGGGGACAACCAGTTACTCCCATCGCTGCTATGGCACCGGACCATGTGGTGTACTGCGGGTCCTTTTCCAAGGTGTTTGCGCCGGGTTTACGGGTAGGTTTTTATGTAGCCCCCGATCTGGTTGAGGAGTGGTTGATTCGGGCGAAACAGGGGGTTGATCTTCATACCAGCTCCTTTTCCCAAGCCCTTGCGGCGGAGTTTTTATCAGGTGGGTTTTTCAAAGAGCATCTGCCGAAAATTGTTGAGTTGTACCGACCAAAGCAGGAAGCGATGCTGGAGGCTATGGAGCAGTACTTTCCCGATGGGTTTACATGGTCAAAACCTGAGGGAGGTATGTTTATCTGGGCGGAAGGGCCTGAGGGGGTGGATACAATGCGTATCTATGATGAGGCAATTAACAATAATGTTGCCTTTGTACCGGGAAAGTACTTTTATACTGAAGAGGGTGCCGGTGCTTCAACTATGCGTCTGAACTTTACCATGGCGGATGAAGAAACTATAAAGGCGGCAGTGGGGCGTTTGGCCGAAGCCATAAAAAAAGTAGTATAAAACAGCATAAATACACCTTTTGTGAAAAGTCCTGTTCCTGTAAGATTGTGCGCGGGGGCAGGGCTTTTTTGCTTTTTAAACGAGCCGGAAATTGCCCTCACTAGATCAGTACAGTAGTATAGAAAATATTAGAGTTAAAAAATATAATATCACTAAAAAATGTATAATATCTTACTCAATAGTACTATATAGCAAAATATAACCCTTTTTACTGTAAAATAATTAACTAAAATGCTTGAAATTTTTATGACAAATGCTTAGTATTCTAAACATTAATATCTTTTACCTGTGAGGAGGAGAGATGAAAAGAGCACTATGTATTGGAATAACTGCACTGTTTTTACTGGTGGCCCCGGTGGCTTTATTAATTGCCGGTGGACAGCAGGAAGACGGAAATAGCATCAGTTTTGCCGGATCGGGCGGGTATCCACCCTTTAACTACATTAATGAACAATCCGAAGTAATTGGATTTGATGTCGACGTTGCCGCCGAGATTGCTAAGCGTATGGACAGGGAGCTTGAGTACAAAACAACCGCCTGGGATGGAATTATCGAAGGTCTGCGTGCAGGCCGGTACGACGGTATTCTAGGAAGTATGGCGGTGACTGAGGACCGTGAGAAGGTAGTAGATTTTTCAGATCCCTATTACTATTCAGGGCCCCAATTGATTGTACGTAAAGACAGCAATATCGGTGGTCCGAAGGATTTGAATGAAGAGTCGGTTATCGGTCTGGTGACCGGAACTACCTTTGAGCAGGATGCGGAGAAACTGGGAGTAAAAGTTAAGCTGTACGAAGATGATACCCAAACTCTGCTGGAGCTGTTAAACGGACGGGTGGATGGTGTTTTAACCGACCGCATTGTAGGGCTAAATGCAATTGCCGAACTAAAACAGGGGGATCAGCTAACCCTGGTTGGTTCAACCCTGAGGACCGAGACAATGGCAATAGCGTTCAATGATGATGACGACGACCTGCGAAAACAGGTAAATGCAGTGCTGTCCGTAATGCGTGCTGATGGTACTCTCACAAGTATCAGTGAAAAGTGGTTTAACGGACAGGATATAACTGTGGAGTAAAATCTTGAGTAATATAATACCTTGGGATTTTAGTGTTATCCCGGAGAAGTTTTTGCTTTTCCGGGATGCTGCTCTCCTTACCCTTGAAATTACCACGCTCGGCATAGTGACCGGCTTAATTTTGGGGCTGATAGTTGCGCTGGGAAAACTTTCACAGCATAAGATTACTTCAAAGATTGCATCAGCCTATATCTTTATTATTCGTGGAACTCCACTGCTGCTGCAACTGTTTATTATCTATTACGGTTTAACATCGATTGTCACTATTCCTCCTTTTCCATCAGCAATAATTGCCCTTGGAGTACATAACGGTGCCTATATAGGTGAAATCTTCCGCGGAGCAATTCAGTCTATTCATTACGGTCAGATGGAAGCCGCCCGTTCACTTGGTATGACCCACAGAAAGTCAATGCGCCGCATTATTCTGCCCCAGGCTTTTAAGCGGGCTGTACCCCCTCTAGGGAATCAATTCATTATTGCTCTTAAAGACAGTTCCCTCGCCAGTACCATTGCGGTGCCGGAACTGCTGCTGAGGGGCCGGCAGATGGGGTCTTCGACCTTTATGTATATGGAGATGTTGATCATAGTGGCACTATGGTATCTCATTATGACCAGTGTTCTCTCCTATGGTGTCCATCGTTTGGAACAAAGATTGAAGGTGAGTGATCATGACTAAAACAAAAGAACCCATTCTGCAAATTAATCATCTTGAAAAATATTTCGGAGAACTGCAGGTACTGAAGGATATCAGCATCGATGTGGCCGAAAGCGAAGTGGTTGTGGTAATAGGAGCCAGCGGTTCGGGAAAAAGTACTCTGCTTCGTTGTGTGAATTTTCTTGAATATGCACAAAAGGGAAGTATTTATCTTGATGGGGAACATATAAAACCGACCCATAAGGTCTTGAACAGGATTCGTCAGGATGTGGGGATGGTGTTTCAGCATTTTAACCTGTTTCCGCATATGTCGGTTATGGGGAACGTAATTGAAGGTCCTGTACATGTAAAGGGTATGCCGAAAAAAGCGGCCCGTGAGCTTGGATTACAACTTCTGGAGAAGGTGGGCCTTGAGGATAAAGCCGAGGTGTACCCGGAAATGTTGTCGGGCGGACAGAAACAGCGGGTGGCGATTGCCCGGGCGCTGGCAATGCAGCCGAAGGTGATGCTCTTTGACGAACCTACCAGTGCCCTGGACCCCGAGCTGGTAGGCGAAGTAATCGGTGTGATGGAGGAACTTGGGAAAGAAGGGATGACCATGGTAGTAGTGACCCATGAGATGTGGTTTGCCAAAGAGGCGGCGGACCGGGTTATTTTTATGGACGAGGGAATTATTCTGGAAGAGGGTACCCCGGAGAAAATGTTCTCCTCACCGGAGCATGCCCGCACTAAGGAGTTCCTCAGTCAAATTTTACCGCAGGAACTGTAACAGAAGCTCCGGACTTATGCCCCATTATTCCCCTACTAAGTAAAGGCTGTTTTTAGCAGCTCCCGGGTGTATTCATGTTGTGGGGCTGTAAAAATATCCGCCGCCGGCCCCTGTTCAACTATTTTGCCGGCTTTCATTATAACAATTTCATGACAGAGGCTTTTTACCACCTTTAGGTCGTGGCTGATGAACAGGTAGGTTAAACCGTGACGCTCCTGGAGGGTTCGCAGGAGTTCTACCACCTGGAACTGGATCGACCGGTCGAGGGATGAGGTGGGCTCGTCGAGTACTATAAAATCCGGCTTGAGCACCAGCGCCCGTGCCAGGGCAACCCTCTGCCGCTGGCCTCCGGAAAACTCATTGGGGTACCTGTTTCTGGTGTGTGGATCCAGACCAACTTCCTCCATCGCGGCGATAATACGGCCCTCCCGCTCACCCTTTGGTGCTATTTTGTGGAGGTCCAACCCCTCTCCGATTATCTGTTCCACCGACATTCTCGGACTCAAACTTCCGTAGGGGTCCTGAAAGATCACCTGAAGAGAGCGGCGCAGGGGCCGCATTGCTTTATCACTTAGTTCATGGAGCCGGGTGTTTCCAAACAGGATAGAGCCGTTGCTTTTTTCAAGCCGAAGCAGCGCTTTCCCGAGGGTGGTTTTCCCGCTCCCGCTCTCACCGACAACTCCCAGGGACTGTCCTCGTTTTACCTCTAGGGCAATTCCATCTACCGCTTTGATATGTCCCTTTGTAACTCTAAAAAAGCCGCGCTGGATTGGGAACCACACCTTGAGGTCGTCTATTTTGAGGAGGGTTTCCTCTTCTCCCCTGGGGGGGGGCGGGGCTGAATCGAGTTCAGCATTGATCAAAGCCTTGGTGTACCTATGGGCGGGTTTTGTAAAGATGCTGGGTGTATCGGCGGTTTCAACTATGCGGCCGTCCTGCATTACTGCGACGCGGTCGGCGATCTGTTTTACTATTGAAAGATCGTGGGTGATAAACAGCACCGCCATCTGTAGCTCCTTCTGGAGGTGAGCTATTAGTTCTAAAATTTGTGCCTGAATAGTTACGTCCAGGCTGGTGGTAGGTTCATCGGCGATGAGAAGACGCGGCTCGTTTATTAGGGCCATTGCGATCATAACCCGCTGGCGTTCACCGCCGGAGAGCTGGTGGGGATACGCTTTAAGGCGCTCCTCCGGGGAGCGAATCCCGACCCTCTGGAGCCATTGAAGTGCTATTGGACGGGCTTGCTCAAGCCCGATGCCCCGATGAATATACAGAGTTTCGGCAATTTGTTTTTCAATTGTGTGCAGGGGGTTGAGGGAGCTCATTGGTTCCTGGAAAACCATCCCGATATGGTTTCCCCGAATACTGAGAAGCTCCTGTTCCGGTACGGACAGCAAATCAATATGTTCTCCCCTTTTACTCTCTACACGGTTTTCTGCTCCATGAAAAAAGATTTGTCCCCCGGGGTAGTGAACGTTTTCGGGCGGGAGCAGCTGGAGGATGGATGCGGCTGTGACGGTTTTGCCGGAGCCGCTCTCTCCTACAAGGGCAACCGTCTCGTGCCTGCCGATATCAAGACTTACACCGTGGACAACCTCGTTGTGGGTATTACCACGGCGGAAGGCGATCCGCAGATCACGGATAGAAACTAGGGGTAAGGGTGCCGGTTTCGAAGAACTCGTGGGTTCCCTTTTCATACGCTTATCCCGCCCGCCGTGGATCGAAGGCGTCACGGACCGCTTCGCCGATAAAAACCAACAGTGCCAACATAACTGCAAGTACCAAAAAAGCCGAAATACCGAGCCAGGGGGCCTGCACATTTGCCTTGCCCTGGGCTAAAAGCTCTCCCAGCGAGGGAGACCCGACGGGCAGACCAAAACCGAGAAAGTCCAGAGAAGTGAGCGTTGTAATAGAGCCTCCCAGAATAAAGGGCATAAAAGTGAGGGTAGCCACCATTGCGTTCGGTAGAATATGGCGAAACATAATAATACCGTCCCGATGACCAAGGGCTTTTGCTGCAAGTACATATTCAAAATTGCGGCCCCGCAAGAACTCTGCCCGCACAACTCCCACAAGGCTCATCCAGCTGAAAAGCAGGGTAATACCCAAAAGCCACCAAAAATTAGGCTGGATTATACTGGCGAGGATGATCAACAGAAACAGTGTCGGCATACCGGACCACACTTCGATAAATCTTTGGCCTAGAATATCAATCCTACCGCCGTAATACCCCATAATCGCCCCGGCAAAAACCCCCACAATAGAAGAAACTATCGTAAGGGTAAGGCCAAAGAGTACTGAAATTCGAAACCCGTAGATAATGCGGGCAAGTACATCCCTTCCCTTATCGTCCGTACCAAGGGGGTTTTCAGCGGTCGGTGGAGAGGGAGCGGGGCTGGGTAATTCGTAATTGATGGTATCATAACTAAAGCGTATCGGGGGCCAGAGAATCCAACCCTTTTCTTCAATAAGCTCTGTGACAAAGGGATCACGGTAGTCTGCGGCCATTGCAAACTCACCCCCAAAATCCGTTTCGGCATATTCGCGAAAGATCGGAAAGTAGAGTTTTCCTTCAAAGCCAATTAACAGCGGCTGGTCGTTGGCAAGCACTTCTGCAAAAAGACTGAGGACAAATAGAGTAGTAAAGAGAACAAATGAGTAATACCCGCGTTTGTTGCGGTAAAAACGTTGCAGCCTTTCCTTCATTAACCGGTTCATATGATCATTTCCTGCTCTGTTTAGGTGTTCTTAGATTCAAAATCGATACGGGGATCAACAATTGTATAGGTAAGATCGCTAATGAGATTGAGCAACAAACCCAGAAGGGTAAACATATACAGTGTGCCGAACATCACCGGATAATCCCTCTGCATAGTGGCTTCAAATCCCAACAAGCCGAGCCCTTCAAGCGAGAAAATAACTTCGATAAGCAGTGAGCCGGTGAAAAACATACTGATAAAGGCAGAGGGAAAACCGGCAATAATCAACAACATTGCGTTACGGAACACATGACCCCGGAGTATGCGTTTTTCCGTGCAGCCCTTCGCCCGGGCTGTGATTACATATTGTTTGTTGATTTCATCAAGAAAGGAATTCTTTGTCAGCATAGTCAAAGTCGCGAACCCCCCGATTACCATTGCAAGTATCGGGAGTGCCAAATGATGAAAATAGTCGGCAATTTTACCGAAGAGGGACAACTCGGTGAAGTTGTCGGATACAAGACCTCGAAGGGGAAACCAATCAAGATAACTACCGCCTGCAAAAAATATGATCAGTACAATAGCAAAAAGAAAGGTGGGGACGGCGTTACCGATAATTACTATGCTGCTTGACCATACATCAAAGCGGCTTCCATGGCGCACGGCTTTACGAATACCCATGGGGATAGAAACCAGATAAATAATAAGAGTACTCCATAGGCCAAGGGAGAAGGAGACGGGGAGGCGGTCGATGATAAGACCTACCACTGTACGGCCGCGAAAAAGGCTTTCGCCGAAGTCGAACACAGCATAGCGGCTCAGCATTTGAAAATAGCGGACATGCAGGGGCTTATCAAAGCCGAATCTCTTTTCAATTTCAACAATTACTTCCGGATCAAGGCCGCGGGCACCACGGTAGACAGCGCTTTCGCCACTGCTGTCACTTGAAACCCCGCCCCCGTCTCCGGCGGCCGAACCGCTGCTGTCGAGGGCACCGGTGCTGCCGGCTTCCATCTGGCCCTGTCCTGAAATGCGCTCCATCACCATATTGGAATTGATGCCGCTCATGTTGGCTATTATCTGATCAACCGGTCCTCCGGGGGCTATCTGAACGATAAAAAAATTTATTGTGATAATTGCGATAAGTGTGGGAATAATAAGTACTAGGCGGCGGAGTATATACGCGGCCATTCTTACCGGACCTTGGCAGGCAGGTTACCCTGTTTCCTTGAATCTATCCACCACGTATCCAGCCCAAGGGAGTATTTTGGTCGGGTGCGGGGTCTTGAAAACTTATCCCAATGACCCACTCGAAACTTTGAAATATGCCACTGGGGAATTACATAGTTGTTCCAGGTAAGAACACGATCAAGTGCATGCCCCCAGTGCAGTAGGGCTTCCCTGTCGTCCTGACGGGCGACAATTCCCTCAATCAAATAATCCACCGCAGGGTCCTGAACACCGGCGGTATTATAGGTATAGTCAATGTAGTCGCTGTGCCATGTTATCTGTAATCCGCTGTCGGGATAGTAATTTGCTCCGTATCCATGGGAAATCAAGTCGAAATCCCGCTCCCGCAGGCGATTGGTAAACTGGGTCGTATCTACAACCCTGATATTCATTGTAATACCCATTCGTTCGAGGTTCTTTTGTACAGGTATAGCTACCCGCTCCATCGAAGGACTGTAGAGCAGCAGTTCAAACTCCATTGGCTCGCCGGTACGGGCGTGGACCAGGCGTCGATCTTTGATGTGCCATCCCGCCTGCCGCAGGAGCCTCAGAGCCTTTCGGAGCTGTGGGCGAATAGTGCCTGAACCGTCGGTTACAGGGGGAGTGTACTCTTTGGTAAAAACTTCCTCGGGGACCTGATCTTTGATAGGTGCGAGGATTTTCCGTTCCTCCCTGCCCGGAAGGCCGGTTGCCTCATACTTTGTATTCTGAAAGTAACTGCGGGTGCGGGTATACTGATTGTAAAATAAGTTGGCGTTCATCCACTGGAAATCGAGGGCATAGGTGATAGCTTCCCTGACCCGTCGATCACTGAAAAAAGGACGCTGAATGTTAAATACAAAGGCCTGCATCGGCTGTGGAATTTGATGGGGAATTTCTTCTTGTAGGATGTATCCCTTGTCGAAATTCGGCCCCTTGTACATGGTCGCCCAGTTTTTGGAGATGTTTTCGCGGTGGACATCGTATTCACCGGCTTTAAACGCTTCAAATGCAACATTCTGGTCCCGGTAATAGTCGTAGCGGATATAATCGAAGTTCAGTTTCCCCCGGAGTACCGGGATATCCCGGGCCCAGTAATTTTTCAATCTTTCATATACCACGTACTGTCCAATCTTGTAATCGCTTATAGTATAGGCACCACTTCCAAGGGGGACCTCTGTAAGGGGTTCGGAGAAGTCCCGGTCCTTCCAATAATGCTTTGGTAGAATGGTCGTATCCGCCAGGGCCATTACCATCTCTTTGTTTCCCTCGGAGAGAGTAAATTTAACCCTGGAGCTGTCGAGGGCTTCAACCTTATCCACTTCCTTGAAGTATTGTCGAAATTGGGGTACCCCCTTCTCCATAAAAGTATTGAACGAAAAGACCACATCTTCGGAGCTTATCGCCTTACCATCCTGATGACGGGCCTTCGGATTAATATGAAAAACGACCCAGCTAAAATCTTCCGGGTATTCGAGCTTTTCAGCTATAAGCGGATAAATTGTGTTGATTTCATCCTCGGAACGGGTCATAAGGCTGTCGTTTACTGAAGTCGACCCCGCAGCAGCCAAGCCGCGAAGGGCATGGCGGTTAAAGTTGTCGTAGGTCCCAATTGAATGGAGCCGCAGTGTTCCTCCTTGCGGCGCATCCGGGTTTACATAATCGAAATGCTGAAAATCAGCAGAATATTTTGGCTGCCCATGCATCGAAAGAGCATGGGAAATACGGACCTCCGCCCAGCTCATCGTGACCATTGTACTCATTGAAGCCGCGGCGAATAGGAGCACTAACAGTATTGTTCTTTTCATAACCCTTTCCCCTCCCTTTAACCACATACCATAGGAATTCGAGGCGGGGAAGTCAATAAACCTAGAACGATTCTAACCTAGTTTCCCCCGGTCCTATCCCGGTATTACTGGAAGAAGTCCTCCCTGAAGAAAAAAAGTATTTGTGATTTAAAAGAGCCCTGATATGCACTATATTTAAACAAAACAATGACGGTTCTTTTAGTTGATCCAGACAGTTCTCTCCTCAAGGATATTGCATCATACCTTAACAGTATGGATGTAGGGGTAGTGACGGCTAAAAACCTGAATGAAGCTATTGAACTCATCCAAAAACAGCTTTTTGATGCAATTGTCACCGATGTAAGCGGCCAGAACGGCACTATTGTAAAACTCATGGAGTGCCGGCAGACCTTTAATCGGAACGCCCCGTTAATTGTAACCGCCGATTTTTCACATGTACAGGAGGCGGTAAAAGCCATAAAGCTTGGGGCCCATAATTTTATTCAAAAACCCTATGATGTTGAAGACCTCTATCAGAGGGTTCTTAAGGCCCTCGAATTCCGGCAACTGGAGATGGAAGCCCAAAGCCTGCGCGGCGAACGGGACCTTATCTATAAACCAGAAAATTTTGTAAGTGAAAGCCCCGAGATGGAAAAAGTTTTTAGTATGGTCGACAAAGTTGCGAAAACCGATTCCACTGTATTGCTCACAGGAGAAACCGGTACCGGAAAGGAACTTATTTCAGGGGCAATACATTACAACAGCAACCGTGCGGACAAGGCCTTTGTGAAGGTAAATTGTGCCGCCCTGCCTGTACAGCTTTTAGAGAGTGAACTCTTTGGCCACGAAAAGGGGGCCTTCACCGGGGCGGACAAAGTGCGCATCGGCCGTTTTGAACAGGCCAATGAGGGCAGTATTCTATTGGATGAAATAGCGGAAATGGAAATAAGCACCCAGGTAAAGCTCCTTCGGGTGCTCCAGGAGCGGGTCTTTGAGAGGCTCGGAAGCAATCGTGAGATCAAGCTGGATGTGCGGGTAATAACCGCTACCAACAGAGACCTTTTAACTGAGGTTCAGGAAAACCGATTTCGACAGGACCTTTATTATCGCCTGAATGTGGTGAATATCAATATTCCACCGCTCCGTGAACGAAAGAACGATATTATTCCCCTGGCCCGATACTTTCTTACCAAGTTTAACGGTGAGTTTGGGAAAACCATAGAAAAATTCGACGGGGCCGCCCTCAATCAGCTGCTGAAGTACACCTGGCCCGGCAATGTGAGGGAGCTTCGCAATACCATCGAGCGGGCGGTACTGATGAGCGAGCGTTCAGTAATTGGTCTGCAGGACCTTAACCTTACACCGGTAGATGAGAACGGGGCGAATGCTCAAACAGGTGCCCAGTCCGGTGGACAGGCGGGCGTAGGTGCCCAGTCCGGTGGTCAGGCGGGTGCATCGGCGGAGGCACCTCAAAATGAAGCATATGAAGATGCAAATACCTCCGGAGGAAAAGTTGAGTTTGTGCGGGTCCCGCCGGAAGGCTTAAGTCTTAAAGAGTTGGAAGAAGACCTAATCCGACAGGCCTTACAGGCAGCCCATTATGTACAAAAGGATGCCGCGAGGTTATTGGGTATTACCCCCCGCGCTCTAAATTATAAAATTGCCAAATACGGCATCAAAAATCCACACTGGCATAAGAATACCTGATGCCCCAACTTACAATTATGTAATGGTTCTTCGACATTAAATTTCAATAACGTAATCTAAATACACTGATCCCACACCTTATAGTAAAACCCTCTCTTTCCCCACACCAAATAACTCTCTATTAGACCACACATTAGAAGAAAAAATGGTAAGAACGAAAAGTTTGGCACGGATCCTGCTTTATTGTTCCGGTTTAAATAATGTGCAACTGGGAGGGAAACTATGTTGTTAAGAAACAGGAAACAGCTATCTAAAATGATAGCACTTGCGACGTCGATGCTGCTGATGCTAGTAGTGTTTGCGGCATGCGTACCGGAAGAAAAAAACGGAAATCTAAAAATAAGTTTTGAGGAATCCCAGCCGAGGGTGCTCGCACCGGCGATCAGTCTTGATGCGACCTCCTATACAGTAAGTGGAAACGGACCGTACAACAGTTCCTTTAACAAAACCACGACAGATTCGCCTCTTCAGATCAACCATTTGGAATCCGGCGAGTGGATTATTACGGTGGATGCCTACAATGCAGAGGGGACTCGTATTGCAACAGGGACCAATTCAGTAAATGTGTCCGCCGGAGAAACCGCTTCGCTGAATATACTCCTTTTACCGCCGGCGGGGACCGGGTCTTTCTTGGTGGATGTATTTTGGGACGATGCGGTAGTGTCAAATCCGGTAATTGAATCCCGGCTTACCTCAAGCTCAGGGAATATACTTGAGCTGAGCGCGAACCAGGTTAATGCGGGGCACTCTGAAATTTCGGATTCCACAATCTCCACAGGGTATTACACTATGGTGCTTCAGTTATTGGAATCGGGCGAGGTAATTGCGGGGGCGGTTGAAGCGGTCCGAATATTTAATGGAGAGCAGACTACCGGAGAGTTCACCTTTAATGAGTTTAACCTGCCCACCGGAGGGGTAGAGGTAATCGCAGACCCCGATCTTCAGGAACCCTTGACCATCACCCTATCGGGTGCAGTTGATTCAATTGTGTATGGAAGCACCATGACCGTAACAGCAGATGCCGGCGGAGTAGCCGACGTGCAGTACACATGGTATCTCAATGGTGTATCTCAGGCAAGCGGAACATCCTCCTACACAACCGACAGTACCTTATCCCCCGGTTTGTACCGGTTGGATGTTATTGGGTTTACCGCTGATGGTAGCCGTGCAGGGTCGGTCACCCACAATTTCACAGTAACAGAAAGTTAAAAAGAAAAAGGAAAGAATACTATAAACCAGGGGCGATGCAAAAATCGACAAGCTGTATGATTTTTGCATTCCCCGGCTTGAGAGAGGTAATTTGGATATGAGAAATAGAAGGAAAAATAATGTGCCCGGTAGAGTGTTCGCCAGTGCACACATGACAGCCGCCCTAATTATGGCGATAATAATGCTGGTTTCAGCATGCTCAAACCCGATGGGAAACAGTGCACCCCAGGGAAAAGTAAAAGTGCAATTAGGAATCGGCTCCCGG
>CAZDFY010000004.1:0-19384 GCA_964504785.1 uncultured Sediminispirochaeta sp. | reverse complement strand
GGAATCGGCTCCCGGACTTTGGTATCCGACATCTCTACCCAAGTCAGCCTCTATCGGGTAACCTTCTCGGATGCCCAGGGAAGTGAAGTGGTTGTCGACTCCCCGGAAACTACTATAGAAGCTTCACTCCCCTCACCGGGAAGCTGGAATATACTGGTTGAAGGATTGAACGAAACTGATCAGGTGGTTGCCCTAGGGACCGCCGATGTCGAAGTAAACTCCGGCGAAACCGTATCTGTAGCAATCACCCTTGGCCCCGCCGACGGGGAGGGGACCGCCCGCATCGAAGTTCAGTGGAACTCCGTACAGACCCGCAGCGCCACCGTCGAAGGATACCTTGTAAGCAGTCAAAATGAAACAATCCCGATGGAATTCGCAATCGGCACCGAGGGTGAAGCGGTAGGTGAAGTGCAGGTTGACGGGGGCTTTTATACATTGGAAGCCCAGCTGCTGGACAGCGGTATCGTAATTGCGGGTTTCGCGGAAGCAGTCCATATATCTGCGAGCGGCACCACTGAGCATGTATTCAGCTTTGATAAGGTAAATAAACCCGGTGAAGCCCTTGCTGTAACCGAGGACACCTTTACAGTTGCCTGGAATCCTCCCGAGGACCCGGACACCGGAACTCCCCTCACTGTAGACGGATACCGGTTATACTATCGGGAACACGGAAACTACGAGTGGGTCCAATTGGTCGACACCGGCGCCGCCGAAACAGAGTACACCATTACAACCGACGATTTAGCGTACGGTGAGTACGACTTTGCCGTATCCTCTATCAGTGCAGGAGAAGAGTCGCTTTTACACACCAGTTATGATGACACCGCAGTACCCTCATACGGCTGGTATGTAGACTGGAATTAGAAAAATTTATTAGGCCTCTCCGCCGTGGGACGACATAAGAGAGAACTTTTCTCCCTCTTTGGGTTAAGAACTTTCCGAAATTGTTGTTCCACGGCGCTTTTTTTAAATAGTTATTTTGGGCGGGGGAGCGCCCCCGCGCTCCATAGCCGCCGAGTCCAGGCTGGGGCTCCCGGGCACATATCCGGCTCCGCTCCTCCGCTCCGCCGGGTGCCCGGGGCGGGCTATTCCGCTCCCCCCTTAGAGTTTGGGGTGTGATTTAGGATATCAAAAAATAACACCTCGCACCTGCGTTTTTAAAATCTTCAGTTTGTACCAGCTAAGTCAGAAATTTTTAGTAAAATCTTCGATTTACCGTTTATGTATTAGAACAAATTAGGTTTTATCTAAAAAACCCTCGTAAATAATTTTCTCTCCCCCGTCCAGGGTAACCAGCTGATAGTCCTCAAACTGTGCAAGTGCCTCGGGTACATCGGAGATGAACACGATGTGAGGATTGGATTTAGAAATCTCCCCGGGGGGGATTGCCGAATCTTCCTCCAGAATAATACCCTTTATATCAGGCAGTAGTTCTGTAAACTCACGGGAGAGGTAGCGGGTAATCAGTATCTCCGTACCGTCCAGTTTGAGACGGGATCGGGCCTGTTCAAAGGTGCCGGCTTTTACCACCGTGCCGGAGCAAACATTGCCGAAGCCGCGGTGTCCGCGGTTGAGAATGCTGCCTAAAAAGTGCACCTTGATGGTGTTCATGGGGATAGGAGAATTGAGGGGAATTCCAGCGGCGGTGACCACCCTGTCCGGCTTTTTAATGAATCCATGCTGCATTGCAAGGCGCAGAGCGTTCTGCAGCATCATCTCCGAGTCGTGTACCAGTTCGGTACAGATGGGAAAGATCCCCCAATTGAGCATGAGCTGGCGATAGGCCGTTTGGGAGGTGGTCACAGCAATGATTTTTTGTACAGGCCGGTAGTTGCTCAAAATGCGGGGGCTGTTCCCTCGAAGGGTCGGGGTAACGATTGCCCCGGCATCAATTTCCTGGGCTACAATATAGGCCGCTTTTGCGATGGCATGTCCGATATCCGCCGAGGTTTTGTTCGGATCAAAGAACCGACGGTTCCTCTCAAGGTACTCCGGTGACTGTTCTACCGCCAGAGCGATCCGATTCATAGTCTCAACAGCCCGCAGGGGATATTTTCCATTAGCCGTTTCACCGGAAAGCATCACCGCATCGGCCCCGTCAAAAATAGCGTTGGCCACATCGGTAAGCTCCGCCCTGGTTGGGTTTGGGTTGTGGATCATCGAATCAAGCATCTGGGTCGCGGTGATAACCGGTTTGTTTTGTTTGATGCATTTCTCAATAATACGCTTTTGTGCCAGGGGGACCTGTTCAACTGAAAGCTGTACCCCAAGATCACCTCGGGCGATCATTATTCCGTCGGACACCCGGATAATATCGTCGATATTATCAAGGCCCTGTTGGTTCTCGATTTTCGCAATGATATGAATATGTGAGTTGTGTTCTTTTATGATTTCCCGAATTTCCTCCACTTCCTGGGGGCTGCGAATGAAGGAAGCGGCGATAAAATCCATCTCATGTCGAATCGCAAAGAGAATATCCTGTCGGTCCTTTTCAGTAATCGCCGGCAGGGATACTTTTACTCCCGGAATATTTACATTTTTTTTGTTACCGAAGCTGCCGCCGTTACGGACCAGGCAGTACACCTCGGTGTCCTCTACTTTTGTGACCTCGAGGTCAATAACCCCGTCGGCGATAAAGATGTGCGTTCCCTTGCTTACATCTTGGGGAAGCTGAGCATAATTAACCGAAAGGCGATGTTTATCCCCCTCGACTTCTTCGGTTGTAAGTACTATCTCATCGCCGATATGAAGGGTAATCTCGCCGTCGGATTTTCCCTGGGACTTCACCATTCCCGTGCGAATTTCCGGGCCCTTTGTATCAAGCATAATCGCCACCGGCACACCTATATCGGCGGAGGCTTGTCGTATTCTTTTAATGCGGCCGGCCTGTTCATCATGGTCGCCATGGGAGAAATTAAATCTGGCAACATTGATGCCGGCGTTCAATAGCTCCTTCATCCTTGGAACTTCGTCGCAGGTGGGCCCTAGAGTCGCCACAATTCGTGTTTTTCTTAACTGTGCCATAGAACTTACCTCTCTACTAATGAGCATAGGTAGGTGACCTGCTTTTAGCAAGGATTTATTCTCAAAGAGGGAAAATAAATTACAGCTGTGATGCTTATGACTTTCAATATCAGAATTCCCGCTTTGGGAGTCTTTTGCAAACCCGGGGCTTCATTTATAGTGTGTGTATGGACAGAATAGATGAACGGGATACAATTTTCTCGCGGATGACCCTGGAACCCGGAACCGAGCACTACAGGAGCTATTACGCCAGGCATCCCGAGAAAAAAGAGTTTGACGACGCCATGCGAGCCGCCCCGCCGGGAAATTTTTCCCATGCAATGCCGGAGGCCCCGATGGTGGACACAACCTTTGCCTTTATCACCAAGCTCAGGGACTTTGTCCGGGGTTTTGAGGGGGAGTACAAGGCCCCCGGTCATTTGAGGGAGGAGATGAACTGCGCAGCCCTTACGGAGTATATAAAAAAAACGCTGCGCTCCTATGGTGCGGTAGTCACCGGGGCAACCGAGACGGATGAAAGCTGTGTCTATTCGGTCAGGGGCCGCGACGGGCGCTATAACCGCAGGGTAGATGAGGTGCTTCCCTTTACCCTGGTCTATGCGATGGAAATGTCTATCGATGAGATGCGAACAGCCCCCGGCATCCGAGAGGCGGCAGAGGTTGCGAGCACCTATTTGCGGGTTGCGGTCCCGGGATTAGTGATCGCCTCTTATCTGCGCGGCCTGGGTTACAATGCGGTCTGTCATATGGATGGTGAGAGTGAACTTGTGCTGCCGCCGATAGCCGAGCGGGCTGGAATCGGGCAAATCGGGCGGCATGGGCTGATTGTACACAAGAAATACGGCAGTCGTATTCGGCTGGGTGCGGTCACAACCGATGCGGAGCTCCAATTGGACGGGCCGGTGGACTTCAATCTGCCAAAGGTATGCGAGGCTTGCCGCAAATGCTCTGAGTTGTGTCCGGTAGGCGCTATTCCTTCCGGCCCGATACTAGATGACTATGCGAAGCAAGTCCGTTCGATCGATCATGAGGCCTGTTTTTCCGCCTGGAAACAGTTCGGCACCGACTGCGGTGTCTGTGTCGCTGCCTGCCCCTATTCAAAGGTCGGCGGGAACCATAAGGGCAGCACAGAGCCTGGGAAACCCGACTTCTTAAAGGCCTTTATGTTCGGGAACCATAATTAGGGCATAATTAGGGCCATAATTAATAGTCTTTTACCCTCGTCTTCGCCGGCTTCCATATCGGCCAGGTATTCTCGAAACTGCTTTTCCTCTATTACTGTTCCCCCTGCCGGCGGGACAACTGTTCCAGGACCCGCCCAAGCCGGTCCAGCTCGTCCGCCGCTTCACCAAACTGTTTGTTACCGAGAAGTTCAAAGTAGGTATCAAAGGCGCTGTTGGCACTTTGTATGAGCTGGTTGAGCTCCTGGGGTAGTTGGGGCTGCTGCTCCATCTCTGTTTCCCCCGGTTCTTCGGTCTGTTGTGAAGTAAATTGGGAGACAATATTTTCATTTAATTTATCCGGTCCCTTTTCCGAGTCGTATAAGCCCCGCAGGGCCTCTTCAAAGGTTTCAGCATAGGAGAGCTGATCATCGTACATTACTGCAACCAGGCGCAGCTCCGGATAGGCGGCGGTCTCCGACTGCAGGTAGATAGGTTCGACATACAGTATCGTATCATCAACGGGAATAGTAATTATGTTGCCCCGAATGACATTCGAGCCGCGCTGGTCCCACAATGAGAGCTGGCTTGAAAGATAGCTGTTTTGGTCGATCTTGGTTTCCACTTGTTGGGTCCCCAGGACCCGTTTATCCTTGGGAAATTTGTAGGCAATAAACTCCCCGTAGTGTTCAGGGTCGCTTGCGCCGGCAATCCAGCCTATAAGTACCTGTCGGTTTTTCGGAGTAAAGGGCATCATAACCACAAACTCAGGCTTGTTTGATCCGGGGCGCTCCCACATCACGTAGTAGGGTTTTACCTCCTGCACATCGTTGTAGTACTTCTCGGTAGCCCGAATCCACAGATCCTCCTGATTGTAGAATACCGCCGGGTCGGTCATGTGGTATTTTGCATACACCTCTCCCTGTATCATCAGGTAATTTGCCGGGTAACGCACATGTGCACGCAGCTCTTCGGGCATCTCCGATTTATCCTTGAAGAGTCCCGGGAATATCCGGTCCCACACCTTTATCAGGGCATCATCTTCATCATACAAATACAAATCTACATCACCGCTGTACGGGTTTACCACCGCCTTCACGGAGTTGCGGATGTAGTTGATTTGTCCGGTCATCTGCCGGCCCTCGGACTGGGATCGTTCGGAAATCCTTGAGGTGCCCACCGCCTGGGCTGAATAATACTCGCTGTAAGGAAACTTGTTGGAGGTAGTGTAGGCATCGATAATCCAGCGAAGCTCTCCGTCGATAAGTACTATATAGGGGTCGCGGTCGAAGGTAAGAAACGGTGCTATCCTATTCACCCGTTCAGCAATATTACGGTTAAACATAACCCGGCTGTCGTCTTTCTGGTAGCCGGAAAACAGGAAATCGGTGCCCCCCAATTTGTAGCCGAGGATGAATTTTCTGAAGAAGTTGGATACTTCCACTCCCCCCGTTCCGGCATAGTCGACATACTGGTTCTCATCGCCGCTGGGGTAGTCGAACTCCTGTTCTTCACTGTTTACAATTACATAATTATTGGTAAGCTCTCCGTAGTAAATTTCCGGTCTGGTGACCTCGAGGGATTTATCTGTGCTTTTTGGGGGAATGTCCTGTATAAGCAGCTCCGGCAGGCCCGAATCGGTGAAGTCATTTACCGTGTTCATGGTAATTCCGTAACCGTGGGTGTATTTGAAGTGCTCGTTTACAAAGGTCTGGCTCTTCGGCGGCAGGTTGCTGTGTGCCATTTCACGGGCCGAAACCATCACGGAGCGATATTCCCCGTCGATAGTGTACCTGTCGATATCGATATCACGGAACTCGTAGTACAGTCTTATTTCCTGAAACTGTTTATATACAGCATCCAGGGCCTGCCAGTCCCACAGTCGGATATTGGATATGGTGCCTTGATTATCCTGTACTATCTGCTCATTTAATTCCTCGCTCACGGAAAACTCCTCTTCCGTTATATTCTGAAGGTTAAAACCGTGACGGGTGAGCTCGATGTTGTTTTCAAGGTACTCTCTTTCCATCGTAATTTCATTGGGACTCACTTTGAGGGACTGAAAAAGTCCGGGGACTAGGTTGAGTACAAGAAACCACACTACAAGTATGAGTGCAAGAACTGAACCTGCCCCCACAACCTGGGGATGTACCATGTGTGAAAATAGTTTGCTGAAGGGTGTGCTGATTTTTCTCCTTACAGCAGGCAGCCAGAGCACGACGATTCCGGCTAAAGCAAGTACAGCGGCAACCAGATAGGCGGGTAACCGTATGTTGGCATCCGTCCAGCCGGGCCCGACAGTAATACCGCCCGGGTCAAGCAGCAGGCGATACCGTTCCAGCAACTTGCCCAGGGCAAGGGTAAAGAAAAACAGTGATGCCGCTGCTAAAAAGAGTTTCCCCCCCTGCTGCGCCTCTTCTATACGGGACTGTTCATCCTCATCGGGAGTAACATCTCTGGCTCCGTTTTTCTCTCTAAGATATTTATTAAGCCCCAGTTGGGTGTGGGCATAGAGGGGCAGAAAAGTGAGAACGACCGCAATTACAGACAATATAAAAAGAAGCGAGTAGAGCAGTTCCAGAAAAGGGAGGGTGAACATGTAAAATCCGCCGTCTAATCCCAGAATCGGCTCGCTTACTTCGGTGGTATGCTGATGCAAAAACTTGAAGATGGTATCCCAGTTACCGGCCCCTCTTACAGCACCGATTAAGCCTGCCAGCACTACCGGCAGAAGGCGCAGTGTTTTTTTTGGCAGGCCGCTGTTATCGGGTATTTTCACTAACAGGGCAAACGGAAGCAGAACTCCCGCTCCTATCGCCAAGCCGATAAAACCGGCGGCTACTCGAATCAATATCTCCGCCCAAAAACGGTTTACGTATCCCAGGGACTCAAACCAAAGTTTTTCAACCCAGAACCCCATAAACCAGAAAAATAGAAGTGTCGCCACAGCCAGAATAGCTCCGGCAACAATTCCTTTCTTTTTCCCGGAGTGAATTCCCCGAAAAATCACAAAACCGCTTATAATGATCAATGCTAAAAAAATAATGGTATACATGCGAACTCCTTTCCCTACAATAACCACACTTACTGCATGCCACACTTCCTGTATGTGAATTCAAGGTAAAAAAAACCGAAGGAGAAATCAAATTTTCTGCGGCTTGACGATCCGGGCAGGGTCAGAGAGTCGTGAAAGAATCTTATACTTTGTACTTATTCACCGATAATAAGAGTCATGAAACCGTATATGCAAAATAACAGCGGACTTATGCCCCGGGTGGCGGAGAATGAAGATACCCGCCGGATTCTGTTTTTAATCGAGGCAATACGAGGAATTTTCAACAATAATCTTGATAAGGGGTGGTTTTTGAACCTGCTGGACAAGATGTCCTTTCCTTCTTCGTCTTTGCGGGAAATCAGGCAGATGATTCAGCTTGAAGCCCTTTACGAACGGGATACCTATCTTCTGGAATCGGGGGTGGCGGCCCTTGAAGAGTTTATTGCCTTTGCCCAGCGTTCTCTACAGCCGATTTTAAGGGATGAGCTGGGAGTATCCGGTTTCTCTCAGGATGATACAGCTGCCGTCGATCAGAGCTCTGTGATAGTAAAGGGGTTCTTTATTTATGCCTTTCCCTATAACCTCAACCGGCTTGCGGATTTTACGAATCGCCTCAAGCCCCTTGTTCAAAAGTTGAGTAAGAATTCACCCCCTCTCTATTCTCCTCCTTCTTATATAGATAGAGCATCCCGGTGGTGATAGCGGGTGTGGAGTAAATGGTGAGATAGCTCCCCGCCGGGTTGTTGGAGGTAATCTTTGTAAAGGGCGGCTACTTCCGGGTTCTCATGGCTCTTCCTTACGGGCATTCCCGTATCTTCGGCGTACAGTCCCTGGGCCCGCTTAAAGCGCTGGTAGAGGGAGTTTTCTATCGGTTGTCCGCCTCCTCCGACACAGCCTCCCCGGCAGGCCATAATCTCGATAAAGTGGTAGGGAACCCCTCCCGATTTCAAATCTTCCCTTACCTGAGACAAGAGGGTTCGTGCATTTGAAAGTCCGTGTACTACGGCTATCCGAATCTCCTGTCCGGATAGGGGAATTGCAGCAGTTTTAGTGTCCTCCAGACCCCGCACAGCCTCAAAGTTCAGATTTTCCAGAGCTTCTCCCGTCTTCAGTTCATAGGCTGTACGCAGTGCCGCTTCCATCACCCCGCCGGTTGCCCCGAAAATGGTGCCTGCACCGGTATAGGCCGACATGAGTTTGTCCGGCTTGATACCCTTGAGTTTATCAAATCTAATGCCCGCCTGGCGTATCATACGGGCCAGCTCGCGGGTGGTAAGCACGTAATCCACATCCTTGAAACCACTGGAGTTCATCTCCGGGCGATCGGCTTCGAACTTTTTGGCTGTGCAGGGCATGATGGAGAGGCTGACGATTTTTTCAGGAGGAATAGAACGGGTTTCTGCAAAGTGGGTTTTAATCAATGCTCCCAGCATCTGCTGGGGGGATTTACAGGAGGAAATATTGTCAATCAGTTCGGGAAAGTAGGTTTCTCCAAATTTTATCCAGCCCGGAGAGCATGAGGTAATCAGCGGAAAGGGGCCCCCCGCCTCGAGGCGGTGTAAAAACTCGGTGCCCTCCTCCATGATGGTCAAGTCGGCGGAAAAATTGGTATCGAATACCGTATCGACGCCGAGCAATTTCAGGGCTTCATAAATCTTGTCGATCACCAGTTCCCCCGGCTCCATGTCGAACTCCTCGCCAAGGGCGACCCTTACTGCCGGGGCAATCTGTGCGGCAACATGGAGCTCCGGATTTTCAATAGCGCCCCACACATCATCAACCTGTTCCCTTTCATGAAGGGCCCCCACCGGACAGTATACCACGCACTGTCCGCAGTTCACGCATACCCCGGAGCCCATGTCGGTCTCGGCCCCCGGTGATACGATGGTGTCGGCCCCGCGGCCGTAAAAGGAAATAGCCTTCACTGTCTGCACATTCTGACACACCTCCACGCAGCGACCGCAGCCGATACACTTGTTCATATCCCTCACTATTCCACGGGCCGAGGAATCAATTGGAAGCCCCCGGGTATACTGGTCGTAGCTGAGCTGTCGAATTTCAAACTTCTCCGCCAGCTTTTGCAGTTCACACTCACCGTGGCGGATGCACTGCAGACAGTCGTCGGGATGGGCCGCCAGAACCAGTTCCAGGAGTTTGCGTTTGATGCGGCGGAGTTCCCTGGTGTGGGTCCTTATCCGCATTCCCGACCGTGCTTCGGTGATACATGCCCGGCTGTATCCTGGATCTCCTTCTACCTCGACCATGCACATCCCGCAGGTCCCCAGCGGGGTGATATCTTCATGTCTGCATAGAGTCGGTATTTCGATTCCGGCCTTTTCCGCCGCTTCCAGAATGGTAGTTCCTGTTTCAACCTGTACCGCCTTATTATCAATTGTAAGACTAAGCATTTTATATTACCTCCCTTATGTAGTCCTGTTGCCGGATAAACCCCTCAACCTCATCGCCGAATTGATCCAAAAGCGAGTTGAGGGGGGTGCAGACCGACTGCCCGAAGGGACAGAAGGAGGTTGCCCTCATTACTTCTCCGGTTTCCCGCATCAGGGGAAGATAGTGCTGTTCTCCGCTGCCGGAGGCTATGCGGCGGGCCATATAACTCAGCTGACGGGTGCCGTAACGACAGGGGAAGCACTGGCCGCAGGATTCTTCGGCAAAGAAGCGCATACTGACGTCGAGCACACCGGCCATGTTTGTTTTTGAGTTCATAACAACCACTGCTCCCGAACCCAGGGTACCGCCGGCGGCATTCATTGAATCGTAGTCCAGCTGCATCGAGAGGGCGGTATCATCGTAGAGTGGGCCGGCGGTTCCTCCTATCTGTACCGCCTTTAGTTGTCCCTGGACCCCTCCGGCGGCCTTGAGAAGCTCCTTTACGCTGACGCCCATGGGAAATTCGTACACCCCTGGAGAGTTTACATTTCCGCTGACACTGTACAGCTTCGGTCCGGGAGAGCCCGGGGCCCCTATATCTGCAAAGGCGGCTGCCCCGTGTGCAAGGATAAGGGGAACATAAGTCAGGGTTTCCACATTGTTTACCACTGTGGGGCGGTCCCACAGTCCCTTTTCAGTGGGATAGGGAGGTTTCATCCACGGAAACCCCCGCTTTCCCATAAGTGAACTCAGCAGGGCGGTTTCGTCGCCCACCACATATGAGCCTCCGCCGCGTTTGATTTCGATATCAAAGGAAAAATCACCGTCGAGTATATTCTTTCCAAGTAAATTTTGTTTTCGGGCTGCCTCAAGGACCCCTTGGATTGTTTCTGCAATAGCGGGGTATTCTCCACGAATATAGATATATCCCTTCGAAGCACCTACCCCATAGCCGGCGATAGTCATACCTTCAACCATCAAAAAGGGAGTATGCTCCATGATGTATCGATCTTTAAAAGTTCCCGGTTCGCCTTCATCGGCATTACACACCAGGTAGATTTCTTCATCCTGCGGTACCCCGGCCCATTTCTTTCCGGTTGGGAATCCTGCCCCTCCGCGTCCGCGGAGTTTAGACTCCTGCACTTCCTGAATTACCCCGTCTTTCTTCATGTGTAAGGCCTTTTTAAGGCCTTGATATCCGCCGATGCCTAGGTACGCCTCAATATCGGGAGATTCCATTGCATAACTGGAAATTGATACCCTAGACCGCTTCATTTTTGGCCTCCTCTCGTAAAGAATGGATATAGTCTTTCACCTTTTCGACAGTAAGATTGGGGACAAGCTGGTCGTTTATCATCATATTGGGTGCGGTATTACAGCTTCCCAGGCAATTTACAATCTCAAGGCTAAAGAGCCCGTCTTCACTTACCTTATCTCGTTGCAGTCCAAGTTCTTTTCTCAGGAAGGAGTAGATATCCAGAGAACCCACTATTCGACACGACAAGGAATCGCACAAACGGATTACATAGGTACCCCTTGGACGGTAGGAAAACATGTGATAAAAAGAGAGAACCCCGTATACCTGGGCCATCGAGAGATTGAGATGTTCGGCTATGCGGCGAACCGAGTTTGGTGAGAGATAGTTTTGGTCCGTGTCCTGTTTTTGAAATTTGTGGAAAAGCTCAAGAATATGGTCCTGTGATGGGGGAACGGAACTGAGTTGTACTGATTGCATAATTACCCTCCTGTGTTAAAATGAGGGTGACCAATGAAATTGCGGCTGTGGTACAGTAGGAAGCGTTTTTGCGGCTGAATTCACGTTTTTATTGCAATTGTAACAAAAACTAGTGCTGATGGATAATTTCATCAGCTCCCTGTTCTATTAATACTATAATACGAATGCTGTAAGAAAAAAAGAGGTAATTGTTGTTTATTATGAATTTTATTGTAAGATATAGCGTATGTTGAAAATCGGTGATTTTAATACCCTGAAAATCATAAAAACCTCCCGGGGGGGCTGTTATCTCGACGGGGGGCAGAGGGAGATCTATCTCCCAAAAGCTGATACTCCGAGGGGGGCTGCTCCGGGGGGAGAGCTTGAGGTGTTTGTATATAACGACGGGAAAAACAGTGTAGGCGCTACAAGCCGGCAGCCGACGGCGAAGGTTGGAGACTTTGCCCCTTTGAAGGTAGTAAGCGCTGCCGATTTTGGGGCATTTCTGGACTGGGGGATTGAAAAAGACCTATTTGTTCCGAAAAAAAATCAGTCCAGTCCCCTGAACGAGGGTGATACCGCGATTGTGTATGTGATGTTGGATTATGAACAGACAGGAGTAATCGGTACCTGTCTTCTCGAACCCCATTTCGATACGGACACGTCAAAGCTGGAGTACAACCAGGAGGTTTCATTGCTGGTGTGGGACATCACCAAGCTGGGGGCTCAGGTAGTAATCGATAACCGCTACTCCGGCCTTTTGTATCATAGCGAGATCTTTGAACCAATTAAAATTGGGGACCGCAAAAAGGGGTATATAAAAAAAGTCAGAGATGACGGCCTGGTGGATGTGGTGCTTCAGCCCCAGGGTTTTCTGCCTGCCTCAGAGCAGGCGGCTGCAACAATTATTACCGCCCTTAAGCGGGGGGGAGGCTTTCTTCCCCTGCATGATAAAAGTGAACCAAAAGAGATTTACAGCCGCCTTAAGATGAGCAAAAAACTGTTCAAAAAAACTATCGGAGCGCTGTATAAAGAGAAGAAAATAAACCTTCGTGAAGACGGAATCGAACTGAACCGATAGCCCCTAGAGCCGGCGCCGTGCCGAACGGATAAAGCGCATTACCTCTAAAGAATCCCCCGCTCCTGATACCGGGGTGTAATGCGGTTCGAGACGGCATTTCACTGCATCGGCAATCATTCCTGAAAAGTAACCGGTCTGCTGAATATCCGGTGTCTCCTCCGGAAGAAGGGAGCGGTAATCGCTGTAGTAGGGACTGGCCCCGCTTCTTTCAAAAGTAAAAACCCCGTTCCCCACTCTGATTCTTCCGAATTCAAAGCTCATATCAATTTCAAATACAAGGTGGTCCCGACGGCTTCCAACCTCAAGGATAAGCGCCGCGGGTCCCGCTTTCCCGGACAAAAAGACCGAGGATGTTGCCAGGCCCATAGAACCGTATCGTTTTTTCAGATTGCAGGTGGACCCTGTGAGAAAATTGATGACATCGATCATATGAGTGCCGTCGTGCAGCAGAACATCCCGATGGGGGGTGTTTCGTCCAAAATAGAGGGTGCCGCGGACCGAAAGAAGTTCTCCATACTCCTTTGATCTTATATATTCCCGTGCAATTTGGTAGTCCCGGGAGTAGCGGCGCTCGTGATTCACCAGGATTTTAACCTGCTGTTCTTTATGAATTTTCTCAATTGCCCGTGCTTCCTTCAGTGAAGGGGCAAGGGGTTTTTCGCAAATTACCACCGGTACCCGGGCCTGGGCGGCCTTTCGTACCAATTTGAGGTGGGTATCCGGGGGAGTTGCAATCGAGAGAATGTCGGGGCGGACCTTCTTTAAGAGTGCATCGATATCTTCAAAAAGTTCAATCGAATACTCAGGAGACCACTGGGCGGCAAAGGCTTCCCGAGCCTCAGCCTTAATATCGCAGGCGGCGGTAAGGATGCAATCGGAGTTTTTCATCAGTCCACCGGCGTGGGTACAGGGCTTCTCCCTTAAAGGGTCCTTTTCAAGGCTGCTGCCGATTCTCCCCAATCCGACAAGAGCACAGTTAAGCTTAGACATTACAGAAAAATCTCCCGGCGGTATTCATAATTTCTTGAAACACATGGTCCACCTCCGCTTCAACTGTTTCAGCGGACGTAACTGCCCCGGACTGGTCCCATGAGGTGGGAAAGGGGGTCTCATGGCTGTAGGGAAAGGGGAGGTCATACTCTTTAATGTGGATTGGTATTGTCCCGGATGCGCCGGTAAGGCCGGCCCGGACCGCTTGCGGTGAAAATACTTGGTCCCTTTTCATAACCGCCGCTGAAATACGATGGGCTATCTGCTGCAGCCTGCCTTCCCGCAGTGCTTTTAGGCGGTCGATGAAAAGAAGACTCTTTAACCATTCTAACTCCCGTATACACTTTCCGGTCAAACTGAGAAAATGTTCTCCTAGAGCGCCGATATCGCCAAAAAGGCTGTTAAAGAAGCCGAACAACTCCTTGTACGCTTCTCCATCGATGATGGTTTTTGACACGGGGGTAGCAAGGTCCAGTGTGGACCCGCCGCACAACAGAAAAGCACGGCTATCCGAGAAAAGCTGTTCAGGGTCCGCCAACAGTAAAAGTTCGGCAAGACTGGCTCCAATCGAATATCCGAATATGTCAACGGAAGCCCCCTCTGTAAATGAGGTATGGTCCCCCCTTCGAATAGCACGGGTTAAGTCACGGACATCAAAAAAACTATGAAGACCGGAGGTAATGAAGCGGTGGGGAGCAAACTGTATTCTATGACTCAATGCGGCATTTAAAAATGAGACCGAAGAGAGGTCCGGGAAAAGCTTTTTTCTCTCTCTGGCAACGGGAATCATGCTGCGGGGATTCGACCATGACCTGGGAGCACGGTCCATGTGAAAGGCAAGGGGAAAGAGAATGACCGGCCTGCCGGTATGATCGGATAAAGTTGCCGCCCAGGGCAGGTACTTATCCCATGATTTCTCGTTGAGCCCATGGAACAGGAGTATCACTCCGTTGAAGGGCCCCTCTTTTTTGGGTTGGACCATATGGTAGGAAAAGGATTTATTCTCGTTGATAGTGCGATCGGCCCACTGAAGATGATGAAAAAGAAATTTATCCGAAAATTCATTTTCGTCAAGATAGTAACGTAGTAGTGCTTTGAAAAGTGAACTGCCTACGTTGTAATCCTCCTTGGGGTACACTTCGGTGTGATCGGAATAAAGAGGGTAGGAGTGAAGCTCAAGGGGATGCCGAATGAGAGGCTCAAGATCAATGTAGCCCACGTCTTCAGTCAGGTGTTTTGAGAGCGTGGTTGAAAGGCTGTGGTGGGTAAGTGTCATTCCGACTCCTCCGGTAACTTTTTCCTGTTTTTATTTTGAAGATTGACGATCTGTTTTTTGTGTGTACGCAGCAGTTCCTCCCATCGGGAAATGCCCTCTTTTAACTGGGTGGTTTTTTCAAATAATCTACCTATTTCGTCTTGCATTTCCTGAAGCCGCTGGTGGGTTTCCTTCGGGGGATGGGTGGATTCATCGGCACGTATGGCTACAAAATCACGGAAAAAATCAGAAATTCTTTCTATTTCATCGAGGGAGTAGCCGAAGAGCTGTAAATCCTGAATTAGTTTACAGAAAAACACGTAATGCTCCTTATAAAGACGGAAACCTCCCTGACTTCGCATATCCGGCTCGATAATCCCCTTTTCTTCCCAATGTTTGAGGGTTCGGGAACTGATACCTACGCGTTCGGCAAGAGTACCTACGGTAAGAAACTGCTCGCCCTCAGCCTCGGATCTTCGGCCCCCCTTATTTTCAGTTGGTATGCCGACCTTCCTGAGTATTTTTCGAATTTCCTCGATGGTGTAACCCATTTCACTGAATTGTTTTACATGCCGAATTTTATCAATGGCCCTATTTCCAAAATAGGGGGTGCTTTCGTCGGATTGACCGACAGGTTCTATCAAGCCTGCGTGTATCCATTCCAGTAAGTAAGCCTCCTCTGTATCTGTGGCCGCTGAAATCTCTTTTAATGTAAAAATACTGTTCTTGCTGCTTTTACTATCTTTATTGCTCTGCATAATTAAAATGTACCTAAACGTATAAGATTATATAAAAATATGTAAACATGAACGTATACGTACTTTATGATGTAGATTTTATGGGGTGGAATGAAAATTGTCAAGATACTCTTCAAGAGCTTCAAGGGTTTTAAAAGTGTCAAAAGCTTTCCCCCCACTGATATCAGGTCTGTTCACCGGAATGTTTTCCGGCATAAATTCCGGCATAAAACCAAGCCTGATTTGACCAAAGTTTTAAGAGACACTATTATTCAGTATAGGACAAGGAGGACGCCCCATGGACAAGAGAGAAACCGGGTTTTTAAAAGTACTGGCAGACTATTCTTTCCCGGAAAAACAGGTAGTAATAAATCCGAACGACGGGTTTGATCTTGGTCTGATGATGACTGAAGCAACGGTGCTCTTGTACGTAGGCGATTCTATAGAGGCAATTTTGAAAAAAAACGGTGAACCCCACTATGCACGGCTCTACCAAAAGAACGAGTGTCGGCTTGGGTCGGTTGAATTAAGCTTGAAGTGCGTTGAAAAAATGGGCGAACCAACCCATGTGCGCCTTCATCTTCTTCCCCAGGATCCATACCCAAAGCTGCTGGTAGTACCGGAATAAAAAGGCTGCACCCGACATGAGAACACGCCCCAACATGACAACACGCCCCGACCCAAAGGCGCCCCCCTTTTTACCCCTGCAAAAGGCAGAGATGGACGCTCTTGGGTGGGAACAATGCGACTTTGTCCTCATTTCGGGGGATGCGTATGTAGACCACCCGTCCTTCGGCGCGGCGGTTATCGGGAGGGTCCTAGAGGCCGAGGGTTTTAAAGTGGGAATCATTCCCCAGCCGGACTGGAACAGTGTAGACTCGTTTAAAGTCCTCGGCCCCCCGAGGCTTGCCTTTCTTATTACCTCCGGAAACATGGACTCTATGGTAAATCACTACACCGCCGCCGGGAAGCTTCGCCATGATGATGCCTATACTCCCGGAGGAAAGTACGGGCGGCGCCCCGATCGGGCGGTGATCACCTACTCAGGCCTCGCACGGGGTGCCTACAAGGGTATACCCCTAATCATCGGCGGGGTAGAAGCCTCCTTGCGGCGATTGACCCATTACGATTACTGGAGCGACAAACTTCGCAGGTCGATAGTGCTTGATTCTAAGGCGGACCTTCTGATTTACGGAATGGCTGAACGCCCGCTGCGTACAGTTGCCCGCCGATTAGCCGCAGGTGAAGAAATTCGCTCTATCCGCGATGTACGAGGTACGGTGTACCGGCTTACCGGCAGCGAAACCTCCGAACTAAAGGATAAGTTAAAGTACGATCCAAAGGACGAGTCAAAGGATGAGTCTATGAGTCCGCTGGGGGGAATGATTGAATTGCCCCCCTTTGAAGAAGTCCGCCGTGATAAAACAGCCTTTGCCCGCAGTTTTTCCGTACAAATGAAACATGCGGATCCTTTTACTGCACACACCCTGGTCGAAGAGGCGGGGGGACAGGCGGTAGTACAAAACCCTCCGGACTATCCATTGTCGCAGAAAGAATTAGACGAAGTATACGAGCTGCCCTATTCCCGGCGGGCCCATCCCTCCTACCGTGAGCCGGTTCCCGCTTTGGAGGAAGTACGGTTCAGCATGGTATCCAGCCGCGGATGTTTCGGCGGCTGCAGTTTCTGCGCCCTTACCTTCCATCAGGGCCGTATCGTGAAGGGCCGCTCCCACGAATCTCTGCTGAGGGAAGCACAGCAGCTTATCATTGATCCGGATTTCAAAGGCTATATTCACGATGTCGGAGGGCCGACGGCAAACTTCCGCAGACCCGCCTGTGAGCGTCAGGAAACCCATGGAGCATGTCCTACTAGGCAGTGTCTGTTTCCAGAACCCTGCCCGCAGCTCCGGCCGGATCATGGGGATTATCGACAGCTCCTTCGTACACTGAGGGAACTGCCGGGGGTGAAGAAGGTGTTTGTGCGCTCGGGTATACGCTACGATTATCTTTTGGCGGACAAAGAACAGGGAGGGGCTTTTCTACAGGATTTGTGTGAATACCATGTAAGCGGGCAGTTGAAAATTGCCCCGGAACATATATCAGAAAGGGTTTTGAACAAAATGGGGAAACCCGGCGGCAAAGTGTATAAGCGTTTTATGAAGGTCTATGCAGATACGAACCGCCGGCTGAAGAAGAAACAGTATGTGGTCCCCTATTTTATTTCATCGCATCCGGGGTCCGGCTTGGAGGATGCGATTGAACTGGCGGAGTTCTGCCGGGACCAGCATTTTATACCCCAGCAGGTACAGGACTTTTACCCCACCCCTGGTACTGTGTCGACCTGCATGTATTATTCCGGTATTGATCCGCGGACAATGGAGCCGGTGTATGTGCCCCGCGGCGGAAGGGAGAAGCGGATGCAGCGGGCGCTGCTTCAGTTTAACCGCCCCGAGAACGCTGCGATAGTGCGGGAGGCCCTGGAAAAGGCCGGCCGAACCGATTTAATCGGATATGGCCCCCGGGCCTTAGTTCCCCCGGAGAAAAAAAACTAGTAGTATTTATATATGCGTGATACACCACTCGGTTCCCATAACTATCGTGCCTTTCTATGGCACGCGATATTTTTGTCCATCACCGTGACTTTTACAGAAGTAAACTCTGTTATCCCCGCCATGATTCTCGAGGTGGGGGGCGATGAGTTTCATATAGGCATTGTAACGGCGATTATGATCGGCATTCCCCTCATTGCCCAGCTGAACTTTGCCGGCTTTCTGCACGGCAAGCGCCGCAAGAAGCCCTATCTGCTGGCCGGCATAAACCTGCGGGTCCTTTCCTTGGCCCTGATTGCAATAACCCTGATTGGAGTAGGTGGCCTTTCCACCACCATGGCACTGCTGTTGATATATGCCGAACTGCTGCTGTTCACAACAGGAGGGGCCTTTGCGGGAATTTCCTATGTCGATTTAGTCGGCAAGAGTTTTCACAAGGAGCTGCGGCAACGCTTTTTTACCCGCAAACAACTGATTTCCGGCATCGGCATATTTATATCGGCCCTATTGGCCCGTCAGGTATTGCATACCTTCCCGTACCCTCAAAATTACAGCTTTTTATTTGGAGCCGCCGCGGTGGTACTGTTGATAGCTACCCTAGGCTTCTGGATGATAGAGGAAAAACCCGCCGGGGAGCGACAGCGAAGCAGCTATTTTCAGACGCTAAAATCTATTCCCGCGGTAGTACGGGCCGATTCCAACCTACGATCCTATCTGTGGTTTGTAAACGGAATGGGTTTTCACGTTGCGTTGATCCCCTTTTACGTGTCCCTGGCGAAAAAGAACTACTTCCTCGACCCTGCACTGGCGGGGAATTTGCTGTTTGTACAAATACTAGGTATGATCACCGCCAGTCTCCTCTGGCCTCGTGTAGTAAAATCGGGGGGTTTTAAGCGGGTATTAAAAGTGTGGGCCGGCTTGTCCTTTCTCTTACCGCCGGCGGCACTCTTTGTGAGCCATTACCTGCCTTTACCCGCGTATATTGCACTTTTTCTATTCACAGGTGCGGCGATTAGCGGCCGCAAAGTAAGCCAGGATGCGGTTATTGTAGAGCTTTCAACGGAGGAAAATCGTGTCCTTTACACTGCGATTATCGGTACCTTAAACTTGTCGATTGCAATTTTTCCGATTGTTATTGGCACTTTGATTGGGTTTTTCGGCTATGTGCCGGTATTTATTGCTGTCTCACTATCTGCGCTCATCGCCCGTTCTGCCTTAGGGCGGCTTGTCTGTCCGGTGGACCGGCCTGCAGATCATCCGCCGAAGGGCCCCTCCCTATTTGATACCTAATGGTACAAAGCTTGTGGATTTTATAAAGGTTATATGTTCACCCTCTCAAAGACTATAAAAACGGGACCATTTTATCGGTTTTTATATATTTACTCGCCGGTAGAGTGTGAATTTTTTTTTACCACAAGATTTGTACCACTA